>CAMEQB010000120.1 GCA_945932505.1 uncultured Spirochaetales bacterium
TCAAGGTACTCAGATAGATCATAGTCTCTAAGTAGGTAGCTGATATTTCCACCGTTTCTCTCATCCCAGCCAAGTCTATACATATTAGATGTAGTAGACATCATTTCTTTCAAGAACTTGCTTTCAAGTATATTCTTTTTCATCACACTCTCTCCTTTAGTATTGTCTTCTCATACTTCTTGACTTCTTCCAGCCACTCTCCGTCTCTTGGAACGCCACAACGAGAACAATATTCATTCCATACTTCTCCGAATGGAAGTGTCTTCTCTTCATCCATTTCAACAAGGAGAGATGTGAAATCACCGGAATCCTGCATCTCTTTTAAGCTATTTGAAGGCTCCAAGAGAGCATAAAGAAGTGCCTTCTCTGCATTTCTTGCACCAAGTGTCCAAGCAGCGATACGGTTGATGGAAGCATCAAAGTAATCGAGAGCGATGTTTACTCTGCCATCTAAGCCACCGCATCTTACTACTTCCTTCATAATCTCTCTTGTCTCGTCGTCAAATAGTACAACATGGTCGCTGTCCCATCTGACTGGTCTTGTGACATGGAGTGCAATTTCTGGAAAATAAGTCAATAGTGAGCTTATTTTGTCACTTACTACTTCTGTCGGGTGATAGTGGCCGTTATCCATCAGAGGAATACACTTATCTTTATTGAGGGAAGCATAGAGAAGTGAGAATTCAGCTGAACCTACAGTATAGCTTTCTACTCCGATTCCGAAGACCTTGCTCTCTACACAAGGTTTTACAAGATTAAAGTCGAATGGCTCTGAGAGGATTTCGTCGATACTCTCTTTATATCTCTTTCTTGGTCCAAGTCTATCAGCAGGAATATCTTTAAATCCGTCCCCTGTCCAGATATTCATAGTACACTTCTCGCCCGTCTCTTTCGCCAGGTATTCGCTTATTCTCAAACATGCCTTTCCGTGTCTGATCCAGAAGTCTCTTGTCTCTTTGTTTGGAGAAGAAAGAGTTAAAGGATCACACATTGGGTGGGAGAAGAATGTAGGGTTAAAGTCTGCTCCCAGTCCTCTCTCTTTCATGAATTCAACCCATGGCTGGAAGTGTTTTGGTTCGATTTTGTCTCTATCAACCCACTCATTTTCTGGGAAAATAGCATAAGAAGCATGAAGATTGATCTTCTTCTTTCCTGGAATAAGGGAAAGAGCCATGTCCATATCAGCCATAAGTTCTTTGTAGTTTCTGGCTCTTCCAGGATAGTTTCCTGTAGTCTGAATACCGCCAGTAAGAGGCTTATTTGGATCTGTATCGAATCCTCTTACATCATCCCCCTGCCAACAATGGAGAGAGATTGCTGCACTCTTTGCCTTTTCTATGGCTTTATCTGTGTCTACGCCTAACACAGAGTACCTTTCCTTTGCTTCATTATAACTCATCATATGCCTCCGCTTGTATCTTCAAGTTTCCTATTGCTGTCGCTTCCATTGCCTTAGCAACAACTTCTAGTCCAGTTTCTTTTTCTGTCAATGTATTTAAGAGTCTGTTGTTGGCGCCGCCTCCAACAATGAAGAGTTTCTTAAACTTTCTTCCAGTGTTCTCTTCAAGTTCTCTTATGGCTTTTCCATAGCTCTTTGATAGAGATGTTACAGCGCACCTAAAATAGTCTTTAGATGAGAGTCCTTTAACTCCCAGCTTCTCGTCAAAGGCCTCTTTCATGCTTTCTGGAGATAAAAATGCTGGGTCTTCTGCATCGACAAAACCATCAAAAGTAGAGCTCTCTGTCATGGCATTGAACTCTTCAAATGAAATATTTGGTTCAAGCTCCTCTTTCAGCCTATTAATAAGCCACATCCCCATAATGTTTTTCTGATACCTGGTGTATCCTACTCCACCTTCATTGGACCAGTTTCCTTCTTCGCTCTTTTCATCAGTAATAGGAGAAGGGACCTTCAATCCAAGAAGAGACCAAGTTCCTGAAGAAATATAAGGCTCATTACCTTCAATACCCATTCCCTCCACAGCAGAAGCTGTGTCATGGGTGGCACAAAGGATAACATCAATGCCTTTATACTCTCCCACTTTAGTCTTAGGGGAAGAGAGTTGAGTAAAGAGAGAAGAAGGAAGGGAGAGAGCCTTGATGATATCTTCATCATATTCACCGCTTTCTCTATTGATTAATCCTGTAGTAGTAGCGTTTGTATACTCTTTAACCTTGTTTCCAGTCAGGGCATAGGATAGATACTCAGGAATCATCAAAAACTCTGTTGCATTTGTGAGCCTATTATTAATAGAGTCCCAATAGAGCTGGTAGATAGTATTAAAGCTCTGATACTGTATTCCAGTTCTCTTATAGAGCTCTTTAAATGGTATGATATTATGGACGCTGTCGATTACTTCATCTGTCCTATGGTCTCTATATGCATATACTGGCTCTATTGGTTTATCTCCATTTAGGAGGACGTAATCGACGCCCCAAGTGTCTATGGATAGAGATTTAATTGGATAGAGTGAGCGTGCAACGTCTATTCCTTTTTTTACTTCACTCAAGAGTGACGAGATATCCCAAGTAAGATGGCCGCCAACGTTTTTGACACCATTAGGGAAACGATAAACTTCCTTTGTTTTTATTTCACCGTTCTCCAGATATCCCAGAATATGTCTGCCACTGGAGGCGCCGATGTCGATTGCCAGATGTAGAATTCTATCTTTCATGCATATATTTTTGCATGGAAAAACAGAGTGAGGGAGGTCCTTATTTATCTAAAAAAGTGTCCTTTCTTGCGTCTCTATACTCTTTTGGTCCCATATGGTATTTTGTTCTGAAAAGACGATGGAAGTAGCTGATATTTTCATACCCTACACTTCTTGATATTTCATCGATGTTTTCTTTGGTATTCTGCAGAAACCATACTGCTATACTTAGTCTCTTTTCTTTCAAAAGATCTGTCCAAGTCTTTCCTGTTTCACGCTTGATCATTCTTGAGAGAGCAGTCACGGAGTATCCTACACTATCAGCACACTCTTCCAAGGTTCCTTCTTTATAGTTGTCGTAAATGTATGAAAAGACTTTAAAGAGCGTAGCTTTGTCTTCGTCTTCTATTTCTGCCTGAAGATTTGAGGAGATAAGATGAGTAAAAAGGAGAGATAGCGTTGATCTATATATTTCACTTTCCTGAGGTATCTTCTTTACATATGCCCAGACAAGATTCTCCATCAAGTTTTGTATAGGTATTTCATTCTCTACAAAGAAGTGAAGATAACCGGAGTTTTCTTTTCCTTTCAAGGTATCGAGAATAAAATGCTTCAATTCGGAGTCTGAAGAGGTGAAAGAAGAGATAATGGAAGAAAAGAAAGATGGCCTTATAATCACATTCATAGCAATGTCGTTGATCCCCGATTTCTCGATTGCATGCTCAACCCCCTCCCCCAGAAGAAGAATTTCACCCTTTTTCAGTTCAATCCGTTTATTGTTGATGATATGAACCATCTTTCCTTCTACCACATATACAAGCTCTACATAGCTATGGCTATGGAAAGGAAAGGAGACAAGCCTAGTGTGAGGCCTCAGTGCAACAACCCTTCCCTTTTCAAGGAGTTTTTCAGCTCTCACTACATCGCCACTTCCATTCATATAGATGGACCTATCTATATTCATAGAATTACCCAAGGCTTCAGTCTCTTCTTGATTCAAAGGATAAAGATACTCAATAATCTCTTTTCTCACTTTATCAACTCCCATAGTAATTCTATTGCCTTTTTGTCAGCTTGACATCTTTTCTTTGGAAAGATTATAGGCTACCTTGATGTTAGGAGAATAACATGAAAAGGTATTTATTAATAATCTCACTGATTATTTTGGCTCTTTGTTTCACAGTTTCCTGTGCAACAAAAGTTACAACTGAACCTGTTGTAGAGGAAGTTAAAGCTCTTGAAAGCTCTGTAAGCGACATACAGAAGTATGGAAACCTGGTTCTTTCCATTACAAAGAGCGATATGGACTCCATAAACGCTGAATATGGAGACGTATTCACAATTAGCTTCGGCGATCAAGTCCTACAGGCTCCATACTGCACATCTTATAGCGATGTAGACCTTGGAAACCTGGTTCTACGTAACGATGGAGACGTGATGATCCTTGCAATCAACATGGGTGACTTTGCTTCTACTTATGGCATAGCAACTAAGGTCACCAACCCAGATAAAACATATGAGTGGGTATTTGAGGAAGGCAAAAAGCTGGAAGATGTAACACTCACTCTCGTTCTATCTGGAAAAGGAGAATATAGAGACCAGTATCTCATCCATCAGCTATCACGCACAAATGATAGAAATGATTACTCCAGCGATGCTGTATTTGCCAACTTTAGAGAAATTAAGGGTGGAAACCTTGGTTCCGGCGCTCTCTATAGATCCAGCAGCCCTGTAAACAATGAAATTGGCAGAGCTATGTATGCAGATAAGCTTGCAGAGGAGAACAAGATCAACACTGTCATGAACCTTGCTGATAGTTCAGACGCAGTAGAAGGCTACTTCAAAGAAGAAGGTTTTGCTTCACCATACTACAAGAGCCTCTACGAGAAAGGACAAGTAATCGCACTCAACATGGGAGTATCTTTCAAGACAAGAGAATTCCAGGCTGCACTTGTGGAGGGTTTGACATTCCTTTCCAACAACGAAGGACCATATCTAGTTCACTGCAATGAAGGAAAAGACAGAGCAGGATTTACAAGTGCCCTTCTCTCAGCTCTCATGGGCCTTTCATATGAAGAGATTGCAGCTGACTATATGACAAGCTATGAAAACTATTATCATGTAGAAAAAGGCACAGAGCAGTATGAAGCGGTAAAGAGATCAAACATCGACAGTATGCTCTCATTTATTGCTGGAGTAGAGGCTGACAATCTTTCAAGTGTAGATCTGAGCGCCAAGGCTGAAGAATTCCTTCTAGCTATAGGAATGGAAAAAGCTAATATCGACACTCTCAAGTCAAAGCTTAGCAAAGACTACAACTGATTCTGATCCCGGCTACGGCCGGGATTACTTATCCATTTCT
>CAMEQB010000121.1 GCA_945932505.1 uncultured Spirochaetales bacterium
AGCTGTGTTCATATTTGTGTACTCGGCGCTTCCTGGCACAAAGAGAGGAATCCAATAATGCCTGTCTTCTATATTATATGTGGTTCCAGGGATAGGTCCCTCTTTTGTGTATTTATCGCCATAGTCATATTCCAGCATTCCAAGAAAGGAGAGCTTATCTAAGGTAGCGTCGGCTTTCTCATCTGTCATACCCACTCTGCTGCACATCTTTTTCATCTCAGAGTATGGATACTTCTCTCTGACTTTCATCTGAAGCAATAGATCCAAGGAGTTCTCAGACATCTCTTTATCTAATTCGTCTTCAAATATACATGCAAAGCCCCAATATTCAGGATCTTCTACTGTTATACCCTTGATCTTTCCAGCGGCTCTGTCTGTTACCTTTCTGACAAATTTCAAAAGTTTAGGATTTGGTGTCTTGTCGCTCATATGTGCAGGCACATATTTTTTACTTATCTCTGGCATCACTTCTCTCCTAAGAATTGGATATGGATACTTTGATTGTACAATAAAAAAGGAAGGAAAAAAGAAGAAAAACTGAACAATGACACTCTTTTTTCATTTTTTGGCTTTACAGTCAATATTATTGTGTAAAAAGAGATGAGTATTACCAATCTACAAAAAAGAGTAATGCTCATACTCCATATAAAACATTCCGCAGTTTTTCATATTTTGCGGATATTACTTAAACGCATCAAACAAAGATTGAAAAACAAGAATTATATTTCTGATACTCTTTCCTCTGCCCAATTCTTGAACCAAGTCTTTCCTCCCTCTTCAGTAATAATTGAGAGAGTCTCGGCTTCTTTCTTCTTGTTTCCTTTGTTTCTATAGTGCATTGCCATAGTGTAATATATCTCTAGTCTTCCTATCTTATATTGTGTAGCTTTCAGTCTTCCCTCCAAATACTCAACATCCACACTATCGCCTTTCTTTGCTCTCAGCATTTCAGAAAGCACAAACTGCACCTGTCTCTGGTTGTCTTTGAGGCTTTGGTTATCTGAGATGGAGTCGATTCTCTTCTCCAGCTCATCTAAGACTTCATCGGCTTTTTGTAGATCTCCCTTTTCAATAAGGCATCTGCACTTTTGAGAAAGATAAAGAGTATCGAGGCTATCTGAGCCTTTGATGTTTCCCTTCTCCAAAACTTCCAGAGCTCTATCGAAATCGCCTGCCTCTTCATATCCAGAGGATAGATATGCGTAGCTTATCTTCTTCTCCTTATCTCCCTTCGTATTTTCCGGGACATCTTTATAGGAGGATATAAACTTTTTGGGATCCATTTCCATATGTAAGTAACCTAGTCTCTTCGTCGTCTCTGTATTTGAAATGATGTTCTCCAACAAACGGGAAGTAAAGAAACCTAAGAGAATAGCAATAAGAGTGGAAATAACAGAGGGAAACAAAGAGTTTCCATTTCTAAGCCAAATAAAAACGATCAACAATAAGACAAGACACCATACACAGACATATGCCGCCTTTGATTTTTTGTAAGGACTTCTCATATTTTCTCCTATTACAATGATATCAAAATAAAGAGATTTTATGTCTTATTTACTGTTCTCACCTTCTCTTTTAGGCTTAACTACAAATCAAACTGACGATATTTGTAACTTCACACAATTCTTTTTTGTTGGTCGTTGCTTGTCTCGAGGCTAAAATAATATAAGAAGGCGAAACAATGATTCAGATCACTGCGATAATGGAGAATAAGGCTTCAGAGAATAAAGCCTTGATAAATGAACACGGATTATCTTTCTTTATCGAAAAAGGAACAAGGAGGATTCTATTTGACTGCGGAAGCGGAGAGCATACTCTTTATAATGCTCACAAATTAGGAATAGACCTGTCTGAATTAGATTCAGTCGTTCTCAGTCATAGCCATTATGATCACAGTGCAGGATACAGAGACATCACAGAAGCGGGACTTGGATCAAAAGAGCTATATATAGGAAAAGGTTTCTTTGAAAAGAAATATGCTTTCGATGGGATAAAGTATACTGATTTATCATGCGGTTTTGATTTGGATTTTGTCAAAGGACAAGGAAAGATTATCCATGAAGTATCAGGAAAAGTAAGACTATTTGATGACATCTATGCCTTCGGAGGTTTCGAACGTCTCTCTGATTTTGAGCATATACCTGCACGATTTGTCAAAAAGACAGAATCTGGCTTTGTCAGCGATGATTTCTCAGATGAAATATGCCTTGTAATCGAAAGAGAGAGAAACGTCGTAATGATTTGCGGATGCTCTCATCCTGGAATAACAAACATGGTCAGAGAAGTAAGAAAAGCATTTGGAAAGCCAGTTTCATCGGTATATGGGGGAATTCACCTTAATGAAGCCGATTACAAAAGAATGGAAGATACGATGAAAGCCCTTCATGAAATGGGTATAGAAACAGGTGGATTCTGCCATTGTTCAGGAGAAATGGCTGAAACTGTATGTTCATCCAATGGTCTTAACGTGTGTCATCTTGCTGTAGGGGATTGTATCTTTATCTGAGGTGTCATGATGCTGCTTGAATCTTTTTCCGATGAAATAATTGAGATGGTTTCACGATTCCTTCCAGAAAGGACCATTAATATTATGGATACTTCGGGTACCATTGTATCCAGCACAGAAAAAGAAAGAATCGGAACATTTCATAAAGGAGCTGAAATAGCTGCAGCTACCGGAGAAATAGTGAACATCACAGATGAGACAGTGAAAAACTATCCTGGAGCAAAGAAAGGGTGTAATGTCCCGCTTGTTGTCAACGGTACGATAATAGGCGTTATAGGAATATTTGGAAATCCTGAAGAAGTAAAGACCATAGCCTCCTTTGTAGAGCTATATGTAGAGAAGTATTATCAGCTGGAAGCTTTGGCAATTCCAAGGCTGAGAGACAAAGAGATGAAGCAAAGACTCCTGAAAGAGATGATTATGCCATCAGGGGACGATGGCATAAGGCTCTTATTGGAGAAGATTGGAATTAATCTTCACTTTCCCATGGAGTGTGGCGTTTTTTCACCTAATCAGATAGAAAACAGATCCGAATGGGAAAATCAGATTCTATCTATTCTGAAGGATGACAGAATCATTTATGACGATGATATTTATGGTTTTATGGGGGGAAGATTAGTACTATTTAGGAATAATGGACATAGAAAGACTTTGGAAGAAGATGTGAAGTCAAGCAAGGTATTGTCTATTTGCAAAGTATCTATCGGTGACAACGCTCCTACACTGGAAAAGATTCCTCTTTCTTATAATAACGCAAGCGTTTTAGATCGGATTCTAAATAAGAATCTATCTTCCATGTCATATTTTTCGGATCGATCCAAGTATTACTTACACCAAATCGCTTCTCAAGATAGCGAGTATCTAACTGACAAAATGGATAGGCTGAAGAAAGAGTTTAAGAAAGATGAACTAAGGGAAGTGATGAGAACTGCAGAAGCATATTATCGTCTTGACCATAGTGTAGTGAAAGCTTCAAAAGAAATATTCGTCCACAAAAACACTCTTTGGTACAGAATGTGTAAACTCTTTGAAGTGTTGGAAATAGAAGACTGTAATGATTTTGAAAAGGAAATGATGATTTCCTTAATATTGGAAGAATACTTGAAAAAAGAAGGGTTGGAATCCCTAAGAAAATAGGAGGAGAACATGTCGACATTTTTGTTATTCGCTCTCATCATCGTATCTGTCGTACTGATGATACTTGCAATCTCCAAACTGAAGATGCATCCATTCATCGTCATGACAGTCATCGCAATTCTTTGCGGTGTCGTAGGAGGCTGGCTTTTCCCAGAGACAGGATTGACTCTTTCTGAGGTAATCAACAAAGTCAACTCAGGTTTCGGTTCCATCATGACCAGCATCGGTATCGTAATTCTCTGTGGTACTATCATCGGTACAATCCTTGAGAAAACTGGTGCTGCCCTCACAATGGCAAACGCAATCTTGAAGGTAGTCGGCAAGAAAAACAGTGTCGTCGCCATGGGTGCCATGGGTTACATCACAGGTATCCCTGTATTCTGTGACTCTGGATTCGTAGTCCTCTCTCCAATCTCAAGAGCTCTTGCCCAGCAGTCAAATACATCTCTTGCAGTTATGGCTACTGCCCTTTCCGGCGGTCTCTACGCAACACACTGCTTGGTTCCACCTACACCAGGTCCTATCGCTATGGCAGGAACACTTGGAGCAGATCTTGGTCTTACTATCCTTGTTGGTCTCTTGGTTTCTATTCCAGCGGTCATCGTTGCTATTATTTGGGCTAAGAAAGTTTCTTCTACAATCCATATCGAAGCTAACAGCGAATATACTCTCGAAGAACTTCAGAAGAAGTATGGAAAGCTTCCTGGAACTCTCCAGAGCTTTGCTCCAATCCTTCTTCCTATCATCCTCATCGGTATCGCTTCTGTAGTTTCAATTCTCGGTGCAACAGGCGCTGTTGCAAATATCTTTACATTCCTTGGTAAGCCGGTAGTCGCTCTCCTTATCGGTGTATTCCTTGCAATCGGTATGATTCCAAAGCAGGAAAAGAAGAATACTCTCTCTTGGGTATCAGCAGGTATTACAGATAGTGCAGCTATTCTTGCCATCACTGGTGCAGGTGGTGCTTTCGGACAGATCCTCAAGGCTCTCCCAATCCAGGCTTCTATCCAGGGTCTTTCAACAACAGGCTTAGGTATCTTCGTTCCATTCATCATCGCATGTATCTTCAAGCTCAGTATGGGAGCAAGTACTGTAGCAATGATCACTACAGCATCCATTATGGTTCCACTTATGGAGACAATGGGCTTTGCTTCTCCACTTGGAAGAGTACTTGTTGTTATGGCTATCGGAGCAGGATCAATGGTTGCATCCCATGCAAACGACTCTTACTTCTGGGTTGTTTCTCAGTTCTCTGACATGAAGACAGAAGAAGCATATAAGGCTCAGACAGGTATGACAGCTGCAATGGGTATCACAATTATCCTTATTCTCTTTGTTGTTTCTCTCTTTGTATAAGAGTGG
>CAMEQB010000122.1 GCA_945932505.1 uncultured Spirochaetales bacterium
CCTTTTCCTCTTATTATGACGGCAAGGAGATTTAAGATGAAAAAGATACTTTTCATTTCAATCATTGCTATTCTTCTTGCCAACTCAATAATGGCAAGCGGCAACAAAGAAAATGCGGTTTCAGGTGACCAGCTTGAAAGAATCAAAGAAAAGGGTGAGATCACCATTGCCATGGAAGGCACATGGGCACCATGGACCTATCATAATGAGAAAGATGAACTGGTGGGATATGACACAGAGATAGGTCAAGTGATCGCAGATAAGCTTGGAGTCAAGGCTGTATTCGTTGAAGGTGAATGGGATGGACTCTTGGCAGGCTTGGATGCAGGTAGATACGATATCATGATCAACGGCGTGGATTATACAGAAGAGAGAGCAAAGAAGTATGACTTCTCTACTCCTTATGCATACAACAGAACAGCCGTAATTGTTAAAGCTGACAACAACGCTATCTCCCAAATGAGTGACCTCAAGGGATTAAAGACGGCGAATACTATATCAAGTACATATGCTCAGGTTGCTGAGAAATATGGAGCAAACGTAACAGGTGTAGATGACCTTGTTCAGACTTTCGAGCTTTTGATCTCTGGAAGAATCGACGCTACTCTTAATGCTGAGGTTACTTTCTACGACTATAAGAAAGCTCATCCTGAAGCTCCCATCAAGATTGCGACCCTTGATCCAGAGGCCACAGAAGTAGTCATTCCTTTCAAGAAGGGCGATGACTCAGCTACTCTCAGAGAGGCTGTAAACAAGGCCCTGGAGGAGATGAGGGAAGACGGAACTCTATCCGCCCTCAGTATCAAGTACTTCGGTACAGATATCTCAAAGGCAGAGTAAGATGGTCAGAGATCTGACAGTGGGAAAAAGCGGCAGAGTGATCTTTTCATTCTGCCTTCCTTTGTTTTTATCAGTAGTTTTTCAACAACTCTACACTATTGCAGATAGTTTTGTTGCTGGAAGGTTTATCGGGGAAGAAGCATTGGCTGCTGTAGGCAACAGCTATGAGATGACTCTCATCTTTATAGCCTTTGCCTTTGGCTGCAGCATGGGTGCTTCTGTCCTTGTATCTAAGTTATTTGGCGCCAAAGAGTATAAGAAGCTGAAGAGTTCTGTATCTACGTCACTCGCAGCAACTGCAGTATGTTTTTCTTTTCTTATGGCCTTTGGACTGCTGTTGGGAAAGAGAATCCTTCTTCTCATCAATACGCCTTCGTCCCTTCTGGAGCCTTCTTGGATATATCTTGAGATATATCTATTTGGACTCCCATTTCTCTTTCTGTATAACCTCTCAACTGGTATATTCTCAGGCTTAGGAGATAGCCGCACTCCCTTTATATTCTTAGCCCTCTCCTCTACTTGTAATATATTTATGGACATCTACTTTGTAGCTGGACTAAAGATGGGAGTCGAGGGAGTGGCTTGGGCTACCTTTATTTGCCAAGGAGTCTCCAGTGTGCTGGCTCTCGTTGTCGTAGGTAAGAGACTGAAAGAAGTGGAGAGCGATGAGAAAGCTCCGCTTTTCTCTCTCCCTCTTCTTAAAGACTTCTTATCGGTAGCTGTACCCACAACTCTCCAGCAGAGCTTTGTATCGGTGGGGAATATATTGATACAGAGCACAATAAACAGCTTTGGCCCTGGAGTTATGGCAGGATATGCTGGAGGAATAAAGCTGAATAACCTGGTGATCACCAGCTTCACTACTATCGGTAACGGCATGTCAAACTTCACAGCCCAGAACTTGGGGGCAGGAAAGACAGAAAGAATAAAAGAAGGAGAGAAGGCAGGGATCAAGATGATATGGGCTCTCGCTCTTCCTATCTTCCTTCTTTATTTCTTCTTCTCCCCTACTCTTCTTAAGCTTTTCTTGGAAAATCCTTCAGAAGAAGCTTTACAGAGTGGAAAGGCCCTGCTTACCATCCTCTCTCCATTCTACTTTGTAGTCGCCATAAAGCTTGTTACAGATGGAGTCTTGAAAGGAATGGGAATGATGAAAGAATTTATGATCGACACATTCTCCGATCTTATTCTTCGTGTCTCATTATCTTTCATCCTCTCTTCCACTTTCCTTGGTTCTAATGGAATATGGCTATCGTGGCCGATAGGTTGGATAGTAGGAACTGTTCTTGCTGTCTATTTCTATAAAAGAAGCACAAAGAGGCTTTTTAAAGAATTACTCAAGTAGAAGAAATGGGAAACATAAGACAAAACTATGTTTCCCATACACTCTCCTATTTCTTCTTACTGTATATTTCACCATTCCAGAGTTTATCTAGAAAGCTTTTCCAAGGAAGAATAAGAATAGAATCGGAAAGCATACGTGGTGTCTCTTCTCTTGATACCACTATATAGCTGGAAAATAATCCCTCTTCCTTTAGTTCTCTCAACGATACCAAGTGTTTATCCGTTATAGCCTTTGCACTTTTTACTTCTATAGCAACATCATCTCCTATTATGAAGTCCACTTCCCTCTTACCGCTCCCTAATCTATAGTAGGTAAGCTCAGTTCTAGATAACCCGGAATAATCGAGATAGGCAGTTATTTCCATCATAATATATGTTTCAAAAAGCACCCCAAACTCTGTCATCGTTTCTGTAGGAAGACTCATATGTGCAATACTTCTCGCCACACCTGTATCAAAGAAATAAAAGCGAGAATGAGAAGTATCTTTTTCTTTTCCATATGGCTTTATTTCTTTGATCATAAAAGTATCGATGAGAATACTATACCAAGTCTTTAGTCGTTTTGTACTTACTCCCAGCTCTTCAGATAAAGATGTGTAGTTTATTATCTTCCCATTATAAATGGCTGCTTTTTCAAGGAAACTAATAAACAAAGGAAGATCTTTTACTTTATTCTCTATATATATTTCCTTTTCTAAATATGCAGCCTTAAACTCCTCTAAAAGAGACTCTGCTTTCATTGGGTTTTGATACATCTCAGGTAGTAATCCTGTATAAAGAATATTTTTGAGATTATAGTCGTCTCTATCTTTGAGTTCTGGATAGCATAAAGGATGAAAGTTCTTCCTTATTACTCTAGCTCCCAAGGAGTGGACTCCTTCCTTCTTTAAAGGTCTTATACTTGAAGCAGTCAAAAGGAATACAAGATCCGTATCTTCAATAAATTGATGGACAGTATAAAGTAATTCCGGTACCCTCTCTATTTCATCAATCACTACTATGCCATCTTTAAGCTTCTCTCTCTTCAGAGTCTCCTCTAATAGAGCTGGGTTCTGTATTACTTTATAGTAGAGGGCATTAGAATAAAGATTCCAATATAGAACCGGTTTCTTTATTTCATTCTCTATAAGATTTGTCTTTCCACTCATTAATGGCCCAAGGAGAAAGATGGACCTTCTTTCAAGTGTAGTATTTATATCGAGAAAACGCTTTATATATCCCTTCATACGATTAATATTATTAGAACATATATTGCTTTTTATAAAGCTATTTTGTAATTATTTTATTATTCTTTATAAAAAGAAATCACCCCAAATCTTTTGATTCGAGGTGAGATCTTTCTTATACAGTAAGCTCGTACTCTTTCCCATCATCAAAGTAATGAGAAAGCTCTGTTGGCTTAAATATTCCCTTGTTTGTTACGATACCAGTAATGAGGGATGGCGGAGTCATATCGAAGGCTGGATAGTAGCCTTTTACTCCACTATCAACCTTGGCAGTTCTTACTCCCATAGCCTCTAGAGAGAAGTTAGGGTCTCTCATCTCTATAGTTACAGTATCCCAAGTGGGGTGGCCGATATCTGGTGCTCCCGATACATATACAGGAACTCCGAAGTGCTTGGCACAGATTGCTATCTGGCTTGTTCCCACCTTATTAAACACATAGCCATCTACGCTGATAGCGTCTGCAGCGCAGGTAAAGACATCCACACCTTCCTTCGCCATAACAAAAGCAGGCATGTTATCAGTAATGAGAGTAGTATCAAAACCCATCTCAGAGCATACTGTGGATGTAAACCTAGCGCCTTGGAAATATGGACGAGTCTCTGGGCAGAAGAGCTTGATGTTATTTCCCCTCTCCCTGCACTCTAAGAGCATCATGCCGAGAATCGTCTCAGCATAGCACTGTGTCATCACTGTGCCGTTCTGAGGGAACTTCTCAACAAGGTACTTTGCTGCATCTCTGACTCTGTTGTACCTAGCGTTATTCATCTCAACTACAAAGTCTCTTACAGCTTCATCAGCCCTCTTTCCCTCTTCAAAGGCCTCAAGAGCCACAGGGATACATGCTTCTGTAAGCATCTTCATTCTCTTTGTGGTTGTTGGACGAGAAGAGTAAATAATACGGGAGGAATCCTCCAAGTATCTTTTCTTTTCTTCTCTACCCATATCCCTACACTTCCATGCAGCTAGGGCCATGCCCATAGGTGCAAGAGTATATGGGCCTGTAGACTGCGTCACCATATCGCGGATAGCAGAAGCTACATCTTCCACAGTCTTACAAACGACAAACTCTATTTTTGCGGGATACACTCTTCTATCGAGAACCCTTACTTCACCTTCATCGTACCATGCCACGTTCTCATAACGGAGCATGAATGCCAAATCTTTATCTGCTCTTTCCATAGTTTTATTCTATATCATTTACCTTTTTGGGGAATAGCTTTTCTTATATTTCAGCCTTTACTCCATCTGGAGCCTTTCTTACTTTTCTGTAGACAGTAATAAGCATTGTAGTCATACACATAGTTCCTCCCACTGCCTGCGATATTGCCTCAGCGTAGAATACGCCCTTGACTCCCATAAAGAGAGGGAAAAGAAGTGTAAGAGGAACTACAAGCACCACCTTTCTAAAGAGAGAGAAGAATACAGCGCGTCGTGGGCAGTTAAGGGCCACGAAAGTATTCTGTCCTGAGTTTTGGAAACTCATGCAGAAGAAGCATGAGAAGTATATGCGAAGTAGAG
>CAMEQB010000123.1 GCA_945932505.1 uncultured Spirochaetales bacterium
TAATCAGCATATTCAGAAGCTCAAAAAATACCATTACTCTCGACCCGTCATATTTAGAAAAGGCAAAACTAGATCAGGGAATCAGCGCTAGGATCGTAGAGAAACGCGGTTCAGCCCCAAGAGCCGTTGGCTCTGAAATATTCATCTCCTCCAGTGGTGAAGTATTTGGAACCGTTGGTGGAGGAAGAGTAGAGAAAGAAACAATAGAAGAAGCAAGACGAATGAAAAATAGTGGAGAAAAATCAAAGCTCATACACTACAATCTCTCAGCAAAGGGTGACCTCAACATGATCTGTGGAGGAGATGTGTCCATGCTGTTTTCCAGTGTAGAGGGGTAATCAACTCTCATTTGAGAGTATTGCTTCTATTATCTCAGAAACAAGTACAGTTACTTCAAAAGGCTTTGCAACGTGTCCATTCATTCCTGCGTCCAAAGCCTTTATTATATCTTCAGGAAAAGCATTGGCTGTCATAGAAAGAATAGGAATCGAAGCCTTCTTTTTATCACTTAGACATCTTATTCTTCGTGAAGCCTCGTACCCGTCCATAATAGGCATCTGTATGTCCATAAGAATAATATCGAAGGCACCAGGGGAAGCATTCTCTACTTTTTCCACAGCTTCCTTTCCATCCACTGCACATTCCACGACCATTCCCATATCCATTAGAACAGTCTCTGCAATCTCTCTATTTAGTTCGTTGTCTTCAACAAGGAGTACGTGTTTTCCTCTTAAGTCCATCTCCTTTCTTGTAACAAAGAGAGCGTGGTCAGGAAGCGGACAGAGGGAGAGAATCTTCTGAAGATCAGAGAAGAACACAGGTTTTGGAGCATATGCATCCACGCCATATTCTTCCAGTCTCTCATCCTCTTTCAGCTTATATGTAGTGACAATAAATACTGCTTTTTCTCCGATTCTCTTTCTGAGTTCCTTTATTGTATCTATCCCTAAACTTCTAGGAATTGTCATATCGAGAACCAATACATCTACTCCTTCTGCTGTCTTTAGGGCATCTTCATAGTTAGACGCAACGGAAACAGAGAGAGACAGCCTCTCCAAAAGAGGAGGAAGATTTTGTACTGTTTTTGTGTTACCCACAACCAAGGCCTTCCTTCCAGCGTAAGTCCTTAACTCCCCATCTTTAGTTGCATCAAGACGCAGAGGAAGTGTAATAGTAAACTCACTACCCTTTCCAATTGCACTCTCCACTTCAATGCTTCCATTCATTAGAGTGACCAGATTCTTGGTAATAGCCATGCCCAATCCTGTACCCTGTATTTTGGAGACAGTAGTATTTCTTTCTCTTTCAAAAGGTTCCCAGATTATTTCCAAAAACTCCTTTGACATTCCGATGCCATTGTCTTTTATCTTAAAGACAAATACACCTTTTTCTTTGTCTGCACTCTTTTCATACAGAGTAAGCCATATATCTCCACTCTCTGGAGTGTACTTTATTGCATTTGTAACACAGTTAAGAAGAATCTGATTAAGCCTTACTTTATCCACAAAGACATTTTCATGGAGAAGATTATCTACACTAATGTGAAGCATCTGGCCCTTGGCGGCCACAGACGTCTCTGTAAGACTCTCAATGGAAGCAAACACATCTCTCAAGCAACAAGAGCTTTCATCCAGATTTATCTTTCCTCCCTCAATAAGCGACATATCTAATACATCATTTAATAGAGATAAAAGCTGCTTGGAAGAATCTGTAATACGCTCCAAGTATTTTTTCTCTTTCTTAATATCAGAGATATTGGATTGAGCAAGATTAGTATATCCAATGATTGCATTCATAGGAGTTCTTAGATCATGGGACATATTTGCAAGGAAGGTACTCTTTGCCTTTGCGGCAGCCTCAGCCTTCTCCAATGCCTCTTGAAGCTGTTCTTTTTCTTCCTTTTCTTTCTCTACAACTTTTGTTACAAGGCGAACAGTTATTACTACAACAGGTTCTTTACCCTCATGGGTTCCCCTAAACATGAATTGCAGATAGTTTGTCTCTCCGTCAAAAATGAAAGAATCAACAAAGACTATATCTTCACCCTTTCCTTTCTTTGCACTTTCAATTGAATTGTTAAATGATAGAACAAAAGACTTTGGATCATTATCAAGGATAGAAGAGAAACTTGATATTACAGATGAGAGAGGGACAACAGCGCCTATTTCTGCATTTATTACTCTGAAGTCCTTATTGTCTTTTATTATCTCCACTCCTCCCTCTCTGTTAAGAAGTAGGACCATATCCTCGTTATCTACGATACCCTCTACAATAAGGTTTCTCATTCTTCTGTTTTTCTTATTCGAAAATACCCAGAAGACGATAGTATAAAGGCTAAAGAAAAAGAAAACCAACAAAAGAGAAGCAAAGAGATTATTACCACTGCTACCGATAGTAGCTGCGATTTCCTCGATGTAAGAGAGAGGGAAATGCATCAACAGAAAATAATCTTCGTTTCCTATTCTTGCTATAAAGGCCTGATCTCCTTCATCCTTACCTTCATATATATTCTCTACCCCTCTTTTATTTGAGTACGTATATTCTTTGATAGAAGATAAGACAACACTTCCAAGAGATTCAGAAATAGAGTTATTAATAAGAGAAGCATCATCGGAACCTACTATCATTCCACCTTTTGTCAAAATAAAGGCATCTACATTCAAGCCGAATATTTCGCTCTCAAGTAAAAATGATAGATTCCTCTGGCTGATAAAACCTACCAAGACACCGATATACTCACCATCATTCTCTACTGGAGAGAAGAATCCTATCATGGATTCACCATTGAGTCTGGAGTTTTGTACATCACAAACTCCTGTCTCACCCTTCATGCCCCTTATAAAGTATGGCCTATCGGAACAGTCCGCCTCAGAGCCTTTGGAAGTGTGGCTCATTCCGTTTTTATCTATGAATCTTATGTAGTCAAAGCCTGTATTGGCTTCCATCTCTACTAGAGGCGAGAGTATATCAGAGTCTTTTAGTGCAAAATCATCTCTATAAGCAAAAGCCAATGATGAAACCAAAGTCTTATAACTCTGAAACTTCTCTGATAGTAGAGTCTTCTTTCTGTCAATTGTCTCTTCCAACAAATTCCAAGTGCCATTACTCACTGTGTTGAAATTGGAAATACGAAAACATATCAAGAGAACGATGATAGTAGCCACTACCAAAACAAACGGTATTACTCTTTTTAGAAAAGATGCAGACTTCTTCACTCGCTCCCCCTCTATCTATTTCAACACACAAAAACCATTAATGAAAGTTAAAAAGAGTATAATTAAAGCACTTTCTCCAGCTCATCCAAGTCTTCATCGGTAGTAGACCAAGAAGTACAGAATCTGATAGCTGTATGGTTATCATCAACCAAGTCCCAGAAACCGAATCTGACGCTCTTCTCCAACTCTTTCATCTTCTCATTATCAACTACTACATACTGCTGGTTTGTAGGAGAATACATATAGAATTCATACCCTTTATCTTTGAGTATTTTCTTCAGTCTCTCTGCCATATCAATGGCATGACGCCCCAAAGTGTTGTAATAACCATCTGTAAAGAGAGCGTCAAACTGAACTCCAAGCAGTCTACCCTTTGCAGATAAGGCTCCATGTTGCTTCTTTCTTGCCCAGAAGTGTTCAGGTCTCATTCCTGAAGAGAATACAATGGCTTCACCGCTTAAAGCCCCGCACTTTGTTCCACCGATATAAAATACATCACAGAGATTTGCTATATCAGATAGAGTAACATCAGTCTCCTTGCTCTCCAGGCCATAGCTGAGACGAGCTCCATCAAGAAACAAAGGAATAGAGTACTTTGTAGTTACTTTTCTTAAGTCTTCCAATTCTTTTTTAGAATATAAGGTACCGTTTTCTGTCGGATGAGAGATATAGACCATTCCTGGGTAAACTATCGCATCCTTGTTTCCATCTCTATGGTATGCAGACAAAAAAGACTCAAGAGCATTTGCCATAATCTTTCCGTCATTGTTCTTTATAGTCATAACTTTATGGCCAGTATACTCGATAGCTCCTGACTCATGTGTGTTGACATGACCTGTATCGGCAGCAACTACCCCTTCATAGTCCTTTAACATTGTAGAAATAACCAATTGATTGGCTTGTGTTCCACCATTTACAAACTCGATATCCACATCGCTTTTTCCAATAGCAGCCTTTATTTTATCTTCCGCTCTTTTTGTAAACTCATCAAAGCCATAACCTGGAACATAGGCAGAGTTGGAATCAATTATTGCCTGGAGCACTTTTGGTGCTGCACCGTTATTGTAGTCACATTCAAAAGAAAGCATAATCACCTCGTTTTATATTGTTATTGAACCACTTACAGAAAAAAAAGGGAACATAAAGCTATATACTTTTGTCCCCATAGTTTTTATATGTTTTTCTTTTAAGAAGAGTCGAAGGAAAAAAGCTACCGCTTATTCCTTAACCAATTCTTTATTCCTGATCTTTATTCTTGTATCTTCAGATACTTTTAAGAAATCAGCAGCCTCATCGAAAGTACATTTATAATGTTCTTGATAAGCACGTATACAATTCAATGTAGATTTGATTTCTCCCTCTTCTCTGAGAGCCAAGATAACCTCGTCAAATCCGTTATCCATTTAAAAACACTCCTCGATGTACTTGAATACTATGAGAAAAGAGAAAACTCTTTCTTTTTTCCTTATATAAGTCCCGCTTCTTTCATCTGGTTTAAAGTTTCGCTATTAATGCCCATTGCCTTAGCAGCCTCTCCGAAGGTACATTTGTTTACCTTTTGATATCCAAGAATACATTTAAGAGTTCCTTTTAGTTCTCCCTTTTCTTCTATTACGTTGATAACCTCGTCAAATCCGTTATCCATGACTTCCTCCCTACTCAGCTTCGT
>CAMEQB010000124.1 GCA_945932505.1 uncultured Spirochaetales bacterium
GGGTGTGGAATCAGATCATATCGCGCATAGACATCTGCCCCACCAAAGGCTACTGCTCCGATTAAAAATCCAGAAATAGGCCGAAAGTTTATACAGAGCATCACAAGGCCTGCATTAAGCGCAGATGATGATACCGTTCCTCCGATTTCGAATCTCCCGTTTCTATAGCCGATTCCTACTCCTGATGAGAATATTCCTACAGAACTATAATAGTGGAGGCCTTCATCTGAGGAAGCTAACAAACTGAGGGGGCATAAAAGTAATAAGATAAAGACAATAAGCATTATTCTTTTCATTATTCAGCCTCCAAGAAAATCCTAACATGACGGCCTCATACTCCGAAAGAATTTCTTTTGAAAGAGGAGATTAAAACAATTAAAAATCCAAGTTTGAAGAACTAGAGGAAATGACGCTATAATATAAATTATGGCGTATGACGAAAGTAACATAAGAACACTCTCAAGCATAGAACATATTAGACAGCGTCCTGGAATGTACATCGGAAGGTTGGGAAATGGATCCCATCCAGAGGACGGTATCTATATCCTCTTGAAAGAGGTCATCGATAACTCTATCGATGAGTTCATGGAAGGTAATGGAAGTAAGATAGTCGTGACACTTGAAGGACAAAAGTGCAGTGTCAGAGACTATGGAAGAGGTATTCCTCTTAATAAGCTCATAGAATGTGTATCTGTAATCAACACAGGTGCCAAGTATGACAATGAAGCCTTCCAATATTCTGTAGGACTAAATGGTGTAGGTACCAAGGCTGTAAACGCTCTTTCATCATACTTCGAGATTACTTCCTGGAGAGAAGGGGAGTATATGCATGCCGTATTTGAGAGAGGAGTGTTGAAACAGAAAAAAAAGGGAAAAGGCGACGAGCCTAACGGAACATTCGTCTCCTTCATCCCTGATGATGACCCAGCCATCTTTGGAAAATACACTTACAACGAAGAGTATATAAAAGAAAGACTTTGGAACTATGCATATCTAAACAAAGGTTTGACCATTACATTTAATGGAAAAACCATAAGAAGCCCTGGCGGTCTTATGGATCTTGTAAAGAAGATTCTTGGAGATGACGGTCTATATCCTCTTATCAACTACAAAAGTAAGAGTCTTGAGTTTTCATTTACTCATACTAATGGCTATGGTGAAAGCTATCATAGTTATGTAAACGGCCAGTACACCTCTGATGGCGGTACCCATGAAGCAGCCTTTAAGGAAGGAGTGCTTAAAGGGATAAACGAATTCTTCCATAAAAGCTGGGCTGCTCCTGAGATTAGAGACGGTATAGTTGCGACTGTTGCAATCAAAGTAATGAACCCAGTCTTCGAGTCCCAGACAAAGAATAAACTTGGCAACACTGACGTCAGGGCTTGGATAGTTCCTGAAGTCAAGGCTGCTGTCATCGATTGCCTGATGAAGAATAAAGACATTGCAAAGGGCCTTGAAGATAAGATTTTAAGCAATGAAAAGGTTCATAAAGAAGAGGCTGCAGTTAGAAACGGAGCCAAAGAAAAGGCAAAGAGGGTAGCTATCAACATCCCTAAGCTGAAAGAGTGCAGATATCATCTTAATTCTGCCCCCGCCTCTCATAAAGCTGAAGCAGAGAAGTCTATGATCTTCCTTACAGAGGGAGATTCTGCAGCAGGAACTATCACAAAATCCCGTAACAGCGACTATCAGGCAATATTCGCCCTCAGAGGAAAGATATTAAACGTTCAAGGTAAGAATAGGACCGAGATATATAAAAACGAAGAGCTTTACAATATGATGATAGCTCTCGGAATCGAAGAGAGCATCGAGAACCTCAGATATGGAAAAGTGGTCATCGCAACCGATGCCGATGTAGACGGATTTCACATCCGTATTCTCATCATGACTTACTTCTTTACATACTTTGAGGAGCTGATAGAACAGGGAAGGCTCTTTATTCTTGAGACTCCTCTTTTCAGAGTGAGAAACAAAAAAGAGAACTGTTATTGTTACTCTGAAGAAGAGAGAGACGAGGCTATCAAGAAAATAAAGGGAGCTGAAGTTACAAGGTTCAAAGGTCTTGGAGAGATCAGCCCCAATGAATTTAAAGCTTTCATCGGTGACGAAATAAGACTTGTCCCTGTCACCTATGATAGCCTTGCAGATATTAGACGTGAAATGGAGTTCTATATGGGAGATAACACCCCTGATAGAAGAGACTTCATAATGGAGAATTTGTTGGATGGCACGAGCTGAAAAACTATATAAAGATTATTTTCTTGAATATGCTTCATATGTAATCAGAGACAGAGCCATTCCTGATCTCTTGGATGGCTTCAAACCTGTACAGAGAAGAATTCTCCATACAATGATCTCTATAGACGACGGCAGATTTAATAAGGTGGCCGGAGTAGTGGGTGAGTGTATGAAGTACCATCCACATGGAGACTCTTCAATATATGGAGCCCTGGTTAATATTGAGAATGACGGACTCTTCATAGAGGGCCAAGGTAACTATGGAAATATTCTTACCGGTGATAGTGCAGCTGCCGCACGATACATAGAATGCCGTCTTAAACCCTTTGCAAAGAAAGTATTGTACTCTCCTGAGATTACGGAATATGTAGATTCCTATGATGGAAGAAACAAGGAACCTGTGGTGTTTCAGGCAAAAGTGCCTGTAGTCGCCATTACAGGTACCAGTGGTATCGCTGTAGGTATGTCTACAAAGATTCTTCCTCACAATATCCTTGAAGTGTTGGAATGTCAGAAAAAGGCACTCAGGGGTGAAGAGTTTGAAATATACCCAGACTTCCCTACAGGAGGAATGGTTGATGTTTCTGAATATGATGACGGCAAGGGAAGAGTGACTGTTAGGGCCAAGTTCAACACTTCGGATCCTAAGAAACTTATTATAGAAGAACTGCCATATGAAGTCACATCATCTTCTCTCATTGAATCGATAAAGAAGGCAGATGCCGGCGGCCAGTTAAAGATAGCATCAATCAATGACTACACGGCAGAAAAGGCTAACATAGAAATCTGCTGGCAGAGAAATGTTTACTCTGAAGATATGGTTGATCTCTTGTACGCAACAACAGACTGCCAGAAAAAGATCAGTGTAAATCCTCTTGTTATTGTAGATGGACTTCCAAAAGTCGTTGGAATCAGTGAACAGATTAAGTTCCATGCAGACCATCTTGTAGAAACTCTTAGAAAAGAGCTGAACATTGAGATGGGACACCTAAGAGACAAACTTAGGGCAAGGACTCTGGAACGTATCTTCATTGAGGAACGAATCTATAAGAGAATCGAGAGTAAGGAATCTGCAGAAGCTGTAGAAAAGGCTGTAGTAACAGGATTTAAACCATTTATGTCTGAGATTGGAGATATTCTTCCTACCCATGATGACGTAGAAAGACTGTTGAAGATTCCAATCAGAAGAATCTCTCTATTCGATATCGAGAAGAACAGGGAAGAGATCAGGCAAATAGAAGCAGACATCGCTCTTTGTCAGCATCGCTTGGATAATATCATCGATTATGCTGAAGACTTTATTACAGAGCTTGAAGGTATGTTTGATCCTTCTATTTATGGAAGAAAGAGTGAAATAGGTCAGATAGAACATAAGAGTGCTAAGGAAGTTGCTGTCAGAAACATGGATGTAAGATATGATCCTGAGACTGGATATCTTGGCACCAATGTAAAGACTGGCGATAGCCTATTGAAGATCAGCACCTATGACAGAATCTTCTATATGAAGAACAATGGCGAATATCGTGTCACCACCATTACAGACAAGATATTTATTGGTAAAGAGGGAATCTTTGATATAGATTATGGCGAAAAAGAAGTAGTGGCTAAAAAGATATTTACAATGATCTACCGTGATAAGGTAGGAGATAGAAAGCTTTGGATGATCAAGCGTTTCCAGATTTCTGCCTTCTCTGTAGATAAGACCTATATCACAGTCCCTGAAAAGGCTAAGATCAAGAAAATATGCCTCTATCCTTCCGCTATTATTCATGTGAAGTATAAGGAAGGAATGAAGTATAGAGTTCTTGAAGAAGACTTCAGATTTGCAGACTTCAAGATTCTCAAGTCATCCTCTGGACAGGGTAACCAGCTTACAACAAAGGAACTTGAGAAACTTGTGATTAAGCAGACGAAAGACACCAAGACCAGCCTTGAAGCTGAACCTACTCTTTTTGACTGAGGAAAATATGTTGGAAAAGGACAGAATTCTTTATGAAGATAACCACCTTATTATAGTGAACAAAAAGGTAGGTGAATTAGTTCAAGGTGACGAAACAGGTGACAAGACTCTTGCCGACGAGGTGAAGGAGTATCTTAAAGTCACTTACAATAAGCCAGGAAATGTTTATCTAGGCATCCCTCATCGTCTGGATAGACCTACCAGTGGCATAGTAGTGTATGCAAAGACGGAGAAGGCTCTTATCAGGCTCAACGATATGTTCCGTGGATCGGGAGTAAAGAAAGTATATTGGGCTATTGTAGATAAGCGCCCACTAAAAGATAGCTCTACTTTGATCCACTATATTGTGAGAAACAGCGAAACAAACAAAAGCATTGCATACTCAGTGGAGAAGAAGGGAAGTAAGTTAGCAAAGCTTGACTACACTCTTCTTGCTTCTTCTGACAACTATCACTTGTTGGAGATCAATCTACATACGGGACGTCATCACCAGATCAGGGCTCAGCTTGCTGCAATCGGCCTCCATATAAAGGGTGATCTAAAGTATGGTGCTCCGAGAAGCAATAAAGACGGAGGAATCTGTCTTCATGCCAGGTCTATTACATTCATACATCCTGTAAAGAAGACTGAAATTAAGATAATTGCTCCTCCTCCAATGGACAACCT
>CAMEQB010000125.1 GCA_945932505.1 uncultured Spirochaetales bacterium
AAATCTTTAGACGATAGAAGAAAAGAGTTAAAAGATGGAGAAGCTTGTCCTCTCTGCGGTGCTCTTCATCATCCTTACTCTGATGAAGCCTTTATATTGGCGCACAATGCTGAAAATACAAAGCTTTCATGTGAGATAGAGAGGCTGAAAGCACTTAAAAATGGACTCTCCATCATCGATGAAAGAATCAGGAAAGAAGAGAAGAAATTAAATGGCGTTATGAATGATGTAGTCTCTTCTTTTGGGGTTTTGGAATTAAGAAAACAGGAACTTAATTCTTCAGTAGAGAAGAAAGAGAAAAGCCAGACCGACTTATTGCAGCTTGATAATGAAGTAAAAGAAACAGAAGAGCGCCTTTCTTCTCTACTAGGTGGAATAGAGGTTAAAGAGCTGGAAAAAAGGCTATCTGCTTTTGAGCGATATAAAGCCATGAAAGAAGAAAGCGAAAGGGCAGTAACAGCCTTCACTGTAAAAGAAAAGAGCATCCTTGATTTCGTCTCTAGTAAAAATGAAGAGAAAGAAGAAAAAGAGAAGAGTCTTGAAGCCTTAAATGAGACAGCTCTTACACAAATAAAAGAGAGAGCTGACCTCTTTATAGGAAATACTGGTGATGAGAGAAAAAGACTACAGAATGAGCTGCTGTTAAAAAAGAAAAACAAAGAGTTCTCTCAAAAAGAGTATGATGAGATATCTCGCGAAATAAATAATCTTTCTGGACAAATAAAGGCTATTAAGGACGATATAGCCATCTTTGAAGCGAAAGATAATCCGTATAAAAACGAAGAGAATCTAGAGAATCAAAAGAGTGAAAAAGAGCATGAAAGAAGTTTGCTTGACCAAGAGAAGGGGGCACTCTCTCAGTCTCTTTTGACCAATGGTGAGAATGAGAAGGCTTATAAAAAGCTGGAGAAAGATATTGAGACACAGGGAGATATATGCTCCAGGTGGAATGACCTTAATTCTCTCATAGGCTCTGCCAGTGGCAATAAGTTTATGGAGATAGCTCAGGCATATACTTTCAAGGAGCTTATAAAGGCTGCCAACAAGAGACTAAGAAAACTCTCTGATAGGTATGTTTTGACCTATGACTATGAGAATAAACTGGATTTCTCTGTCATCGATACTGAGAATGACAACAATATAAGGACAGCAAAGGGACTGAGTGGAGGAGAGAGCTTCATAGTAAGCCTTTCATTAGCATTAGGCTTAAGCACATTTATGGCGAAAGACACAAAGATCGAGTCCTTCTTCTTGGATGAGGGCTTCGGTACCTTGGATGAAAAGAACCTAAATAAGGCCATCGATGCTCTTCTCTCATTGAAAGAGGAAGGTAGAACAATTGGAATTATCTCACATGTCTCTGCTTTAAAAGATGCAATACCTGTACAGATTAGAGTGGAGAAGGGTGGTGTAATAAATGGACCGGGAGCCAGATGATTATTACGTAAAGACAATATTAAACTCAGTGTATATTTGAATATTTATAAACATAAAAGATGGAATAAGACTCTGTTACCTTGATTCGTAGTTATATCAGTAACAGAGTTTTCTTTAAAATAGGAAAAGAATGGTAAATAGATATGATTTTGCTTGCATAAAAATGTAAGATTATGCAGATAATTATCTAATATTCGTGAGAATATTATCTGGTTTTCATGAATGAACATATTGGGATTCGGAGGAAAAATATGAAGAAACTTGCTGTTATTTCTATGATCTTTCTTTTCGCCCTCTCCTTTGTTTTCTCCACTGGAGTAAAGGAAATGGTTGAAAATGGAACTTTGGTCCTTCCTGGTGCAGAAGTAACTCCTGTTGAAGAAGTTGTTGTAGAGGAAGTAAAGGCTCCTATTGAAGGAATGAAGGAATTGATTGTCCTAAATAATGCTTTTGAAGGGCTTGAACTCTCAAAGCAGGTATATAACGCAAAAGAATGGCATAAGTGTTATTCCTTGAAGGAGATCGTAGAAGATAATTTCTGGTTTATTCCTTCTCCCGATGATGAAGCTGTAACTGTGGCTTTCACAGACTTCTATGAAGACAGGGAAACAGCAAAGTCATTTATGTCAAAGTATGTTTCTCTTGCAAAGGACAATGAAAAGTATGACTACGAGCTCTTTGTCGGTATGAACCAGAAAGAGACATATGACGTAAAGTATAAAGGCTACTGTAAGGTAGGAGTTGAGGCTCTAGTATTCGTTCCAGAGGACGGATGGATGATCGACGAGTTATTGGAAGTGATGCCTTTTGCTTTGGCTGATAGCTATGATCTTGTTACAGTATCAGGAGATAAATACAGAGTCAGCTACAACGACATCCTGGACTTTGAGATTATTCCAGAAGAAGACGGATGTGTAGTAACAAATGGTGAAATCACAATCCCTGATCCACTTTACCTCATTCCAACTGGTCTTACTCCAGAGAGTGAAGTAGAGGAAGGTGTTGTATCAAGAGCAACTGTTCTCATCGATGCTATCGGAGTATATGGAGTAGAAGCTCCATACAGCGAAAACAGAGCTGGTGTTGTCTACAGCGCATGGTCATGTGCAGAGCTCTTGGATAAGTTCGGTGTCTCTCTTGATGGTGATGTTGTTATGACCAGCTATAAGGATGGATACTCAAAGACTATCTCTGCTGAAGAGTTTGCTTCCCTCTATATTGCATTCCAAGCTCCTACTAGTAAGGGTGACCAGAAAGATTTCTTCACTCTTGGTAGAAATCAGGAAAGAAATGCAGGCGTCAACAACATTGGTTCCTATGTCTTTGATGATGCTTCATTTGTATATGTTCCAGAAACTGGTATTGCATGCTCAGATTTGGCTCTAGAGACCGGTATGACAGAGAGTGACGAGTATCTTGTTACATACAAGAGTGGAGAAAGCTCAGTCATTACTAGCGAAGAGTTTGCTGCTCTTACTCTCTCAGGGGAAACAGAAGTTGTAACAATCCTTGCTATCTAAGCATTGATATTGATTAATGAGAGTCATACCTAGGTATGGCTCTCTTTGAATAAAGGAAGAAAAATGAAGAAGAATATAATCGTTGCTCTTGTTTTAGCTATCTCGATGGCTATTTGTCCCCTAGCAGCATTTTCATCTGAGTATAACTGGGATGGAGAGGGTGCATTTAAAGGCGACATAAATTCTACAGGAGCTGTAGGAAAGAATGGAGCTGCAGCTTCTGCCAATGTACTAGCTTCCCAGATTGCAGTCGAGATTATGGAGAGGGGTGGAAATGCAGTCGATGCAGCTGTTGGTATGATTTATGCTGTGGGACTATTGGAGCCAGCTGCTTCAGGTATCGGAGGAGCAGGACAGATGGTTATATACCTAGCTGATACTAATGAATATGTTCAGCTTGAGTATATGACAAGAGCCCCGAAGGCAGCTATCCCCGGCACTTTGGATACTTCTACTAGCGGTACTCCTCCTTCACCAGAGGCATTGGCTGTTCCAGGAGTGGTTCATGGAACACTTACTGCTCTAGAAAAGTATGGAACAATGACAGCCAGGGAAGTGTTGGAACCTGTAATTGAGCTTGCTAGAAACGGTTTCCCTGTTACTGATAGATGGAACACAAATATTGAAGGAAGATACGACAACCTTAACTACTACGATTACTCAATTGGCTTATATACAGATGAAGGATTCTTATGGAATGTAGGCGATATCATCACAAACAATGACCTTGCTGATACCCTTGAGTTGATCGCTAGAGAAGGAATTAAAGGGTTCTATGACAGTGACTTTACAGATATGATGGTCGACTATATTCAGAGTCAGGGTGGAGTTTTGACACGAGAAGACTTCGCTTCCTATACATCTGTATGGAGAGAGCCTGTAAGTACAACTTATCGTGGATACACTGTATACACAACCGGCGGCCCATCTAATGGTGGTATTCCTCTTTTGGAAGCTTTGAACATTGTAGAAAACTATGATCTAGCATCCTATGGCCACGACTCAGCTGAGACAGTTGAAATCTTGGCAGATGCCTTTGCTTTGGCTTATCAGGATGGAATCCAGTATATTGCAGATCCTGATTACTATAACCTTCCGACACAGACACTTATCAGCAAAGAGTATGCGATCAATGAAAGAGCCAAGTATATTAAGGTTGGACAGAGAATTAAGACAGCAAGAGCTGGTAAACTTTCTGTAACGCTCTCTTCCACAGGTGAGAAAGTTCTTAATGGCGATACACCAGACCAGGGTGGAACAACACACATGGTTGCTATGGATAAGTGGGGAAACGTAGTTTCTACAACAAATACAAACGGAATTAACTTCGGTTCCGCTCTTGCCGTTCCTGGAACAGGCTTTGTGTTCAACGCACACCTTGGTAACCTTACAAATAACGCTACAGCAAAAGTAAACGTATTAATGCCTGGAATCAGAGTAAGAAGTACCACTTGTCCTACAATCGTTGCTGATGAAAGTGGAAAGCCAGTGTTGGCAGTTGGAAGTCCTGGAAACTGGGCTCTTGTATCCGCTGCATTCAATGCAATAGTAAACTACATCGATTTCGGTATGAATGTTGCTGAGAGTGCAAATGCTCCACGTTCATGGCGTGATGGTATAACAAAGACTCTCTATATCGAAGGCCGCTATAGTGATGAAACTCTCAAGGGCCTTGAAGCTATGGGCTTCGAGCTTTTGGATACAAATCTTGACTACAGCTCTCATGTAGGTTGTATCGCTGCTCTTGAAATCGACGAAGATGGATGGATCTACGCTATCGGTGACGATAGACGTCACTATGGTGCAGCTGCATATTGATGGAGTGATATAATGAGAGAAGAAGT
>CAMEQB010000126.1 GCA_945932505.1 uncultured Spirochaetales bacterium
TTTTGCGTTGTCAGAGGAATATAATAAAAGGCTGCTGTTTTTGTTCAACACCCATTCTTTGTATCTGTCTCGAAGGCTCTTAAATATTATACTGATGTTGACTGCAATGAGAAAAATTAACCTCCCAATTGGGTTTTGAATCCAATTAGAAGGTCACAGTTCAAACTAAGTTTACCAGCCCAACAACGACTAATCAAGAATCATATCTTCGCTGCTGTTTCAAAAGCTCTCCAGATGACAGATCTAAGGTTTCCAACCTTAAAGCAGTCACCAACAAGGTGTACTTTGCCTTTAGCTTCCAATGGAGCAGGAATATATCCAGCTGAAGAGATGACGCTATCACAGCAAATCTTTGTTTCATTGCCATCTTTGCGTGTAATGATGATATATCCGTCTCCAACTTCCTTGAGTTTTGATTCTAGGTATACAGGAGTCTTATTGAGATCAAACCACTCTCTTAAGTAAGAAGAGTTTGCAAGGCACACTCCCTTCTGGCTTACTAGGTCATCTTTCATCTCGACGATAATAGGCTTCTTGCCACTCAGTGCCAGTTCATAAGCAATCTCACAGCCTGTCAGGCCCCCTCCGATTACTGCAACAGTATCTCCTACAGGAGTTCCTGTAAGGTAGTCTGTAGCTTCAATCATCTTTTCGTGTCCTGGAACTGACTTCAGAATTCTAGGAGAAGCGCCGGTAGCGATTATGACTTCGTCTTCTTTTAGTGTTGAGATATCCTCGACTTTGGTATTGAACTTTACTTCGATGCCAAGCTCTGCTATCTGACGCTTATACCAAGTAAGAAGTTGTCTCAGCCTCTCTTTGTAGCTCTCGGCAGAAGCTGCAATAAAAGTTCCTCCAAGTTTATCTGTCTTTTCATATATAACAGGTTCATGGCCTCTGAGCTTGAGGACTCTTGCCGCCTCCATTCCTCCGATACCGCCACCGATGACGGCGACTTTCTTTGGAGAAGATGTCTTCTTGATCTTATGCTTATTCCACTGCATTGTCTCAGGATTGACTGCGCAGCGTGCTAGATTGAGGGAATCAAGAAGATCCTGATCGTTAGGGACGCCCTTATAGTGGCACATATTGAAGCAGCCGTTATGGCAGAGAATACAAGGCCTGATATCCTCAGGTCTATCTTCCATAAGCTTTGTGACCCATTCTTGGTCTGCAAGGAATGGGCGGGCAAATCCAGCTCCGTCTATCTTTCCTTCCTTAATGGAAGTGGCAGCAGTAAATGGGTCCATTCTTCCTGCGCATACTACAGGAATATCGACAAACTCTCTGATATGCTCAACGTCCTTAAGATTACAGTTCTCAGGCATATAGATAGGAGGATGAGCCCAATACCATGCGTCATATGTACCGTTGTCGCAGTTGAGCATATCGTATCCAGCGTCCTGTAGATACTTTGCAGCCTTCTCAGACTCCTCCATATCTCTTCCCACTTCTGTATACTCTTCTCCTGGGAGTGCTCCCTGTCTGAAGCCTTTAGTCTTTGAAACCACAGAGTATCTAAGGGAAACGGGGAAGTCCTTTCCACACTCTTTCTTTATAGCCTTTACAATCTCAGTAGCAAAGCGATATCTGTTTTCAAAGCTTCCGCCATATTCGTCAGTACGCTTATTCACATACTTAAGAGTGAACTGATCCAATAGATATCCTTCGTGTACTGCGTGGATTTCAACTCCATCCACTCCAGCTTCCTTCAGCATCTTTGCACTCTCGGCAAAGGCATGGATCATATACTCGATTTCTTTCTTTGTCATTTCCCTTGATGGGACTTTATCAGACCAACGGTTAGGAGAAGGAGAGGCGGAGGCTGTTATCTTATCCAGGTTCATAAATGGCTTTGAGATCACATTCAATACTGGATTAGTGTAAAGCTTCTCCATCATCTCTGAGATTGTGAAGGATCTGCCAAAGCCTGCTGTCAGCTGTATAAATAGCTTGGCACCTGTCTTATGAAACTCAGGCATCCATTCTTTCAGTTTCTTATACATGCCTTTGTTTTTATGAAGCCACTGCCCGAACATCGGGTTATAAACAGGCTGGCACCCTGGTAGAACAAGACCAGCGTTGTTCTTAGCAACTCTCATAATAAATTCAGCTCCTGCAGAGTCGAAATGGTTCTTCTCCATCCATCCAAAGAGGTCTGTTCCTCCCATACTGGTAAGTACAATTCTGTTCTTAATCTCACAGTTACCTATTTTCCAAGGTGTAAATAGTGGGTCCAATCTTTTATCCATAGAGTCTCCTTTGGTGATACCCACTATAATTCTACTCCAATAGTGACTAGCTGTCGAAGAAGTTTTGTTAACAATTTTTAAAAATTTGTCAAAAAACGAACGATTTAAGGGAGAAGAAGACTAAAGATTCATTAAGAACTCATCTACTAACTTGATAGTGTCCTCGTTCACGCACTGAGTGCCCTTCTTTCTTACGACAGTAACGTGGCCGTTGCTATCCTCTTTATTAATGATCTTAACGTCTAAAAGCTTACTTGTGATCTGATCTTTCTTCTTTAGTATCGAGCATCCATCTATGGATACTTCCTTATCGTCGTCCCCTTGAAGGATGAGCATAGGGCAGGAAGAGTTGTTGATTGCTTTTATCGCGCTTCTATTTGCCTTATTGCCGTGAATCAGAAGCTGGAATGGGAAGAGGAAGGCTTCAACTATTCTTCCCAATACACCCATTCTCAATGCACATACGTCCATAGCAGAGAAGGGAGACCTAAAAGGAGCGTAGGCGACTACGCCTTTTACTTTGTTCTTTAGTTCATCGAGGGAAGAGAGAACACCATATCCACCCATACTGTGTCCCACAAGAATGATGTTATCATCACCAAGGAAACTGGAAGCAGCCACGATATCTTTTACAACATCTCTGAAGCTAAGGAATGTACCTGTGCTCTCTAGATATCCTCTGTACTCAAATATAAAGACTTTATAACCCAGATTTGCAAAATGGAGGACTTCCGGTCTATAGTAGCGTGATGAAAGCCCCATGCCATGGGAAAAGATAATAGTTCCTTTATTTCCTTCTTTATTTACGAGTCTCCCTTCAAGTGTATTCCTTCCTGACTTGAATGATACTACATCCCCTTCATTCTCTGTCCACTCTATGCTTTTTTCAGGCATAAACAATGCTTTAGTGAGAAAGAAACCTACAACAAAGAAAATTATCAATACAAGAAATACAATTATTAGAACCATAGGATGATTCTAATCATAGTAGAAAATAAAAACAATCATGTGTTCAGTAATAATATGAGGTATAAAAAACCACTAAGAGTCTAAAATACCTGTTAAATAATAAATTAAACAAAACAACTGTTTAGTTTATATTATCATAATTCCTTTTTAGTATTGAAATTGCTAAAAATTGGCACGGTGTTTTCAAGAGTTTTAGTGTAAGGAGAAAAACAAATGAGCGTTTTCAAAAGAATAAAAGACATCGTAAATTCAAACATTAATTCACTTCTCGATAAAGCCGAAGATCCAGAAAAGATGCTGAAGCTTATGATCGGCGAGATGGATGAAGCCATCATCAAGGTGAAATCTGATACAGCAGCAAAGATGGCTAATCTTAAGAGCTTTGAAAAGAAAGTAGAGGAAGCTGAGAAGGCTGTATCAAGATGGCAGGAAAGAGCAGAGCTTGCTATAGATAAGGGCTCTGACGAGATGGCAAAAGAAGCCATCAGAGAGAGAAAGGTAGCTGAAGAGATTCTTGATAGTCTCAGAAATGATAAAGCGGTTCTCGAGAAGGAAGTAGAAGAAGGAAAGAAAGAATTGGAGACTCTTTCCTCAAAGCTTGAGGAAGCTAAAGAGAGACTGAGAACCATGCCTCCTAAGAAAGAAGTAGTTAAGGTAAAGGAAGAGAAGACAAAGCCAACTCCAAGACCTAATACACGCTTTGAAGAGTTGGAGAATAGAATAAATAGACTTGAAGCTTATAGAGAGCTTTCAATGAAAAAGGAAGAGCCAAAGAAAGAAGAAAAGACAGCTGAAGAGAAACTTGAAGACTTGGAGATCGAGAACGAGATAGCAAAGATCAAGGCAGAGAAAGGAATCGAAGTATGAGCGCAATTCCAATTCTTGGAGTAATTTTTGCTTTCATCATCGCTATTGTCTGGGTGGCGGAAAGCGAGCATACAAAGCGGGAAAAAGCAAAGATCGAAGCTACTCTCCGTTCTGAAGAGATGGCAAGAGGATATGAAGCTGGAACTTATTCTATAAGGGACAATGAGGAAGAGGATTTACCTGAAAACCTAAAACGGGTAAGAGACAGATTAGAAGAAGGCATCGTGGATTTGAAAAAGAGAATAAACAACATGGATGCCAATAAGTAAGGAAAGAAGGAATATATAAAATGGAAATTAGAACAAGAAGATGGACAAGATCCCCAAGGGGATGCGTATTGGGTGTTGCAACAGGACTAGCAGAGTGGAGGGGCCTCCCTATTAATTTGACCAGACTCCTTGTTCTGCTTTTGATATGCTGCACTAGCTTCGTCCCTGGAGTGATCATTTACTTAGTCGTCGCTTTCTTACTTCCAGAGCAGACCAGCGACGATATCATAAGAGAGAGCTATCATAGTTCTTCTTATGCAAGAAGAGAAAAAGAAGACGACGACTTAAAGAAGAGATATGAAAACTTAAAAAGAAAAGTCGAAGGAATGGAGAATGATCTCTTCGATAAAGAAAAAGAGTGGGATGCCCACTTTAAAGCTTCAACAGCCCTCTAATCCTAGGTCCTCAGAAATGGGGGCCT
>CAMEQB010000127.1 GCA_945932505.1 uncultured Spirochaetales bacterium
CCGTCTTCTTTTACTGTAATCTTATCTCCAGTCTGAACGAAAGCTAAGAATTCATCTCCTAGATTATCTACAGTAGGCATGCTGTTTTCTGTCCATACATCAGATAGTATTGCTCCAGCTGCTGCCAGAGAGTCTATTTCTTTGGAGAACAATAGACACTTAGGCTGACGGTTCATACTTGCAGCGCAGTAAAGAACCAAGCCTCCTGTAGTGCTTCCAATAGTCTGAGGCATGCAGAGAGCTGTACCAGCCATAGGCTTTTCATAGAGATCGCTGTTATTCTGGTCGGAGCATTTTCCTGTCTTGTCACCAAACATCAGAGAATGCTGATATGAAGCAAGAGTGTTAAAGCCACCGTGGGATACAAGAGCCTCAGCCGTGACATTTCCTTTTACAACGGGTCTACCTTTAAAAACCTTCTTCATTTATTGCCTCCTGTGATGATTGATAATAGCTCATCTTCCTTGTAGAAGCGGGCTGAAGTGTAAGTTCTAAGCTTGTTGGAACAAGTGATTACTGGCATAGTTCCGCACTTAGGGTTATTCATATACATAAGTGGGCAGATATGGCTAAGGACAACGCCCTGGCTCAATAGTCTCTTTGCTTCTTCTGTCTTCTTGAACTCTTCCATTACAGCAGGAGCTGCTGTCATTATAGTCTTGATCTCAACCTTGCTTCTTCCATTCTTCTTCAAAGCTTCGTCTATTCTCTTTGACCAGGAGAAGAGCTGCTCACGTGAGAGATGTGGGCATCCAATAAATGCAAGCTTTGGCGTTGCACTCTTATCTTTCCATATTACTGGATAACTCTTCTCTACTCTCTCCAGCTCTGCGTCATCTATTACATATACGGGAGCGTTCTCTCTGATAAGAGACCTACCGCTTTCTACAGCTTCTGGTGTAAGGTTCTCTACGTGATACAAGCCTACTGCACCGTTACTTGCTGTAGCAGCTCCGAAGTCCTTTAAGTAAGCTTTAGCTTCATCATCGAGAGATGAGAAATATTTATCGAGGCCGATGACATATGGAACCTTCTCCATGACTTTCATACCGATGGCAGAACCAAGGAGCTGAGCTTCAGGCTTCTTTGTTGTCTTTACTTCTATAATCCAGTCTGCCTTTCTTCCTTCGTCTGTCAAAAGACCGAAGTATGGGACAGAGCCCACAATGGAGCCAAAGAGATCAAGGATACCTGAGTTTCTATTGCATCTTGCCCCAAGAACGCTGTTGGCATATACAACTGCACTGCTCTCTGCCCAAGAGAGGATGTCACCCTTTTTGGGAATATTTCCGACTTCATCCATGTAGCAGGTACATGTATAAGCGTCATTTTTCATGATACCAAGTTTCTTTAACTGCTCGTCATAGTCCTTCTGCTTTGAATACATTACACGGAAAAAGATATCTTGGATGAGATTACGTGGAACACAGGACTCCAGTGGGCGTGGGTCTACGCTGAACTTCTGACCGGAGAGCGCCCCACCTTCAATAAGCTTATCCATAAGGGAATAGACTGGTTTCATGACGCTTAGTCCGAAACTAGTGACCAAGTGACCATATTCTCCTGTTATATCTACCATCTTCTCTGCACCGAAGGTCTCTCCATACATAACGAGAGTCTTCATAACCTTTGCTTTGATTTCGCCTTCTTTGCCATCAAGAATGGCCTGTTGTCTTTTATCAAGCTGCATCGATGCCTCCATTTTATTTCTCTCTCGAGATTTAGATTATCTAGTATCATTGTAGATTTGTTTTTATTTTACATAAAGTCTTTTTTTGTATTTTTAAATTGACATTTTCTTCCATCATGAAAGAAAAAAAGGAGCTGACATATGGCCAACTCCTGTTGTTTGATTTCTCTCTTTTAGCTTTTTAAATCTCTCTTCTTATAATTCCAGAAGCCATATATAAGACAAAGAAGCGAAATAACTACCCATACACTTATTAGTGTCCAGTCTAATTTCTTCTCCAGTACTATTGTTGCACCGTCTGTAAATGAGAATGGAGTGAGGAACTTGAGCCAATCTATCTTCTCTGTAATGTTTGCCAATAAATTAAAGAAGTAGAAGAAAAGTACCAGTCCCATCCCCATTCCAACACTGGAGCAAGATGGAATAGTACTGAGAGAGAAACAAATAGTTGCAAGGCATAGTGTAAGGATCAAGTAAGAGGAGTGAAGGAGCAGAAGCTCTTTCATAGGTATCTCTTCTTTTATAGCTAGTATAGAAAGTAGCGAGATAACAAAAGCGATTATATGAAACACAACCATTTCTGTAATAAGGGCTAGGTACTTCTCGCCCATTACTTTCTCTCTCTTTATTGGAAGGGAGAAAAGAAACTCAGCTGTCCTTCCCTTCTCTTCTTTTCCTACCATTACAGACCCCACCATAGAAGCAAATAAAGCTGCACCCAGGGCCATAATAGTGCCGCATTCCACGCTATAGAAGCCAAGAAGTGTACCTAGTCCCAATCTATCCATACCGAAGGCAGATGAGAAAGCTCCCATAGATGCAAAGATATCAGAAACAGAATCCATCTTCCCCTTCATCTCAGGAAACATACCTATACATATAGCTATAAAGGCAGCTATAGATATTGTCCAAATCAAAAAGCTCTTTATTCCTGATTTCAGTTCTCTTTTATATACATTCATATCTCCCTCCTATTTGTAGTAGTGAAGAAACACTTCTTCCAAATCTGGCTCAGTTACAGTAAAGTCTTTCACTTCACCTCTTCCCAGAGCTTCAATCAGGAGCTTACTTTCTCCTGAATACAGGAAGCTCATGCCATCTTTACTTTTCACTACTTCTTTTATTCCATCGAGGCTTTCAACGTTTATGCTTCCTCTGAGAGTTACTCTCCTTGCGCTGTTTTTCGCTATCTCCGCCACTTCTTTCTTTAGAATAATCTTACCGTCCCTAATGAAGGCAGCAGTCTCAGCGTGATGCTCGATTTCGCTTAAGATATGGGAAGACATAAATATGGTCTTTCCTTTCTTATGCTCCTCTTCCAAAACATTGAAAAATTCTCTCTGCATCAAAGGGTCCAAGCCACCTGTGGGCTCATCGAGAATAAGGAGTGACGGAGAGTGCTGCAAAGCAGAAACAATTCCAACTTTCTTTCTATTACCGTAACTCAGTTCCCCAACCTTTCTCTTTGTGTCTAGCTGGAACCTTTCACAGAGTTCTTCTTGTCTTCTTTTGTCTTTATTCTTAAAGAAAGAGAGAGCGTAATCTAAAGTCTCTTTTACACTCATCTCGGGGTAGAATATGGCCTCTGATGGAAGATATCCTATACCCTCCATTATCCTCTCGCTCTCTTTCCAAGAATCTAAGCCAAATACTCGGCTCTCACCTTTTGTCGGCTTAATTAATCCCAGAAGGGTCCTGATAGTGGTGCTCTTTCCTGCTCCATTTGGCCCGATAAAGCCAAACCACTCACCTTCTTTGACACATAAGTCAATGCTATCTACTCCCCTATGCTTTCCATAGTTCTTCGTCAGATTCTCTATCTCAATTGCATACTTCATTCTTTTTCTCCTTTGAGATACGCCTTTCTCCATAGTTTTAAGAATTCCATGTATTCTTTCTCCATTTTGTCTGGGTCTATATTTCCTCTCTGCATTTCATGCCACAAGTACCCTTCACTCATGTAGTACATATCTCTGTACATAACGCTTAGGTCCAAGTCATCTCTGAAAGCTGTTTCAGGATACATAAGACGAAGTGTATTACCATCAGCTTTTGCGTATGGGTCGGTAGAGCGAGTAATATCAGGGCTTACTTCAGGATTATCTTCATACCATGCCTTCACAGCAAAGAGTGCCATCCATGGCCAGGAGCGTGCCAAGTCCATCTTTGCCTTGAGGCCCTTTTCCATTGCTGAAAAGAAATCTTTGTCTCCAACAACGCCGGAAGCTATAAGGCTCTCCCTGGTCTTCTTTGCCGTCAGATTCCATAGATAAAGAAAGAGTTCTTTCTTAGTCTCGAAGTAATGGAACAAGAGAGCCTTACTTACTCCCGCTTCTTTTGCGATATCAGCCATGCTGGCTTTCTCATACCCATGGATAGAGAAGCATTTCATGGCCCCGTTGATTATCATTTTTTGTCTCTCATCTGAGAGTGAGATGAATTTTTCGTTCATATTCCTCTATTAACCGATTCGGTCAACAGAAGAATAAACATTTTTTCACCCATTAGTCAAGAGAAAAATAAAACAAGGGTTCTGATATAAATGAAGAAGAACGTTACTATTTATAGCAACAAGAATAAGCAAATATTTATCCTTACTTAAGACAAATTATAAAAAATGAAAAAGTTTAGTAAGGTTTAGTTAAAAAAAACTCTTGCAAAGCTACTAAACCGGTGTAATATGGTTAGTGTCAGAAAAAAACTATAGCTTCGGGGGACCGAAGTTTGGAGGTAAAATGAAAAAACTTACAGTTATCCTTATGGTGCTTGCTCTTGTTTTGACAAGTGTATTTGCACAGGGCGCCGCTGAAGGCACAGCAACAACAGAGAAGAAGGGATCTGTCTATTGGCTCAACTTCAAGCCAGAATCAGATGCAGTTCTTCAGGAAGTAGCTAAGGCATATACAGCTGAGACAGGTGTCGAGGTCAAGGTTGTTACAGCTGCTGCTGGTACATACAACGAAACTCTCACAGCTGAGATGGACAAGTCCAACCCTCCTACACTCTTTGTTGTAGGTAACCAGGGTGCAGTCAGATCTTGGGGCGAATTCTGTCTCGATCTCACAGGAACTCCTATTG
>CAMEQB010000128.1 GCA_945932505.1 uncultured Spirochaetales bacterium
GGCTCACATGTCTTTGTCTTCAAAGCTCCTATATCTTCTTCTCATAAAATATTGGCCATATCATCAAATGGAGAAAGAGATGAGATTACAATTAATAAAGTCGATACCCCGGATCCATCATACTTCATTCCAGGAAAGAAAGTCGTAAACTGGTTTGATAGAAAGGATGAAGACGATGATTATCTTTCCCTTAGCTCCACCCTTGGTGAAATCAGCAGAACAGAAGAAGGAGAGAAGCTAGTTTCCTCTCTGATGAATAATCTACAGAACTCTATGGCTGGAGGCATGGGAAAAGGTGTGAAGGTTTCACCGGAAATGCAGCAGATGGCTTTACGTCAGCCCCTATCCAAGATACTGGCTCAGGGTGGAATAGATAGTGAATCAGAGGTCGCATTGAACCTGGATAAGGCGTTAAGAAGGATTAAGAAAAACAATGAAAAAGTTTGAAGAAGGATTTTTACTTGGTGCAGCAACTGCAGCCCACCAGACAGAAGGAAACAATATCCATAGCGACTACTGGCTTATGGAGAATATGAAATATACAGAGTTCTCTGAAAAAAGTGGACTCGCTGTAGATCATTATAATAGGTATAAAGAAGATATCGACATATTGAAGAACGCGGGGCTGAATGCATATCGTTTCTCAATCGAGTGGGCGAGAATAGAGCCGGAAGAAGGTGTCTTTGATGAAAAGGAGGTAGAGCACTATAGAGATGTTCTTTCCTATATACATGAAAAATGTATTACACCAGTTGTAACTCTTATGCACTTTACTTCTCCTTCATGGCTTATAAAAAAAGGCGGGTGGAGGAGCGAGAATACACCTTTCTACTTTCAGCGTTATGTATCATATGTAATAGAAAAACTAGGAGATCTTATTCCATATGTAGTTACTCTAAACGAAGCAAACATGGGAGTACAGGTCAACTCTATTGCCCTTAGGTACCGTAAGATGATGGAAAAGAAAGCTTCCAACTTGGAAGGAAATGTCCAAGTCGGTATGAACTTCAATTCTATGATGGAGAATATGAAGGCAAAGGCTGGAGAGTATGTAACTCTATTCGGTACTCCTGATCCAAAGACCTTTGTCTCTGGAAGAAGTGAAGAGGAGGAAGATGTTGTCATCTCTTCCCATATTGCTGCAAGAGAAGCAATCAAAAGAATAAGACCAGAGATTAAAGTCGGCCTCTCTCTTTCCCTCCACGATATTCAGAGCCTTGAGGGAGGTGAAGATAATGCAAACGAAGAGTGGAGAAAAGAGTTCTCTATATACTTAGATGCCATTAAAGACGACGATTTCCTGGGAATACAAAACTATGCACGCTCCATCTATGGAAAAGATGGACTGGAGAATCCTCCAGAGGGATCTGAACTGACTCAGATGGGATATGAGAACTACCCCTATGCACTGGGAAATGTTCTGAGAAGAGTAAATAAAGAACTCGGAGAAAAGGGGATAAAGAAAACTCTTATCGTCACTGAAAACGGAATAGCGACGGATGACGATGAAAAACGAAGAGTCTTTATAGGAAAAGCTCTTGAAGGCCTGAGAGATGCTAAAGACGAAGGTGTAGAAGTCAAAGGTTACTTCCATTGGTCACTACTAGACAACTTTGAGTGGCAGAAAGGCTTCGCAATGACTTTTGGTCTCATTGCTGTGGACAGAAGCAATATGGAGAGACACCCAAAGGAAAGTCTCTATTACCTAGGTTCCTTTGCGCCAGAAGAGAAGGTTTGATTATGATTAAGAAAAGTGTCCAGTTATTGATGCTATCTAAAGCTTCCAAGAGCGACGAGAAGGCACTTGAAGCTCTTAATAGGGTCAAAGCTGCCGGCTTCGATTCTATTGAGCTTAACTCTTTTATGGTGCATCCCTCTTCTTTTATGGTGAGAGCGCTGACAAAAGCTGCAGGTATGGGTGTGGGCTCATCTGGTAAAAGAGACTGGAAGGGCCTTATAGAGAAAAGTGGTTTAAGCGTTACTTCCCTCCATAGCGATCTAGGCTCCTTGGAAAGGAATATGGATGGTGTTGTTGAAGAAGCAACTAAGTTTGGAACAAATCGCATCGTCATTACAGGTATGTACCGCTATGATTATACTTCTTCTTCCTCCATCTCTTCTTTGGCTACGAGGCTCAATAAATGTGGTGAGAGCTTAAAAAAGAGTGGAATGGAACTCTTTTATCATAACCACAATATAGAGCTGACTCTTGACGAGAAGGGAAGAAGAGCCCTCGATGTCCTTCTCCTTGAAACAGACAAAGAAAACTTATCTTTCGAAATCGATACTTATTGGCTGGGTGAAGCAGGAGCAGACCCGAAAGAATGGATGAAGAAAATGGGAGAAAGAATGAAGCTCTGGCATATTGCAGATAGGGGCTGGAGAAGTAAGAAAGATCAGATTACTCCCATTGTAGAGTGTGATAGCGTTGAGCTTGGAACGGGCAATATGCCCCTCGAGGAACTTTTGGACATAGCAAAGGTAAATCGAGTAGAGGAGATTGTGTTGGAGACACATAAAAACTGGATTAATAATGATCCTGTCGCGTCTCTTGAAATAAGCGGAAAGTGGCTTAAGGAGCGAGTATGAATAAGCTAAAGAAACACTTTGTCACAGTAAACTCCGATTTTAGAGAGGGTAGAGTAATTTTACTCAGAGAGCGCTTCACAATTCAGAAAAAGATAAAGAACGCTATACTGTACTCCACAGCTCTTGGTATTTATGAAGCGAGAATAAATAGAGAGAAGGTTGGAAAGCAGGTATTTGCTCCTGGATATACTTATTATCCATATAGACTTTTATATGAAGAGAATAATGTAAAGTCCCTAATAAAGGATGGCGAGAACGAATTAATCATCACCCTCAACGGTGGATGGTACTGTGGCAGATACACTTTCGACAATAAGACTCAGATCTATGGAGAAAAGGAAGCTGTATCATTTATTCTGACCCTCGAATACGAAGATGGATCAAAGGAAGAGATCTTCTCTTCTGAGTCAACGGAAGAACTATCATCACCTTGGGATTATGCAGGCTTCTATGATGGAGAAGTCTTTGACGGAGAAAGAGATATAAAGCTCATTGGAAAGTGTATTCCTTATTCTATTAAAGATGGAGTAATGTTGGAGCCTACACTATGCTCTGTGGAGTATCATGAGACACTTATGCCCCGGAAAGTCTGGGAAAAAGATGGCGTTACTCTTATAGACTTCGGTCAGAACCATGCAGGAGTTCCTGTAATAGATACATCTCTTTTGAAAGAAGGGGAGACTATTACAATAAGAAGTGCTGAGATACTGGATAAAAACGGGAATCTCTATAGAGGAAACTTAAGAAAGGCCAAGAGCACCATAGTTTATAAAAAAGGTAGAGACTATGGTGGGTATACTCCTCCTTTTACTTATATGGGATTCAGATACCTTGAAATAAGCGGGGTGGAGTACAGAGAAGGCTTAATAAAATCTCGTGCACTCTATACTTCTATGGAGAGGACTGGTTATTTTAAGTGTGGCAACGAGGACATTAATAAGCTCTATGAGAATATTATCTGGGGACAAAAGTCCAACTATGTAGAAGTTCCTACAGACTGCCCTCAGCGAGATGAGAGAATGGGGTATACAGGAGACGGCCATGTATTCGCCCTCACTGGTGCCTATAACTTCAATACTGATGATTTTTGGAGAAACTGGCTCAAAGACTTGATGCTAGGGCAGAAAGATAACTCCGAGGGATATATCGGCTCCACTGTCCCGGCTCAAGGAAAGGCAGGAGTGGGCTTCCTGTCTATGCTTGGCTGGGGTAATGCCATATCTATCATTCCGAAGATGATGGAAAGTGTATTTGGAGACGAAGAGATACTTAAAGAGATTTATCCTTCCCTGAAGACTTTCGTGGAATGTGAGATAAAGAGAATGAAGGATGACCTATGGATTTCTCCGTCTCTTGGAGACTGGTTGTCACTTAATGGCTCTATGGCATGGGCGGCTATGAATAACGGTCCTGTTTCAAACTCTTTTATCGTAAATGACCTTAGAGTAATAACAGAACTATCTTCCCGTTTTGGTTATGAAGAAGATTATATCCGTTATAACAGTCAATACAAAAAGACCAGGGACGCTTGGAGACGAATGTGGATAACGCCCGATGGTACAGTAGCCTCCGATTATCAGAGTGCATACATAATGGCACTAAAGTTCTTGGATCTTGAGGGCGAAGAGAGAGAAAAAGTGGAGAAGAAATTTGTCGAGAATGTAAGAAAGAATGGCCTTACTACAGGTTTCTTCGGTACTGAGCATATTCTCCCGTTACTAGCTGAAATCGGCGAAAGAGAGCTTTGTTATGACATTCTCTTCTCCCGTGATTGCCCTGGCTGGCTTTATCAGATAGATAGAGGTGCAACAACTCCATGGGAAAGATGGAATGCAATACTTCCTGACGGCAGCGTAAACGAAGAAAGCGTTTCAAAAGATGGAGAGAATATGGTCTCTTTCAATCACTATGCCTTCGGTAGTGTAGGAGAATTCCTCTATGGTTATGTCCTTGGAATAAGACCACTTGAAAATGGATTTAATAAAGTTCTTATCTCTCCTCTTCCTGATAAGAGGATGGGAAGTGTTGAAGGTGAGTATGATTCAGTCCATGGAAAAATCTTAGTCTCCTGGGAGTGGACTGATGATGTATTCTTACTTAGAGTAGAGAATGAGATGCCGGGCTTAGTAGTTATGCC
>CAMEQB010000129.1 GCA_945932505.1 uncultured Spirochaetales bacterium
AAGTGATTATCGATTTTTTTCTGACTGTTGTATAATTTAGAAAAAGCTCCGCAAAAAAATAAAAAATGTGGATAGTAATAAAAAAGGAGACAGAAGTGATGAAAACACGTGCAGAATGTCTTGAAGAATACGGGTCAGATTATTTTGTTGAGAAGAAAATAGAAAAAGGCGAGCTTTTCAAAGTTGGGAAAGGGATATATTCGGAGAAGAAATATGTCCCGGATATTGCAATGTTCGTATATAAGTATCCATATGTTGTAGTGACGATGAGAAGTGCTTTTTATTTTTATGGGCTGACAGATGTCATTCCTGATAAATGCGACTTGGCTACAACACGCGATGCAACAAAGATAAAAGATGAAAGAGTGAAGCAGTATTTTATTTCTGATGGTTTTTTTGAGGAAGGAATAGAAACTGTAGATTATAAAGGGTATGAGATACGTATTTACAATAAAGAGCGTATGTTGATAGAACTCGTGAGATACAAAAGCAAGTTACCTTTTGATTACTATAAGGAAATCATACTGGGTTATCGTAAATTGGTTCCAAGTTTGGATATGCAGAAAATCCAGGACTATGCATTGAAGTCTCCAAAGAGCAATAAAGTGATTGAAATCATTGAGATGGAGGTGCTTTAAATATGAATTTGGAGAAGATGGCAGAAAAATATAGAGATACAGGATTTATAAATAGAGGAGGAAGTGGCATGGAGATCATCCGAGCAATAGAAGAAGACTATAAGTCAATCAGATCCTTTTATAATCACGTAATTGATAACACCAAAGGCATAGAAAAGTATGCGAGGTGGATAAAAGGCATGCATCCCTCTGATAGCATCATAGGAGTGAAAAGAGAAGTTGACCAAAATGTCATACATTGAAAAGAAGAGTATTTTCTGAATGACATAAGGACCTCTTATTCAAAGGTATAGGGTATTTCCTAGATGCGATATTGTCTAATTGAAAAACAGTCATAAGCATGGATCTAAATAGAAAGAAATGCTCTATAAATAAGAGAAGGATATCTGTTATTGAATGACAAAACTTCCAAAATATACTTAAAAAACCAAGTTTTGGAAGTATTGTGTATGGAATATATCTCGATTATAATGTAACAAAATTTCCAAAACTAATGAAAAACAATATATTTTGGAAGGGAAGAGATATGATTGGAAGAAAAGAAGAGAAAGATTATTTGCTGTCTTTATTAGAGGAAGACGAATCCCAGTTTGTTGCTGTATTTGGAAGAAGAAGGGTGGGTAAGACATATCTTATAAGGGAAACATTTAGTCATTCTTTTACCTTCCAGCATACTGGTTTGAGTAATAACGATATAGAACCGAGGAAGAGAAAAGAGGCACAGCTCAATAAGTTTGGAGAATCATTAAAGGAAGCTGGCTATACAGGAGACGCAAACTTTCAATCTTGGAATGAAGCATTCAATGCGTTAAAGGAAGTAATAAAGCAATCCAAAGAAAAAAAGAAAGTGATATTTATCGATGAATTATCGTGGATGGATACAAAGGACTCTGGACTTATTTCTGCTCTTGAAAGTTTTTGGAATGGATGGGTTACAGCTAGGCCTGAAAAAGACGTTGTCTTGATTATTTGTGCATCTGCAACATATTGGATGATAGAGAATATTGTCAATTCTAAGGGTGGTCTACACAATAGACTTACGGGGCAGATATATCTGAAGCCATTTACTCTTCATGAGTGTGAAGAGTATCTCTTGAGTAGAAAAATACTGTTAAATCGACATCAAATCTTACAGTGTTACATGATTATGGGAGGAATTCCTTACTATTGGAGTTTATTGAAGAAAGGAAAGAGCCTTTCTCAGAATATTGATGATTTGTTCTTCAAGGAAGGTGCTGTACTAAGTAATGAGTTTGAAAACATTTATGCGGCTCTTTTTAATAAACCAGATCAGTATCTAAAGATTGTAGAAGCACTTAGTAGTGTTAACAGGGGAATAACTAGAGACGAAATATGTAAATTAACTGGTATTCCAAGTTCTGGGGAACTTACGAGGAAGCTTACAGAACTTGAATACTGTGGCTTTATTAGAAAATATGTGCCTTTCGGATATAAGAACAATGGCATATTGTACCAACTTGTTGATAACTATACCCTCTTCTATTTCCAATTTCTTAAAAATAACGTTTATAACGAAGGTTTCTGGAAAGAATTAAGCAATACTCCAAGAGTCCGTTCCTGGAGTGGTGTAGCTTTTGAAAGAGTATGCTTGGAACATATTCCTCAGATTAAAGCTGCACTTGGAATAGCGGGAGTATATACGGAGATAAACTCCTGGCAGTGTAAGAGAGATGATGAAAAAGGAATAATGGGTTCTCAAATCGATCTCTTGATTGTAAGGAAAGATCAGGTGATAAACGTCTGTGAAATGAAGTATTCTGAAAGTGAGTATTTGGTTGATGCCAAGTTTGATAGAGACCAAAGGAGAAGAATATCAGATTTCATAAAGAAAACAGGAACCAAGTCTGCACTTCATTCAACCCTTATTACGACCTACAGTGTGGTACCAAACGCATACTCAGAGGAGATTCAGTCTGTTATTACGGCAGATGAATTGTTTTGTTAGGTGAATTATGGAGAATCTATTATCTCAAAAAGTATGAGGCAATAGGTGAATCAGAAAAACTAGGCAAGATTGAACTTATCAAATTAATAGGCTGGGAAACATTTGACGTTGAATGCCTCTACTTTATATGTAACAAAACTTCCAAAAGTATGAATAAATAGCATGTTTTGGAAGTAAAGAAAGGAACGTTGATGAGACATCTCTTTTAATAGTAGTCTCAAACATTTTCTTTTCTTTTCCTTTGGATTACCATAAGTCCATGAAGGATGTGAGAATAAAAGTCATCAAGAAGTCTTTTTATAAAGAGCTCTCTGATTTGTATGAAAAAGAGATAGGAGATTGCCTAGTTGTTGAAGGGGATGAGTGGATCAGTAAAGACGCTTTGATGCCAGAGGGGTTTTGTCAGAGTGCCTGGAGTAATCTATATCCTTATGTATTCTCTCTTTCTTCAGGTGGAGGAAGTTTCTTCGGGGAATGGATGAAGAATCCTCACTCTGCTGTAATCAGCTGTAATGACGGCATAAGGCCTGTAAGTTTTCTTCTTGAAACAATAGACTAGGGGTAATTATGAGAAAAAAGAGTTTGATACAGTTTGTGGCAGTGACACTGATCGCTGTAGTGTTTACAGTTCTTGTAAAGATAGTTGATGTAGGGTTTGTTTCTTCTACAGGAAGCTTAGTGGGCTTTTCCTCTGTAAATATTCCATTTAGCCAGAAGTTTGGGTTTAATCCTATTTTCTATAAAGTATCAGAGGTATTGGGATACCTCATATTTCTCGTCATCGCTGTTTTTGCCTTCATTGGGTGCTATCAGCTAATAAAGAGAAAGAGCCTAATGAAAGTAGACAAAGACTTATATGCCCTCGCTATTACTTATGTCTTTACATTTGCCCTATATATCTTCTTTGATAAAGTCCTTGTAATAAACCTCAGGCCTATCATTATGGCGGGAGAGAGTATTGCAGAGCCTAGTTTTCCTTCCTCCCACACACTTCTTGCTGTCTCAGTACTGGGGACAGCAATATCTGAGTGTGGGAAGATAAGAAGAAAGAGCTTTAGAGTATCTCTTGTTATAGTGCTCGCTATCTTGATGGGCGCTACTGTACTCTCAAGGTTATTCTCTGGTGTCCATTGGGTCACAGATATTATTGCAGGAATACTATGGGGTGAAGTGATGATGACACTCTATCAGCTCTTTTCAGCTCTCTTTTCTAAAGAAGAGAAGTGAGATTAGATGACTATCTTCACTTTAGCGTCTTTTGTGTCCACATCTACAAGTGTAAAGTGACCGTTTTCCTTGATATAGGACTTAAGGAATCTATAGATCTCTTTTCCTGGGATAGTAGAGGGAAGGTTAGCGTCTTGTGTCTTAGACGCAATCTGATTCCAGACAAAGTTAGATTTTATTAGAGCAAGGGGAAGATGGATAGCGAAGGCTATGTCTCTCTCTCCATCGTCTCCCTTGGCTTTGACCATGATCTTCATTCTATGATTATTGAGACTTGGTCTCCCTCCGCAGTGTCGACTTTGACTATCTCTCCTATTACTCCCTGCTCTACAAGATCTAGTATCTGCTTCCAATCAAATTGAGTTAAGTCTACTTTCCCTGAAACCTGCGGCATAGACATGCCTGAGTCGATGGCTATCTTAATCAGGGCCATAGGTAATTGGATATTTACTTTGTCGCCTTCGGTAGTACTTACTTTGATTCGGAACATCATCTTCATGATGTCTTTCTTCTTCTCTGGGTCTTCAATGATCATGACCTCATGTTTTTCTTTTCCAAGAAGCTCGTCTGTAGTTACACCAAGAAGCTCAGAAAGGGGCAAGAGTAGAGTGATATCAGGCATATTGATGTCGTTCTCCCACTTCGATACAGCCTGGCTTGATACATTCACTGCCTCTGCTATTCTATCCTGGGTCAAGCCTCTTTCTTTTCTTAATCTTTGAAATCTTTCTCCAAATGTTTCTGCCATCTTTTTCGTCTCCGTTGATGTTAATCTACATCTTCTTACTTCGAATTGTAATGTACCATCAGTTGCCCCGAGTAGAGTATATGTTGTATAACCACCCAACGGGGAGTTGATTTCTC
>CAMEQB010000130.1 GCA_945932505.1 uncultured Spirochaetales bacterium
TACTTTGTTATCCAGCATAACTAATTATCTAGATGCAATAAATACTCTATCATCTAAAGACGATATAATACGCTTTTCTTTAATTTATTGATTGATTCTTGCTGTGTGTAGTTGTCATCTAAATACACTTAGTCTACTTTCCTTACAAATAGAGGACAGAGCTTAATCGATGAAAAACAAGTTGAGGATTGTTCTCTATAAAAAAGAAAAGCCGGCTACTATTTTAACCGACTTCCTTCCCTTAGTGTTTTTATACTCAACTGCCCAGAACGAGACTCGAACTCACACACCGTTGCCGGAACTAGGACCTGAACCTAGCGCGTCTACCAATTCCGCCATCTGGGCAAATCTGAAAAAGATGGTAACTTGTATAGAGATTATGTGTCAAGCAAGGCTAGCCCTTGAAGGGCAAAGCTATTACACTTTTCCTTATGACTAATATTCTCTTTTTAGGAGAGCTGGTCGGTAGATGTGGCATTGCGTCCCTTAAGACTGGACTGGCTGGAATTAAGACTAAATATAGTGTCGACTACACCGTAATAAACGGTGAAGGCATGACTAATGGCTATGGCATTGGAAAACAACATTCAATGCAACTGGGAAAACTGGGCATCGATCTCACTACCGGTGGAGAGAAGATGTTCTATAAACCAGACTTTGTTGAATTCATGCAGAAATGCTCTTTTGTTCTTCGTCCCCTCAATTATCCTCCACAGTGTCCGGGAAAGGGAGTGAAGAATGTAAACATTAATAACAATAGTTTTCTGATCATAAACCTTCAGGGCCACTCAGGCATGAAGCAGTCTATACAGAACGCATTCGTTGCCATCGATGCCTTTCTTAAGAAAGTAGAGGGTGACCCAATTATTCTTGTGCAGTACCATGCTGCAACCACAGCAGAAAAGGCTACTATGCTCCATTTCCTGGACGGAAGAGTAGCTGCTGTAATCGGGACACATACCAAAGTAATGAGTGCTGACGAAAGAGTCACAGAAAGCGGCACAGCCTTTATAAGCGACAATGGAAGAGTGGGCTCATTTATGAGCGTAGGCGGCTTCGATACTGAAACTGAAATAGGAAAATATAGGACCCAGATTCCTCAGAGAAGCAGAGAAGCTTGGGATGACCCAAGAATTCAAGGGGTTGTAGTTTCTATCGATGAAAAAACCAAGAAGGCTATTAAAATAGAGATAGTCGACGAAAAGGTAGACGTGAAAAAGCCACAGGAAGCATAAATGGAAAAGAGTGTAACAGTATTAGAAAACACAAAAGAAGGAATAAAGGTGGGGTGTGATGCTTCCGCCTGCAGTGGCTGCAAAAGCGAGATGTTCTGCAGAAATAAAGACACGACCTTTACAGTCGAGAACCCTTTATCCATTCCCCTTGAGAAAGGAGATAAGGTCCTTATTGATATTCCTGAAGGAAGAGCCACACTCTCTGTAATACTATCATTGGCGCTCCCCCTATTGTTGTTTCTTCCGGGATACTTCTTGGGAAGAGTTTTCTTTACTAGCGAAATATCAATGGCACTAATGGGATTTTTGTTTATGGCACTTGGCTTTGGCGTCTCTGCCATTATCTTCAAGATTAAGAAAAGATACTTCTCTCCTATTGTCACTCGAAAGGAGGAAGAATGAAAAAAATCCTTTTTCTCTTAATCTCTATCCTCATACTCCTCTCATCCTGCAAGAAAAATGAGAGTACTGCAGTGAGTGACAATAGTGGGAGAGAAAAAGGAATCTACCCGGATATAATCCTTGAGAACGCTGAGTACCATATTGGAGAAGACGGCTCTGATCCTATTTACCTAAAGGCTGGAAAGATTACTTTCTACTCTGCTGACGCTTATGCACTGACTGAAAGCATGGATTTTGTTTCAAAAGACGAGAATGGGAATATAACTATCAGCGGCAGCGCAGGAAAAGGCTGGATCGACACAGAGGGAAGCAGCATGAATCTCTCTGAGGGAGTAGTCTTTAAAGACGAAGAGAGAAATATGAAGATTAATGCTGACAACCTAGTTTTCGATAGAGAAGAAGATACTATCGTTGCTGACGGCAGAGTTGTGGTAGAATCAGAAGAAGGAATCTTTATAGGCAGAGACTTTAAGGGTGACTTGAGAACTGGTGTATATATATTCTCAGAGATTGAAGAAGGAGAACTAAACTTTGAATAAGAGATTATCTTTATTTCTCACCATTATGATTTTATCTCTTCCCCTTCTCTTTTCAGAGTCAATCTCATTCTCTGGCGGAGAGAGCAGACTTGTAATGAGGGAGGGTGAAAAATCTGTAACACTAAAAAACGGAGCAGAAGTCACCACAGGTTCTCTTTTTATCAAGGCGGAGGAGATGTCCCTATCAGGAGATGACTGGAAGACAATCTCAGCTAAGGGAGACATCTCTGTCACCGACAGCGAAAGAGGAATCGAAATAAACACAGAGTCTCTTTGGTTTGATAGAGAGGATGAACTCCTAGTTATCTCATCCTGGTTCGAAATCGACGACACTACAGAAGAACTATATGCCCAGGCTGGAAGCTTAAGATATGATATGAAGAATGAGAAACTTGAGATGGGCATGCAGGTCACTCTCTTTAAGATAGCTGATGGAGAAGTGATGAAGTGCACTTCAGAGTCTGTCATCTACGACAAGTCTTCTGGTATGCTTACTCTTAAGGGAGGAGCCAAAGTTGTGTGGAAGGGAGACAACTACGAAGCCCAGATCATCACTGTAGACACAAATGACAACACTATCTCCCTCTCAGGAAGAATTAAGGGGACCATCAATGGCTGATAGATTGGAAGTTAATCATCTCTCCAAATTTTATGGCAAAAAGCACGTTGTAAAGGATGTGTCCTTTTCAATGGAAAGCGGAGATATTACCGGGCTCTTGGGACCTAACGGAGCAGGAAAGACTACATCTTTCTATATGATCGTAGGCTTTATAAAGGCAAACGGAGGTAAGATCCTCATTAACGGTGAAGATATAACATCCCTTCCAATGCACCAGAGATCAAAGCTGGGACTGGCATATCTTCCGCAGGAACCCTCTATTTTCCGTAAGCTTACTGTTGAAGATAACATTATGCTCGTATTGGAGACGCAAGATTATTTATCGAGTAAAGAGAGAAAAGAGAAGCTGGAAGAGCTTCTGACGAACTTCGGTATCGACAGAATAAGACGCCAATATGGATATACTCTTTCCGGAGGAGAGAGAAGAAGAACCGAGATAGCAAGAGCCCTTGCTACAAGCCCTAAGTTCCTCCTTCTTGACGAGCCTTTTGCCGGGATAGACCCAAAGGCCGTGTATGAGATCAAGCAGATAGTAAAGCACTTGGCAAATAGCGGTATCGGAATCCTCCTGACAGACCACAACGTAAGAGATACATTGGAAATTACAACTACAGCCCACATTATCTCAAATGGTGAGATACTTGTCTCCGGTACAAGGGACGAGGTTCTCGATAACGACACTGCGCGAGAAATATACTTCGGAAGGGATTTTGACGAATAAAGGGGAAACATGGCTCAAAATATAGCTCTTTCAATGTCACAGACCCAGCGTATGGACGCCTCTCAAATGCAGGTGCTGGAGATTGTGACACTGCCACTGGAAGAGTTATCTGATAAAATAAAAAAAGAAGCAGAGAAAAACCCTGTAATAAATATCAGTGAAGGCGAAAGGTCTTATGAAGACATATCATCCCGTTCCTACTCTTCCTCACCTTCCTACTCCGACGAGGCAAACTCTTCAGACTATTCGGACGACGGGGAGAATGACTGGTTTGAGAAGACTGTAACAGAAAAAGAGAGCCTTACCGAGCACTTAATGAATCAACTGGGATGTATCCCTCTAACTCCTCCTGTAAAGAAAGCTGCCGAGATTATAATCTCGTCTCTCGATCCCCATGGTTTTACTGGCCCCGACCCATCATCTCTTCTTCCTGACAGTCTAAAAGAGTACACAAAAGAAGCAGTAGAAGCTATCGAAACCATGGAGCCAACCGGTGTAGGAGCAAAAGATTGGAGAGGAGCAATAATGCTCCAAATAAAGGAAATAGAGAAGAATCCTGAGGAGATATCACGATATAGAGACATTATTTACCATGGACTGGATTATATAAAAGAGAATAGACTTGATGCTCTAGCAAAGGCTCTTAGGATAGGAAGAGCTGACTTAGATGAAATGCTGGAAGTGATCAAGACTCTCACTCCATACCCAGGTCTCAAGTATTCATCAGATTATACCCACTACTCTATTCCTGAGCTTTCTTTCCATAACGTGGATGGAGTAATACACATGAAGGTCCTAAGGGGAAACCTTCCTGCTTTAGAGATAGATACGTCATATATAGAGCTCAGAGACCAGCTTAAAAAAGATAAATCAGAGAAAGGAAAGGAAGCTGCAAAATATCTAGGAGAGAACATCTCCAGCGCTCAGAACCTTGTTAAAATGCTCTCCTTCAGATACTCAAGCCTAGAAAAAATAGGAATGGTCCTATCTGAGAGACAAAGAGACTTCTTTCTCTTTGGCCCCATGTTCCTCAAAGGCCTCACTATGACTGAGACAGCAGAGATCATGGG
>CAMEQB010000131.1 GCA_945932505.1 uncultured Spirochaetales bacterium
CATTGAATTGTATACGTGCTTATCAAGAACATTATAAATGTACTTTCGATGAGGCAGCAGAGGCACTGGACGTTTCGGAAGAGATGATAAAGAAGATCAAGAAAAAGGGATTGGTAACCGAATAATCTTTAGACAACCAACATCAATCATCAATTCTTAATCTTTATAATGGTTTATAAGAATAGAGGGCTTCAGTCATGGTGACTTTGCCCTCTTCTTTATGAAATATCTCTTTGTGTCCAATCTGCTTCAAGGAGTTTTACAATGGAAACAAGTTCCTTTCGTTTATCCCAACGGGCAAAAAAGAATAAATCTGCCGCCTCCCAGATTGAAAAGCCTCCTATGATGTTGACACTGTCATAGAATACACGTTGAAATCTGCCTTCAAGAAAATATGATAATACCAAGACTATTCCACCGAAGATAAGGAACCCCAAGATCTTCCTTGTGTAAACACGAAGTTCTTTCAGAGTCTTTTTGGCAAGCACCAATAGATATGTGATATATGTCTCTTTGGCTCTTTTGAAGTCTACCTCATCATCCAATACTATTGTGAGTTTATCTAAGATATCAGTATGAGTGGAGATATCAAAAAGGTAATCTATGATATCGGGATTTGGGAGTTCGCTATTTATTTCGGAGTATAGATCCTTTCCTGTTATCTTGACTTCAAGTCTTCCATTCTTAATTGGAAGAATCTTCTCCATAGGAGTTATTTTATTAAGTTTCTTGACAGTATCTTTGATACGAAAGTGTGGCATATATTTATTCTCTCACTATGAGAGAGAAATGAAAAGGATTTTGAAAACAGGCGAGATGTTTTTCAAAAGAAAAACTTAATCCAACTAAATAAATAGTAATCATTTTGTATAGTAGTTGACCCATAGGTATGTAAAGAATACTATCCTTATATTCTTTTTTGGAGGAAGAAAAATGAAGAAAATCGTTATTATGATTCTTGCTGCACTTTTACTTGTTTCTTGTGCAACAACAGAGAAGAGTGCAAAGGTTTATGAGTACACAGAAGCTGACGTGATGATCGATGCTGGTGACCATAAGGTTCCTGCAACAATTACAGTTCCTGTAGTTGAAGAAGGTGTAAAGGTGCCAGCAGTAGTAATGCTCCATGGAACAGGTTCAAACCGCCACGAAGCTGGTAATGGATATGATTATGCAGCTCCAGAAATGGCTAAGGCTGGTATTGCAACTATCCGCTTCGATTACATCGGTAATGGTGATTCTGAAGAAGATTATATTGACTTCACATATGATAAAGCTCTTAGCGATGCAGAAGTCTGTAAGTCTTACATCATCGAAAACTATCCTGTTGATGCAGAAAGAATCGGTGTAATGGGATGGAGCCTTGGTGGAAAGCTTGCTTTCCTTGCTGCTTCTCGTGATCCTTCCTTCGCATCTGTTCTTACATGGGCTGGTGCTTATGGAGTATATGAGTCACAGGAAGAATATGAAATTGCAAAGAGAGATGGATACTATGAGATGACATTCGATTGGAGAGACTCTCTTAAGGAATCTCCAGAGTTCTATGAGTGTGCATTCGCCATCGATTATCCTGCTGAGATGGCCAGAATTACTGCTCCTGTTCTCTTGATCCAGGGTAAGGCTGACGACACAGTCCTTCCTGAAACAGCTGAAGAGATTTATGCTTCTCTTACTTCTTCTGAGAAGAAAGATATCTTCTGGATTGAAGGAGGAGACCATACATTCGGTGTATTCAGTGGAGATGACACTGTTCTCAAGACAGCTGTCAGTGCAACAATTGCTTGGTTCTCAGAGACACTGTAATAGTAATTTCTTAAGTAATGAGGGACGCTGAAAACGCGTCCCTTTTCCATGGCTAAGTAAAAGAAAATCCCTCCAAGTATATTCGGAGGGAAGAAATATTAGGAATGATTAATAGACTACATCATCCCAATCAAACTTATCGAAGACATCATGAGGATTGTAGTGGATGGCTTCCTTCTTTCCTCTTACTACATCCAAAACAGCCCAAGCCATAGCTTCCTGCTCAACTTCTCCTGGATATAGAGCTATTGGAGCGATCCAGCCACAGTGTGCCTTAATGTATTCAACAATGTCGTCATACCTGACAAGTCCACCTGTTAAGAGGATTGCATCTACTTTACCTTCAAGCACACAAGCCATCTCTCCGATTGCCTTTGCTGTCTGATAAAGCATTGCATTCCAAATGAGAGTTGCTTTCTCGTCACCTTCTTCAACCATCTTATGAATCTTTTTGGAGTCAGAAGTGCCGAAATGAGAAACAAAACCACCTGCACGGGAACACATCTTTCGTAGGTCTTGTGTAGTATGGCCTTTCTCCAGGTATCTGCAGACAGCAAGAACAGGGATGGAACCCAGTCTTGTGGGAGTAAACGGACCATCTCCGCCAGCTCCTTCAGTGCAGTCGATCATTCTGCCGCCTTTATGGGCACCGATTGTAATACCGCCATCGATATGGGCACATACATAGTTTGTGTCCTTGATGTCGACACCAGTATTCTTTGCATGAAGCTCACAGATTGCTTTCTGATTCAAAGCATGGGACTGAGCATGACGATAAAGCCCGCTGATACCTGTAATTCTTGCTTCATCAATAAATTCATCAATATTTGTAGGGTTGAGAGTATAAGAGGGCTTATTAAACTCAACGCCCAGTTCATAAGCTACAAGGACACCAAGCATTGATGCATGATCTGATCCACCCACATTATTCTTTGTGTCATCATATAGAGTCTTATCGATAATTGTAACACCTGCTCTCTGGCTATGAGCTCCGCCTCCACGACCGACGATAACATCCATATCAGAAACATCCATTCCTCTATCTAGAAGGAACTTTCTTGTGACATCCTTTCTCATTTGTGTCTGATCAGGAACTGTAGGGAAAGATAGAAGAAGAGGAGCATCATGGAAAACAGAGTCTGTGAACACTACTTCTTCATCTTCAAATACACTTACTTTAGTAGATGTAGAACCTGGATTAATTACTAATATCTTCATATTGCGATAGGTTTATCATAAAAAATAAGGGAAACTCAAACCCTTTTTTGAAGAAGTTAGTATATTAACATAAATAGATGAATCAGTCTGTGTTAGCTACAAAATATGCTACTCCTATGGATTAACAAAAAGAAAAATCTCAAAGAAAGTATACTTGTTTAGAAAATAATTTCATAATAAGTTTTAAATATTATTCTGAATTTATAAATGCGATATGGAGAAAAGCAAATTGAAGAAGAAATTACCGATAGGAATAGACGATTTTAAGAAACTACGCCAGGAAGACTTCTATTATGTGGATAAAACAGGATTTATCGGAGATCTATTGAACAACTGGGGCAAAGTTAATCTTTTCACTCGTCCCCGTCGCTTTGGAAAGACTTTGAACATGAGCATGCTAAAGAGCTTCTTTGAAATAGGAGCAGATAAGTCTTTGTTCGATGGTCTTGCCATTTCAAAGGACACAGCTTTATGTGATGAATACTTTGGAAGTATCCTGTCATCTTTATCTCGCTTAAAGGTATTGATGGATTAAAATACGAAGATGCATATGGAGCATTAAGAAAAATAATAAGAGCGGAAATATCTCGTTTTAGGCTATTACTAAAAAGTGACTTTTTAGAACAAGATGACAAAAACATTTTAACTAGAATTCTTCAAGAAAATGATACTCCAGACGATATACGTGATAGTTTAAGAATGCTTTCTTCCTTACTACGACAATACTACAGTCAGAAAGTTATCATTCTTATTGATGAATATGATGTCCCTTTGGACAAGGCTTTCAAGAATGGATACTACAAAGAGATGGTGGCTCTCATACGTTCCCTCTTCGGTCAGGCATTGAAGACCAATGACTCGCTGTTCTTTGCTGTGTTGACCGGATGCCTCAGAGTGTCAAAGGAGAGCATCTTCACTGGACTTAACAACCTTAAGGTCCTTTCAATTACAGACACTAGGTTCGACGAGCGCTTTGGCTTTACCGAAGATGAAGTGAGGATGATGTTTTCCGATTATGAAATCGAGGATCACCTTAAGGAAGCAAAGGAGTGGTATGATGGATACCGCTTTGGAGAGGAGGATTTATACTGCCCTTGGGACGTAATAAACTATGTGGATAGGATTGCAAGTGATCCTGATGCAAAGCCAGAAGCGTTCTGGATCAACAGCAGTGGAAACGACCTTGTGAAACGCTTTATCGATAAGGCTGACGCAAGTACCCGCTCTGAGATTGAACGTCTTATATCGGGAGATATGATAGAGAAGAAGGTTAGGCTGGATTCTGCATACGACGAGTTGGATTCCACCATCGACAACCTCTGGAGCGTTTTATTCACCACCGGTTACCTTACACAGAAAGGAATGGGTGAAGACGACTCCTATAAGCTTGTGATACCAAACAGGGAAGTAAGGGAAGTATTTATTGATCAGATACAAGAGTGGTTCAAGGAAAAGATAAGGAATGACAAAAAGCCGATGTCTGAGCTTCTTTGTTCTTTCCTCTCTGGAGACGCAGAGGGAGTTGAGAGAAGACTCA
>CAMEQB010000132.1 GCA_945932505.1 uncultured Spirochaetales bacterium
AGTTCAATCTTTGGCATAAATCAACCTCCTATGCCTTTGTCGATAGATGCACCTGTAACCTTATTGACTACAGCGTTTACAACAAGAACGATGATGACGATCATCAAGTTAATTCCGTTTGAATACTGGCTCCAACCTTTCTCGTTATACTGGAAGAGAAGAGTTGTCAAAACTCTGTTCTGTGGAGTTACCAAGAGTACAAAGAGTGAAAGCTCTCTCATACATGAAGTAAAAGGCAAAAGATATCCAGAGATAAACGAGCTCTTCTGAATAGGAATTACAAGTCTTCCCATTCGTTTAACCCAGCTCACTCCAATTATTTCTCCAGCTTCCTCTATCTGATTAGACAGCTGCAGCATGGAGTTGATGCCGCTACGTGATGCAAACGGCATATACTTTACTGTTCCGATCAAGACAAGAAGGAAGAAGGAACCATAAAGAGCAGGAATAGGACCGTGACGGGTACTAAACATCGAAAGGTATATGACAGAGAAAGCCATACTTGGCATCAAATATGGGAAGAACGCCAAGTTGTCGACAGCTTTGGCCAGCTTTGTTCCCCTACCCCTTACTATTCCATATCCTGCCAAGAAACCAAGTGTTCCTGCGGTAATGGCGCAGATGATAGAAAGCTTAAGAGAATTCCAAAGAGCTTTCCAAAGGTTTGGATTACGCAATAAGCCCGCTTCATTATTTGCAATAGAGTTCTCTTCGGCAGTTCCAATCCAGAACTGGAGAGTAAAGTTGGATGCAGAATAATCACCAGGTCTTAAGATAACTGATTCGAGGGCGAAAGAAACGAGAGGCAGAATAGATACTGTTATAATAAGAATAAGGGCAATAACACTGATTACATTTCTACCCTTCTTCAAGTTTACAAGGGAAATATTGCTGCTCTTTCCAGTTACTGTTGTATAATTCTTTCTTGTACCAACCATTCTCTGGTTAAATGCAAGAATACCTACGCTTAGAAGAATCATGATCATGGCTATACAGTATCCCTGACCAGGGTTAATTCCATTGAGGGTTCTATATAACTGTGTAGTCAATACTTGGTATCTCACAGGAAGTCCTAAGAATTGAGGGACGGCAAAAGAGCTCATTGCAGATGAGAAGACAAGAAGGAAAGTTGAAAGAACTGCAGGAAGAATCATAGGGATAGTAATCTTCCTGACAATTCTATTTCTCTTTGTCTTTAACATCATGGCCGCTTCTTCCAAGTTTGCATCCATATTTCTCAAGACGCCACCGATCATGATATATGCAAAAGGTGCATAGTGGAGGCCTGTAACAAGTGCAATTGGAAATGCACCGTATGCAAACCAGTTTGGAGGCTCTATTCCTGTAAGAGCCTGGAATGTTCCCGGTACTCCACCAACAACTGAGTTTTTGAAAACATTGTACCAAGCAAGTGCCAGCGTCCAGCTAGGCATTATATATGGAAAGATGAAGAGAGAAGACAATACTTTCTTCCATCTGATATTTGTCCTTGTGATGAACCATGAGAAAACTCCACCAAATACAAGGGCAACTAAACATGCACCGAGACTTGTAACAAGAGAGTTTAAAAATGGCTTGTAGAATACACTTAAAGATGATGGATCAAAGAGAACCTTTATCCAGTGATTCAATGTAAAAGTGCCAGCAGCCTGTTTGAGACGCATAGACTCCGATACATGGACTGTAAAAGTATCTTTGATCATTGTAAGCATCGGGAATAATGTGAGATATCCCAACACTATAAGAAGCACAGTGAGTATTACATTGTATGGCTTCTTAATAAATTTATAGAAACGATATAATTGCTTCTTGATCATTTAGACTCCTAAGTTATACCAGCCCCTAAAAAGAGGCTGGCATTAGGTGAATTTTGTGTTTTATCAGACGATGCTGGAAATAAACTCTTCGACGTCAGCTCTTGATTCAGCACACCAAGCTGGATCTTCCCAAACAAGCTGATTCTTCCAGTCAACGATTGTAAGATCGTCTTCTGCGTTGTCGCTGAGATAATCGACAGGTGAATAGTCGCCAAGGAGATTAAATGGCTTCCATCCCTCTTCTGTGAATGCGAACTCGATAAAGAGCTTAGCTGCATTTGGAGCCTTTGCATTTGAAGCTACAAATACATAAGCTGGATACATAAAGCCTGAGAATGGTTCCATACCATATGCTGGAGCAAGTGCAAGATCCTTGCTCTTTGCGTTTCTCATCTTGTTGAGAGTGAAGAGACCGACGAGGTTTCTGTGCTGTCCCTTTGCACCAACGTTCTCACCGATAGTTGTATCGCTCTTTCCAAGTACACAGCCATTATTGTAGATAGCCTTGATCCACTCATAACCTGCGTTCTTTGTTGTAAGCTGGATTTCTTTTCCATAGTAGCTCTTATAAGCATCAGCGATCTTTGCCGCCCAATCTTCTCTTGTGATCATAGCAAAGAAGTTCATGTTGACTGCTTCTGAGAATGGATCCTTAAACTGAAGAGCACCCTTCCACTCTGGCTCTGTAAGCTGCCAGATGTTAGTAAGTGTCTGCTCTCCGCCGTCTTCATTGTTATAAATGAATACTTTTGGCATAGCTTCGAATACAAGTGGATCCTCAAACTCAGCGTCTACAATATGACCTTCGATATTCTCAGGAATGTATGCAGTTACATAACCGGTATAAACGAGTTCAGGGATGACTCTTGAACCATCCTGACAGAAAACGACATCAGCAGCATCCAAAGAAGCAGCAGCTTCCTTAGAAACTTTTTCAATCATCTCTGTGTCTTTAAGCTGAGTAACTTCAACTGGAATGCCGTATTTTGCTGTGAAAGCATCACCGATCTTTGTTGTACGGCTTGAATATGTGTAGACAGTAAGAGTTCCTTCAGCCTTAGCAGCCTCTACCAACTCATCATGTGTCATAACTTTTTCTTCTACCTTAGGACTTGTTGTTTCTGTCTGACCATTTGCAAAGACAGGAAGAGCAAGAAGGAGAAGAACCATCATTACTGAAATAAACCTAACAGTTTTCATTTTGTATCCTCCCATACATTAGGTTTTGAACCTATAGATTAGTCTCATGTCGAAAGACTGAGATGTCAACAAAAATTTAAAAATAATACTGAAGTTCTTTCGTATTATTTTAGATTTCTCTTGTTTTAGTCCAAATATAGGTATTAAAATATAAGAAAAGAATAAATTAATTTACAAAGAGTGCATTATGGAGCCAAAACAGAAGACATCTAGATTTCGCATGTTGGTTGAGGATTTACTTCCCTCTCTTGGTACGCAGGAAGGAAAGATTGCAAGATGGATGCTGGAGCATGAAAAAGAACTTGTAGATACTCCGATAAAAGATATCGCAATTAACTGCGGGGTAAGCCAGCCATCTGTAGTCAGATTCTGCAAGAAACTGGGATGCAATGGAATTAAAGACTTGAAGATCCTTGTAGATGGAATGCGTAGCGATACAGAAAACTCAATCCCCTGCACTTTTGATGACAGCGATAAAGATATTTATCAGAAAGTATTTGCTTCAAGTATCGAAAGCATAGAAAGATCTTTCTCCTTTGTTACCTGGGATGAAGTAAGCGTTCTTTCAAAAAGCATAATCAATGCTTCGACTATATCTGTATTTGGTATCGGAGGCTCATCGCTTGCTGCAAGACATCTCTCTGAAGAGCTATTGAGACTAGGCTTGAAATCCATGTGTTTTACAGATCCATTCTCGATTTCAAGTTCCGCCTCAACTTATACAGAAAAAGATCTCCTTATTTTTGTATCACGAGAGGGAATGACAACAGAGTTGGTAGATAAAGCCCAAAAGGCAAAGAATTCTGGGGCAACTATCGCCCTTATAACAACTAATGATAGCTCTTCCCTTTTTTCACTTTCCGATTATGCTTTACTTGTTTCTGAAAACCAATATCTTTTTGATGACAGAAACTCTTTCTCAAGACTTGGAGAACTAGCCGTAATCGAATCAATTTATATTATGTGCGCAAAAAAAATAGGAGAAAAGAATCCTAATTTTAGAGAAAACTACTTTGGACTTACAAACTATAAAAAGGAGAATTACTGATGTATACAGACATAAAGACAATTCTGAAAAACGCAGCTGAAAACAATTATGCAGTCCTTGCAACCAGCCCGATTAATCTGGAGTCAGCAAGAGGAATGGTAAGAGCTGCAGAAGAAAAGAAGGCTCCGATCATCTTCCTTCTTGGGCAGAATATGATGAGACAACATGCAAAAGCAGAGTTGATCATTCCTATGATCAAGACTCTTGCTGAGTATTCGACTGTACCTATCGCCACTTGTCTCGATCATGGTAATGATCCTGAGAGGTTAATGTATGCTTTCCGTAATGGTTTCTCTTCCATCATGTTCGATGGTTCCCTCCTCTCCTTCGAAGAGAATATTAAAGAGACAAAAAGAATCGCATCTATCTGTCACCAGTTTGGCATGGGAATCGAAGGAGAACTGGGACACGTGGGACTGGCTGCCAATGGAGACGAGAAGGATGAGTCTATCTACACAGATCCAATGGATGCAAAGCGCTTTGCAGAAGA
>CAMEQB010000133.1 GCA_945932505.1 uncultured Spirochaetales bacterium
ATTTCCATGTCTCTCCGTCTTTCTTTAGAATTTCAGCCTTGACTGAAGATGGATATCTATATGTACCGTTGGAAAGATTTACGACTACTTCAGAAATGTATCTAGTTGAACCACTCTTATATACGACGTCATAATTCCATGCGTCATCAGCAAATACAGTTTCAACTCTACCAATCGATAATCCTACTGCCTTTGATTCCTGAGTTTTGTTGGAACAGGATACAATAAGCAATACAGATAGAAGAGCTATAGTAATTAGAACAATGTTTTTTTTCATTCGAGTTTCTCCTATATCTCTAAATATATACTTGATATTTCGATATTTCTATAATTAACTTAAAACTGTGGAAATAATTTTAATATTTTTTTCATTTAACTATAGTGGTAATCATCAGGAAAAAAGCTAAATCTCTTTCTCATTTACTCCAGTTGTGGTAATATCCGTGAAGAATTGTTTTATCAATGGCTTTTCGTACTATATTCTTAAGGGAGGACAATTATGGAAGAGATTTTTTTGGATCTATCACAGGTTCCCATGACACAGGAAGATCTTGCCTCTCTAGGGGAGCTTATTTCAAGGTCTAAGACAAATGGACCTCAAATCGGTATTCCATGGAACAAAAAGGTCTATGAATATATTTTTGAATCCGAGGCATTTGTCGATCCATCGATTTTGGTGGGTGAAGATTTGATTATTTGGGAACCGGAAGATGATGTTTTATGATTGTATTAGGTATTGAAACCAGTTGTGATGAATGCTCTGCCGCAGTAGTAAAAGACGGTAGAGAAATAATGTCAAATGTTATTGCTACTCAGATTGAGCTTCATAAGCCATATCAAGGAGTAGTGCCGGAGTTGGCTTCTCGTCTTCATACCGAGTGGATCGAGCAGGTAGTTGCCGCTGCCATTATGCAGGCAGGAATAAAGAATGAAGATCTTGATGCAGTAGCTGTAACTAACAGGCCTGGTCTTTTGGGCTCTCTTCTTGTTGGTGTAAATTTTGGTAAGTATTTTGCTGAGACACTAGGTATCCCATATATCGGAATAGACCATATAAGGGCTCACTTATATGCTTCTCAGATTGAGACTCCTTTAGAGTATCCATATCTAGGAGTATTGGTTTCAGGTGGACACACTGTAATCTGTAAAGTTAATGGCTATGATGATGTGGATGTCTTAGGAACGACTATCGACGACGCTATCGGTGAAGCCTTCGATAAAGTCGCCAAGTTCTATGATCTTGGATTTCCTGGCGGGGTAGTAATAGATAGGCTTAGTAAGACTGGAGACCCTAATGCTTTTCTTTTCCCCGGTCCAAGCTTGGATAGAAAAGAACATCCATATGATATGTCTTATTCTGGTCTTAAGACTGCTGTCATTAACCAGAAGGATCAATTCAGAAATGGAGACAGTCCCGATACTCCAGAAAACATTGCTGCTTCATTTCAGCGTCAAGCTGTGGGTATATTAATGAAGAGGGTTAAGCTTGCATTGAAGGACACAGGACTAAGGCGTGTAAGTGCAGGTGGTGGTGTTGCTGCCAACTCACTTTTACGCAGTGAGCTCAAGAGTCTTGAGAAGAGTGGATACACAGTTACTTTCCCTTCTCTTAAGCTTTGCACTGATAACGGAGCAATGATAGCAGGTTTGGCTTATAGATACCTCCTAGATGGTAAATATGACATTGACTCGTTGACAGCAAGCGCCAGAGTATCGGCATTCAAGAAGAACTAAACTGATTTACTGAGTTTTTTTCGAAAAACCTATTGCAACAAATATGTAAATCATGTATTTTCTTCTTGTCATTGTGATTGGGATGTAGTGTAACGGTAACACTGCAGATTCTGGTTCTGCCTTTGGGGGTTCGAGTCCCTCCATCCCAGTGGATAAATGGTCCCTTCGTCTAACGGTTAGGACGGGAGATTCTCAGTCTCTAAATAGCAGTTCGATTCTGCTAGGGACTAAAGTTAAGGGCAACGAATAGTTGCCCTTTCATTTTGCTTGAGAGGTAGTCATGATTACAGCTTCCAACATTTCTCTTTCTTACGGTACACAAGTTCTATTCAAAGAAGTAAATCTTAAGTTTACTCCTGGTAACTGCTATGGCATCATCGGAGCCAATGGTGCAGGAAAATCTACATTCTTAAAGATTCTCTCTGGTGAGATTGAGCCAGATACAGGTGAAATTATCATTACTCCAGGTGAGAGACTTGCTACTCTTAAACAGGATCACTTCAAATATAATGATTATAGAGTCATCGATACTGTAATCATGGGCTTTAAACACCTTTATGATGTAATGCAGGAGAGAGATGCCATCTACTCTAAAGAAGATTTCTCTGAAGAAGATGGCTTAAGAGCTGCTGAACTTGAAGGAGAGTTTAGTGAGCTTGGTGGCTGGGAAGCAGAAGCAACGGCAGCACAGATGCTTGATGGCCTTGGAATACCAGTTGCTTTACATGAAAAGAAAATGAGTGAGATTGAAGATAACTTGAAGGTCAGAGTTCTTCTTGCTCAGGCTCTTTTTGGAAACCCAGATATTCTTCTTCTGGACGAGCCTACCAACCACTTGGACCTTGAGTCTATTCATTGGCTTGAAGACTATTTGGAAGACTTCAACAATACTGTCATCGTAGTAAGCCACGACAGACACTTCCTCAACACTGTATGTACTCACATCTGCGATATCGACTATGGCAGAATCCAGCTCTATGTCGGTAACTATGACTTCTGGTATATGTCATCTCAGCTTGCTGCAAAGCAGATGAAAGATGAGAAGAAGAGAAGGGAAGAGAAGATTGCAGAACTCAAAGAGTTCATCCAGCGCTTCAGTTCCAATGTCGCTAAGGCTAAGCAGGCTACAAGTAGAAAGAAGCTTATCGACAAGCTTACTATTGATGATATCAAACCGTCTTCACGTCGTTTCCCATATGTAGCATTCAAACCTACTAGAGAGATTGGAAAGAATGTTCTTGAGATTAAGAACATTTCCAAAACAATCGATGGAGAGAAGGTCCTCGATAATCTTTCACTTACCATTAACCCTGGTGAAAAGGTAGCTTTTGTTGGTCCTAACCACTATGCAAAGACTGTTCTTTTCCAGATTATCAGCGGAGAAATGGAGCCAGATGAGGGTTCATACACATGGGGTGTAACAACTTCTCTCAGTTATTTCCCTAAAGATAACTCAAAGATGTTTGGTCCTGGAATTAACATGACAGAGTATCTCCAAGAGTTTAGTAAGGAAGATGATGACAACTATGTAAGATCCTTCTTGGGAAGAATGCTCTTCAGCGGAGACGAAGCCTTGAAAGATTGTGGAGTTCTCAGCGGAGGAGAGAGAGTAAGAGTAGTGCTTGCTAAGATGATGCTTGAAGGCAACAACTGTCTTATTTTCGATGAGCCTACATCTCACTTGGATCTTGAATCTATTCAGGCTCTTAACAATGGCCTCATTGATTTCAAGGGTGTCCTTCTTTTTAACTCCCATGACCACCAGTTTGTAGATTCTCTTGCTAACCGTATCATTGAGTTTACTCCAAAGGGAATCATCGACAAGATGGAAAGATTCGATGATTACCTTGTAGACGAAGATGTAAAGGCTAAGAGAGACAAAGCATATGAAGGCCACAAAGGAGCTGTTGTAATCTGATGACTGTAGCTGTCGATATTGGAAATACCAATATAGTTGTCGCTGTTCTCAACAATGGAGTTTGGAATAAACCCTTTAGAGTCTTTACAGACACAAAAAAGACCGGAGATGAATACTACGTAATATTCTCTTCTCTCTTCGATGAAAGGGGAGTAGAGAGAGATAAAGTCGATAAAGTGATCATCTCTTCAGTCGTTCCATTCTTAACAAGAAGTATTGAAAAAAACATGAGAAGAATCTTTAAGAAAGATCCTATCATGGTTTCTCATAGTGTTGAGTGTGGACTAAATAAGGCTACTATTCCACCTGAGCTTGGTGCTGACCTATTATGCAATATGGCATATGGCCACTATCATCATAAGGATGGAGCCGTAATGGTAATAGACTTTGGAACAGCACTTACTTTCAGTACAGTCTCAAAAGAAGGGAAGGTGTTGGGTGTAGCAATCGCTCCTGGTCTTGTAACAGCTGTCAATGCACTCTTCGGCTCTACAGCACAGCTTCCGCAGGTTGAGTTAAAGGTTCCTTCTTCTGTTCTTGGTAGAGACAGCATGGAGTCAATAAGGGCTGGTATCATGGAAGGATACTCTGGTCTTGTTGAAAAGATTATTGCTAATACTGAGAAGGAACTGGGAGAGAGACTCTATGTCATGGCTACTGGAGGCCTAAGCTCCACTATCTCAACTTTAATCGATAGACTTGATGAACTTGATCCGATTCTTACTCTAAAGGGACTCGGGTTAATTGCTGATCTTAACTAGAAATATTTAGGGGCTTAAACAGCCCCTAATGTAATAAGAAACAGTTACTTCTCCATTCTTCTTTTTATCTTTTCTA
>CAMEQB010000134.1 GCA_945932505.1 uncultured Spirochaetales bacterium
ATGGCTACTCCTGATATTATTCCAAGTACTGCGCTTACCCATGGAGAAGCCCATCCAATGAGGAAGGATGAAGGAAGCTCAACCTTAGAGAAAAGCATATAACTGGATATAAGCCCTAAAACAAGGGTGAAGAAAGCTGAAATATAAGTTGCAGAGTTCAGCTCTTTACTTGGGTTGTCACCCATCTTCTTCTTTTGGACAATAATAAGAGCCAAGAGACACCCCAAGAGTCCGCCTCCTGCAAGGATTACCGGATACATCATGGCGCTATCGAAGGCTGAAGAAGATAGAGATCCTGTCTTAAACAGCGTTGATGCAATAAGAATACCTGCGGCTGTAGTAGCAACGAAGGACTCCAATAAGTCAGAGCAGTTACCTGCAATATCATTGACGTTGTCACCGATAAAGTCTGCAATAACGTTTGGAACTCTGCTGTCATCTTCCGGAAGATCATGTCTGATCTTTGCAAGGATATCAGATGAGATATCTGCAGCCTTAGTGTAATTACCTCCTGCTACACGATTAAACATGGCAACCAGTGAGCAGCCAAGCGAGTATGTAGTAATCCTCATTGTAGAGGCATTGCACTTCAATGACAGAAGGAACCCTGATCCTGAAGCATCATGGTCTATCCCCCAAATAAAGAGAATAGCTACAAGGCCCAATAGACCGAAAGCCTGTACTGAGAGCCCCGCAACTGAGCCACCGGCGAGAGCTACCTTTACAGTCTCTCCAATAGATAAGCTTTCCCTAGCCTTATTAGACGTCCTGACATTTGCAAATGTTGCGCTTTTCATTCCAGTAATGCAGGCGGCGCTGGAAGCCAAGGCTCCCAAAAGGAGTGTAAGACCAGATGTCTTCTCTACAAAGAGAGAGAATATAAGGGCAACGATCAATACAACGATGAATATCGTCTTATATTCTGTCTTCATAAATGTATTGGCTCCACTACGTATAATGGCAGCCATCTCTACCATTTCTTCCGTTCCTTCATTCATTGCCTTGATTCTTCTATAGTTGAAGAAAACATAGACGAGAGAAAGGATTATTACTCCAAGTACTATCCCCCAGATTGTTCCCATATTCTCCTCCTTTTTGTACTCTTTTTCTTTATAGTATCATGAGAATTTCTTATGGCAATATAAATTTTTACAAAATTATTGAGGTATTCATAAAGAAAAATAAAATAAACCGATTTATATATCAAGAAATAATAATATTTATCATTAATTCAATTTTTTCTGATTTGTCTTGGACTTAGAATAATCATTTAGTAAGCTATATTCATGCAGAAGAAAAAGAACAATCTAGAGTTCATCATCACACTCGATGGATTTAAGCCTGACTTTAGTAGGGAAAGAAGTCCTGAGTTTTTTCCAGACCAGTATAGGGGGATGTACAATGCAGTTTTATCTGACAACATAAAGGATTCATCTCCCTCTTTGGACTTTCTGAAACGTATTACAGATAACTTTTTCTTCCAATTGGAGCGGACTCCCTCTCTCGCGTTGGAGAGAGAAAACGCCATTGTTTCCTATGACAAGATAGAACTAGATGAAATACTATCTGACGCTCCATTTATTCTTGGAGGCCAATATCTTAGTTCAGAGTGGGCTCTTTCACTCTTTGATCGATATCTTTCTGTTTTCAAAAGTGATATCTCTACATATTCATCTTCTGTAGAATCATACTTTTCTTCCTTTTCCTCCCGTTACAAACTCCCTTCGAGAATCTTCTTTCACCTATTGGAGAGCAAGAAACCAGAAGCGCCATTTGCATTTATGGCCACTTACTCTACAGTGGGAGAAGACGGGAAAGTTCATCACTACCCACTTAAGTACGCACTAAAGGAGTATTCATCCTCCATCGAGAAACTTGCAGTCCTTATCTCTTCCATAAAGAAAGCGGCAAAGAACAGCGATATCATCTCATCTTGGCTCAATACAGGTGAGATATTCTCCCCTATCTATGTGTCTAAAGAAGAGGCATATGCTTTTTTGATGGATGTCCCTCTATTTGAAGAAGTTGGAATAGTTACCAGAATTCCTGGATGGTGGAAAAAAAGAAAAAGAAACTCTAGGATCAATATTGAAATAGAGAATAAAGGAAGTAACTGTTCCATCACCTCTTTCAGGCCAAAGATGGTCTGGCAAGGCGTAGAGATAACAAAAGATGAGATACAAGACATTCTCTCCAGAACTGAAGGTCTTTATCTACTCAAAGGAAACTGGATTGAAGTCGATAAACATAGTCTCGAGTTGTTGTTCAAGGAATACGAAGAGCTGGAGAATAGGGAGATATCACTGTTATCTGCCTTAAAGTTGTCATCTGGCGTAGAAAAGAAGCCTTTCCCTATCTCTATTGATATAGAGGACATGATCAAGTCTTCCATCATTTCCGATCTTCCTTCCTACCCGCCTCAATCTTTCACGGGGACTCTAAGGCCCTATCAGAGAGATGGATATAGATGGCTTATGGGAATATCGCGCCTATCGCTGGGACCGCTACTAGCAGACGACATGGGACTGGGAAAGACAGTGGAAATACTGGCGTACCTAGAGGAAGTGAGAAGTAGAAACAAGGATGCAAAAGTGCTCTTAATTGTACCTGCATCCCTTCTGGGTAACTGGGGACGAGAGTGCATGAAGTTCACTCCTGAGTTAGATTTCTCCATCAGGCATGGAAAAGACGCAAAGAAGAAAGACTTTCCTTTCCTTACTATCGTCACTTATCAGGGAGCTGCAACCAGCGCTTCCATAAAAGAAGAGAAATGGGACTTGGTGATCCTTGATGAAGCCCAGAATATTAAGAATAGAAACACTAAGCAGACTAAAGCTATAAAAGCCTTGGAGCGTAAGCAAGCTATCGCTATGACAGGTACTCCTATCGAGAACTCACTGATGAACCTTTGGTCTATCTTCGATTTTCTTTCTCCTGGTCTCCTGGGAGATGAGAAAGACTTTGAATCTTTCTCTGATTCACTTGGTGGAGATAAAATGGACAATTTGAAGAAAGTTGTGACACCATTTATCTTAAGGCGCCTCAAGACAGATAAGTCTATTATCAACGACCTACCTGAAAAAGTAGAGAACGAGCTTATGGTATCTCTCACTCCTGAGCAGAGAGTACTATACAACAAAGTAGTAGACGAATATGAAGAGGCCCTTCAGAGAAAAGAAGAGACAGGAGCAAATCCTCTCACTCTCGCCGGCTCTACAATTATGAAGCTGAAGATGGTAGCAAACCATCCTTCCCAGTACCTAGGGGATGGGGAGTATGATGAGAAAAAGAGTGGAAAGTTCCTTCTTTTGAAAGAACTATGTACCACTATCCATGAAAACAGAGAGAAGGTCCTGGTATTTACTCAGTTTGCCTCAATTATCCCTAACATTCTCGCACTCCTCTCCCCTGTATTTGGTCATGATGGAGAATATATAGACGGAAGTACACCACCAGAGAAAAGAACAAGAATTGTAGATTCATTCCAAAATGGCGAGATACCTTTCCTTGTCATTTCACTTAAAGCTGGAGGAACAGGATTGACACTGACAGAGGCAAACAACGTAATACACTTTGACAGATGGTGGAACCCTGCTGTAGAGGATCAGGCAACAGACAGAGCTTATAGAATCGGGCAGAAAAAGGTTGTGACAGTCTACAAGTTCATAGCCGAGGATACTATTGAAGAAAGAATAAGCCAGATACTGAAAGAAAAGACAGAGCTGGCTGAGTCAGTACTAGGAGAAGTTGGCGGAGAAGTGACAAGTAAGCTTTCACCAAGAGAACTCTTGTCTGCTATGCGTTATACGAGGAAAATCTGATGGCTAAGAAAAAGACAGAAGAAATAAGAGAACCTATAATAATCGAGAGTAGAATCATCTCATCGTCTTGGTGGGGAAAGGCCTGGTGTGACAATATCGACAATTATGCCGACTTCGATAACCGACTACCAAGAGGACGTAATTATGTCAGAAGCGGATGCGTAGTGGACCTAAAGATTGAATATGGTGTAATAAGGGCTCTTGTCCAGGGCTCAAGGCCTAAGCCATATAAAATAAACATCAACATTACTCCATTTACAGAAATGGAAATCAAGTCTTTTGAAGATAAATGCAGAAACAACTTTGAATCTGTCGAAGACTTTATAAACGGCAAGTTCCCTGATTCTTTCAAAGAGTACTTTACTTCCTCATCTCTCAACCTCTTTCCAAAAGTAAGGGAAATGAGATTTTCATGTTCCTGCCCAGACTGGGCTGTGTTATGTAAACATGTAGCTGCAGTGTTATATGGAATAGGGAGAAAGCTGGATGACGACCCAATGCTGCTATTACGACTAAGAGGTATAGACACAGCCTCTTTCAGCGAGAAGATCGTAAATAGAGAAGCAGAGAAACTTGCCCTCTCCTCCTCTATCAAACTACCTCCAGGGCGCGTAATGGATATGGAAGAAGCATCTCTTCTCTTTGGAGTGGACAGCTACAAAGAAA
>CAMEQB010000135.1 GCA_945932505.1 uncultured Spirochaetales bacterium
GCAGCTCTTGTTGCATATCCTTCATTCCGCCTCTTGGACTTCACTTCTTCCAGCGATAACTTCGTAGTAAGCCAGGAAGAAATCAACATCGGTATCTCTGTATCAAAGAGCAATCCTGAACTTACAGCTGCTATCAACGAAGTTCTTGCAACTCTCACAGTAGATGACTTTAACGCTATGATGGATGAAGCTATCTCCGTCCAGCCTCTCTCAAACTAATAAAGGAACAATGATCTGATGACTATATCACAGATGAATTTCTTCCAGAGAATGTGGTACATTCTCCAGCGTTATAGCGGCTCCCTACTTAACGGGGCCGCTACAACCATGATTATCGCTATTGTCTGTACGCTCTTTGGATGCATTATTGGATTTGCAGTGGGACTGGTGCAGACAACAGAGCCAAAGAAAGGCTCTGGAATAATCAAGAAAAGCCTTTTGAAGATTGTAAAATGGATCCTTGATGCATATGTAGAAATCTTCAGAGGTACTCCTATGATGCTTCAGGCTGCTTTCATCTACTATGGAATGGCACAGCTCTTTAACATCAACCTCTCAATGTGGAGTGCCGCAATCCTTATTGTATCAATCAATACAGGTGCATATATGGCTGAGACAGTCAGAGGTGGAATACTCAGCATCGATAAAGGTCAGACAGAAGGCGCCAAGGCAATTGGAATGAACCATGTCCAGACAATGATGAGAGTCATCCTTCCTCAGGCACTGAGAAATATCATGCCTCAGATTGGCAATAACCTTATTATCAACATAAAAGATACCTGCGTCCTCTCCATCATCGGAACAGTAGAACTCTTCTTCACATTCAAGAGTATCTCAGGTGCCCTCTATACTTACTTCGAGGCAGCCACAGTTACAATGATTATCTACTTTATTCTCACATTCACATGCTCGAGAATTCTCAGATGGATTGAGAACAAAATGGATGGACCAGCCAACTTTGACCTCGCCACTTCCGATACTCTCGCCTTCACAAGTGGCATGACAAAGTACAACAAGACAACAGGAGGTACTCACTAATGGAAGAACTCTTGAAAGTTGAACATCTTGTAAAGTCATTTGGTACAAACAATGTTTTGAAGGACATCGATTTTTCTGTAAACAAGGGAGATGTAATAAGTATCATCGGCTCTTCTGGTAGTGGTAAGTCCACACTCTTAAGGTGCATTAATATGCTGGAAGACGCAACAGGTGGTAATATCTACTTCCATGGAAAGAACGTTCTTAAGGGTGAAGTAAATGAAGACAATTACCGCACAAAAGTCGGTATGGTTTTCCAGAGTTTCAACCTCTTCAATAACCTTGATGTTCTTGAAAACTGTATAGTGGGACAGACCTGCGTATTAAAAAGAAAGAAAGACGAGGCTAAACAAATTGCCCTCGAATACCTATCAAAGGTAGGCATGTCCCAATATATTAATGCCAAGCCCCGCCAGTTATCAGGAGGACAGAAGCAGAGAGTCGCCATTGCCCGTGCTCTTGCCATGAGCCCTGAGATTCTTCTTTTCGATGAACCTACTTCAGCTTTGGACCCAGAGATGGTCGGAGAAGTATTGGATGTAATGAAGACTCTTGCTTCCAGCGGTATGACAATGCTCGTAGTTACACATGAAATGGCCTTTGCAAGAGATGTATCAAACAGAGTCATCTTTATGGCTGATGGAAGAATCGAGGAAGACGGAAAACCAATGGATGTATTTAATAATCCAAAGAAAGAAAGAACTAAAGAGTTCTTATCCAGATTCCTTTCAGATAAAAAACAAGCTTAAATGATGGGACAGAAAGCTTTCATGGTTCAACATGAGAGCTTTCTTTTATTTCTAACACAGTATTCGAATCACAATTTTTTATTAGTAAAGTCATCCTGTTGAAAAAACAAGTGTATATCCATGATAGTGGAATCAGCATAATCTCTCTAAAAAAGCCAATCACTAGAAGACAAAACAATACAAGATCTGTTTATTAGAGATTATTATGCGTTTTCAAATGCAATTAAGCACCATCACACTAACTGACTAAAAGCAAATTACAATTCGCTTTGACAACGCTGTAATTGAGTTCTTCAAAGGAAACAGAAATACTTTACCAAGATGTTATCAACTATTATTCATTGGCATGTATAAAAGAAAACAAAAAGATTCAGATAAACTCTGATTGAGAATCAAAATCAAAAAAAATAGGCTGCCAAAGATATAATTCTTTAACAGCCTAAAGTATCTATAAGATTATCTTAGTTCTTCTTTGACAAGAACTCATCAATTGCCTTAGCAGCAACCTTACCAGCACCCATAGCAGAAATAACTGTTGCAGCACCTGTTACAGCGTCTCCACCAGCATAAACTGCTTCACGGCTTGTAAGACCATCTTCGTTTACGATGATACCACCATGAGCATTGACTTCAAGACCCTTTGTTGTGTTCTTGATAAGTGGGTTTGGAGAAGTACCGATAGCCATAATGACAGTATCTACATCGAGTACGAACTCGCTTCCCTCGATTGGGATTGGTCTTCTTCTGCCCTTTGCATCTGGCTCACCAAGCTGCATCTTGATGCACTTGATTCCTGTTACACAACCGTTCTTTGGATCTCTTGGGTTTTCAGGATTGTTGTATCCGAGAATCTCTACAGGGTTGTTCAAAAGCTGGAAGTCGATTCCTTCTTCCATTGCGTGCTCGACTTCTTCCTTTCTTGCAGGAAGTTCCTGTAAGGATCTTCTGTAAACGATGTAAACATGTTCAGCACCAAGTCTGAGAGCGGTTCTTGCAGCATCCATAGCGACGTTACCGCCACCAACGACTGCAACCTTTCCACCCTTCATGATAGGAGTATCAGGATCATCAAGATAAGCCTTCATAAGGTTAGATCTTGTGAGGAACTCGTTTGCAGAATATACACCCTTGAGTGCTTCACCTGGGATGTTCATGAAGTTTGGAAGGCCAGCACCTGAACCGACAAATACTGCTTCATAACCTCTCTCGAAAAGCTCGTCGATAGTAAGAGTCTTACCGATGACTACGTTAGTGTCGATATCGACGCCAAGAGCCTTGAGACCCTCTACTTCCTTTGCAACGATAGACTTTGGAAGTCTGAACTCAGGGATACCATAAACAAGTACACCACCTGCTGTGTGGAGAGCTTCGAAGACAGCTACCTTGTAGCCCTTCTTTGCAAGGTCACCAGCACATGTAAGACCTGAAGGACCTGAACCTACAACAGCAACCTTGTGTCCGTTTGGCTCTGGAGCTACCACTTCAGCCTTGCTGTTGGCATTGTGCCAGTCAGCGACAAATCTCTCGAGTCTACCGATTCCAACTGGCTCGAACTTTACGCCGAGAGTACACTTACTTTCACACTGAGACTCCTGAGGACATACTCTTCCGCAGACAGCTGGAAGAGAAGATGACTTTGTGATGACATCGTATGCGCCTTCAAAATCTTCATTCTTGATATGAGAAATAAACTCAGGAATGCTGATGTTTACAGGACAACCCTGTACACATGGTCTTGTCTTACAGTTGAGGCATCTCTTTGCTTCATCAACTGCAGTCTGCATGTCGTATCCGAGAGCGACTTCCTTAAAGTTATGTGCTCTTACTTCCGGTGCCTGTGTAGGCATCTCATGTTTCTTTGGATTAATAGGCATCTTCAGTCTCCTCCCTTAAGCGTTCTTGTAAAGATTACATGTCTCTTCGTGAGCATGGCGCTCGAAATCGAAGTACATTCTTCCTCTGCTCATAGCTTCATCGAAGTCAACTTCATAGCCATTGAAGTCAGGGCCATCAACACAAGCGAACTTTGTGACTCTCTTTCCATCCTGGTTGAGAGTGAGACGACATCCACCACACATACCTGTTCCATCAATCATGATCGGGTTCATAGATACTGTTACAGGGATTCCATAAGGCTTAGCTGTAGCAACGACAAACTTCATCATGATAACCGGTCCGATTGTGATGATCATATCGAACTTTTCACCGCTTTCGAGCATTTCCTTGAGAGGAACAGTTACGTTTCCATGTCTGCCGTAAGAACCGTCATCAGACATTACGACAAGGCGGTTTGAAGCTTCTCTGAACTCATCTTCGCAGATCAAAAGATCCTTGTTTCTGAATCCGATGATTGATGTAACATCAGCACCAAGTCTGTGGAATTCCTGAGCTACAGGCATAGCAATAGCACATCCTACACCACCACCGATGATACAAACCTTCTTGATTCCTTCTGTATGAGTAGGAACACCAAGTGGTCCGACGAAATCCTGGATATACTCGCCTTCATTCTTATGGTTAAGTTTTTCGGTTGTAGCACCAACAATCTGGAAGATGATCTTTACTGTGCCATCTTCTGTGTTGCAGCCAGCAACAGTCAATGGGATTCTCTCACCATTCTCGTCTACACGAAGGATGATGAACTGACCTGGCTTAGCCTTTGCGGCTACGAGAGGTGCCTC
>CAMEQB010000136.1 GCA_945932505.1 uncultured Spirochaetales bacterium
GATATTCATCAACCTTATATAAGATGGTAGAGTAACCTCATGCGAAAAAATAAAGAAATCGACAAGAACCCTCTTTGGACAAGAGATTTTACTATAATAACACTGGGAAGCGTAGTTTCTATGATAGGAAACTCCCTATCTGGCTTTGCAATGAGCCTTATGGTCCTGGACTACACTTCCTCAGCCCTTTTCTATGCAATATATGTAATGGCATTTACATTTCCTCAGATTGTAGTTCCTATATTCAGCGGAGCAATACTAGATAGATTCTCACGCCGTAAGACTATCTACACTCTGGACTATATCTCTTCCATCTTCTATCTATCTGTTGGAATATTGTTACATAACGGTTGGTTCAACTACCCTATCTTTGCATTGATGGTATTTATACTTGGATGTATACAATCCATGTACCAAGTGGCTTACCAGAGTTTCTATCCAATGCTAATAAGCGAAGGAAACTTCAGCAAAGCATACTCTGTTGCATCTATGCTTGAATCTGTAACAGTATTCATCGTCCCTATCTCGACACTTGTATATAACGCAGTTGGAATCGGACCATTGATGATCGCAAATGCCGTCTGTTTCTTTATTGCAGCTACTGTAGAGACACAGATAAAGGCAAAAGAGAAATATGTGGAAGATAGAAAGATAGATAATAAAGAGAGCAAAGTGAAGATGATGCTTTCTGACACAAAGGCAGGCTTTATGTACCTTTGGTCTGAAAAAGGCTTATTCTTCATCGCCCTCTACTTCCTCTTCTCTTCCTTCGGAGGAGGAGTCAGCAACGTCTCTCTTCTTCCATATATGAAGGAGACAATGCCAAATGGTGAGTATTACTACCTGATAATAGGTGGAATGATGATGCTGGGAAGAGTCGTAACATCCAGCTGGCACTACCGCCATAAGCTTCCTATAGATAAGAAGTTCTTGATTGCCTTCCTTGTCTATATCTTTATTTCAATAATTGAAGGCTCCCTACTCTTCTTGCCTCTCATAATGATGTTTACTCTCTCTTTCTTTTCAGGATGCCTGGGAGTCACAAGTTATACTATCCGAATAAGTGCAACACAGAGCTATGTCCCAGATGAGAAGAAAGGAAGATTCAACGGTGCCTTTAATATGCTCAGCGTCCTTGGAGCCCTAATCGGAGAAGGGGTTGCAGGAGTTCTCTCCACATTTATGGACATGCGCTTTGTAATGCTTACAACACAAATGGTTGTACTATTGGCAGCTGTAATCATTATGGGTGGAAAACGAAGATATGTAGCTCCTATATACAATAGGGAGCAGTGATCACTTTTTCTTGAAGATCATCAACTTTCCCACCAGGTAGTTGATGATCCCTACAATGAGGGCAGAAAGAAGCTTCATCCATAACGGCGACCAAGAAAGAAGGTCCACAGTAACAAACATCCACACAATATTAAAGACTCCAGTCCCTATTCTGCAGGAGAAGAAAGAGAGCAATTCTTTAAAGATTCTTTCTCCTTCTTTTGATTTATAGACAAAATATTTGTTTGTTACGAAGGCAAAGAGCACTGTAATAAACCAAGCAAGGAATGTAGATACTACGTTATATATTCCTATTTTCTCATACATAAGCATATAGAGCCCAGTCTCTAGGAGAGTGGCGGCAGCTCCTGCTATGCAATATCTAATAAATGTAGCCCTCGCTTTAATGAAGGCTACTATTTTATTTTCTTTCACTTCTTCGCTCATTGAGAATGGAATATAACAGTATTAAGGTGATTATACAAATGATTAGAGAATTTTTTCTCCCTTCACCCACTTTCCTCTGATACCTAACTTGTCACCATGGAGATATGCAAATCTCTCTAGTCTCTCAGTAGGCGTCAGATATCGCGGATACGGGATCTCATCATCAGAGAGAATAAGAAGGTCACCGTCGTATCCTTTCTCAAAGGATCCTACCTTTCCAAAGAAAGCTCCGCCTCCCTTTGTAGCAAGGAAGAATGCGTCTGAGAACGACAATGGCTCTGAAGAGTTATCAACAAGGCGCCAATATAACTTCGAGACTTTCACTGCATCCACAAGAGCATCAAATATAGACTCTGTTGTTCCTCCTGCAATATCGGAGCCCAGTCCTACATTTATACCCTTCTCCATATATTTTTTAATAGGTGCGATACCAGACTTTAAATTCTCATTTGACTCAGGGCAGTGAGCTACAAAGACACCATTCTTCTTCATCAGTTCTATCTCTTCTTCACCAGATAAGACACAGTGAGCCATTATACATCCGTCTTCTCCTCCGAAGAGACCGAATCTATCATAAGCATCCCCATAGAACTTGGACCAAGGTGCCAGCTCTTTTACAAACTCCACCTCCCCCATATTCTCACTTAAATGTGACTGTACCGGGAGTCTCCACTTCTTTCTTATTATAGAGAGCTTCTCCATAAGCTCATCAGTACATGAAGGGACAAAGCGTGGAGTAAGAATAGGCTTAATGTATTTGTAGTCTCTCTTTTTACACTCCTCCAGCCACTTCTCAGTGTCTTCAGCTGCTTTTTCTGCACTCTCTTCCCGGAGGGTATCAGGAGAGTTTCTATCCATGTTGACCTTGCCAACATATCCTCTGATTCCAATTTTCTCCAATTTATCCATTAAGAGGAGAGTTCCATCTACATGGAGGGAAGAGAAAGCTACAATGCGTGTTGTAGCACTCTTCTTTATAGCATCTGTAAAAAAAGAATAGACATTATCAGCATAAGAGAGATCACTGAACTTAGACTCTTCAGGGAAAGTATATGTATTGAGCCAATCCATAAGCTCCAAGTCCATATTAGTTCCTCTGAAAGCAAACTGTGGTGCATGGACATGGAGGTCCACCAGTCCTGGGACAACCAAGTCGTTTCCAGCATCTACCAGCTCATAATTCTTATATTCATCAGGCAGAGAAGAAAAGACACCTTCTACAATTCCATCCTTGATGACTAAGAATCCATTTTCTACGCTTTTTAGATCTTTGCTGCTCTCAGACCAAACAATGTTTCCTTTTACAATAAAGCTATTCATTTTCTTAATCTCCAAGAAAAGTCTACTTCATTTTTCCAAAAAAGCAACAAGATGCAACAAATTCAAACTATTCACCCATAATTAGAGCTAGATATTCTCAGAGAGAATCCCTAATGCCCTCTTAAAAGCATCCATATCTAAGTTGGAGTACGAAATAATGAAGTCGTGGGAAATAGACGAAGAGCGGGAATAATCAGATAGCGCCGATATCTTTATTCCCTCTCGATAAAGTATATCTTTAACTTCTTTATCACTAAGAAAAGTATTCAAGCGAAGAATAAAGTGAAGACCAGAGTCATTCTCTATGACACTGCACTTATCTTTCATAAGACTAGATGAGAGAAGCGAAAGCACAGCTTGACGCTGTCTTATGTAATATAACCTCATTCTGTTTATATGCTTTTCAAAGAATCCTTCTTCAATAAAAGACGCAAGAGTATATTGCTCGAAGCTTGAGACAGTGGATGAATAGAAAGAGAAGTTTTCTTTGAATCTTTCAGCTAGGCTATCTGGTAACACCATGTAGCTTATCCTTACTGTGGAAGCCAAAGACTTGGAGAATGTATTCATATATATGACACTACCGCTTGTATCGAGAGTATAGAATGTAGGAACTGGGTTTCTTGATACTCGAAACTCGCTGTCATAATCATCTTCGATTATATATCTCTCATCTTTCTTTGCCGCCCAAGAGAGTATCTCATAACGCCTATCCAGAGGCATAGTTATCCCTGTAGGATAGTGATGGTTAGGACTAATATGAGCTATATCTGCACTAGACTTCTCCAACGATAGAAGAGATAGACCTTTATCATCCAGCTCAACTTTTATGCTTCTCACTCCATTAGCGTTATATATCCTCTCCAGCTTCATATACCCAGGGTCTTCAAGAGCATAGAGCTTATCTCTACCTAGAAGCTGGATTATCAACGAGTAAAGATACTCGGTTCCTGCCCCAACTATAATTTGCGATGGAGACACTGCCATTCCTCTAAAAGAAGAAAGATGATGGGAAATAGCTCTTCTCAGTTCATATACTCCCTCTGTCTTCATTGGAGAGAGAAGCAGGTTCTGCTTCTCACCCATGGTCTTTCTCATTATCCTGGACCAGATGGAGAAAGGAAAGTTATCGACATTAACTCTGTTGTTTGATAAATCAGGAAGTTCAAATGTACTCGTCTCTTCATCCTCTTCTACTAAATACGAGACCTTCGATTTCTTCTTCACTACGCTGTCAGAGACATAATACCCCTTCTTCTCTATGGCTGTAATATAACCCTCGCTTACAAGCTGGTCATATGCATTCTGAACTGTAATGGTACTTACACTGCAGTTTCTGGC
>CAMEQB010000137.1 GCA_945932505.1 uncultured Spirochaetales bacterium
ATTTTAAGTTGGGGGCAGAAAGTTTTCTACTTTAACTCTCATTTTAGATGGTTCCTCTACATCCTATCCCACTAAGACTTTCAAAGAATATGCTGTGTACTTTTTGTTATGTTCGAATATCCTCATAAGAGGAGGGTCGTACATGTTCATATCATTAATATCTTTAAAATGTTTTCTTCCATATTGTCTCCATAAATATAGGATATATAATAAAAATGGAGTCAGGGGTAAAAGAGGACACTTTCCCAATTTTTTCAAAAAAAATAGACTGCCTTAGTGACAGTCCAATGATTGCTTATCTTTTCTAAAGAATGAAACAAGGATGCCGAACGGTTCGGCAGCCTTGCTAAAACTATCAGAAAACAAAGTTGCCATTTTCCATAATCAATATTTCTTTTCCACTATAAGTAATAGCCGTTACTCTCATATCGGAGCTTCCTACCATAAAGTCTGTATGTACAAGACTTTCATTGCAGCCATAGTCTTTAGGATCTTTATCGCCGATATGAAGGTTTGAAGTATAACCATCACCTAGAGCAATGTGACAGGAAGCGTTTTCGTCGATAAGGATGGAGCCGAATACCAGACCTGTTTGGGATATGGCGCTGGAGTCGTCTACAAGAGCAATTTCTCCAAGCCTGGATGAACCTTCGTCGATGGCTAGATAATCATCGATTACTTTCTGCCCGACTTTAGCTTCCGCCTTAATGCATTTACCCTTTTCAAAGAAGAGTTTAACGCTCTCTGTATCTTTACCCATTACAGAGACGGGTCGGGTAGTTGTTATATAACCCTCTGCTGTATCTTTATCAGGAGTATTAAAGATTTCAATAGTAGGAAGGTTAGGGTAGAATACCAAGCCTGAAGTAGTGATGGAAGAGCATCCTTCAAACTTGGCTTCTCTTCTGAAGCCTACTCTGAAGTCAGTAACGCTGCTTTCAAAGTGTAGGGACTTAATCTCTAGACTGTTTATTCTCTCTATTCTTTCACTGACTTTTTTGTCTTCTTCTTTCCAATACTGAATGTAATCAGGAGAATCTATATGAAGAATAGAAGCAAGAATATCAGCTAGATCTTCTTCTGTTTGATCTTCTCCCAGCACGGCTTTCGCCCACTTCGGTCCTGGAGCACAGCATACACACCAAGCTAGATGGTTCTCCATATACATCTTTGATAAAGGCTTCTGTGATTCTCTGTAAGATCTGCTAAGTGTCTGATACTTATCGTCATCAAGCTCAGGGAGTCCTATTCTTTCATCTCTGCATTCGATTCTTACATTCTTGATACCTACTTTAATGCCTTCATTTACATATTCTTTCAAAAAGTCAGGGACAAAAGTCAAATCTTCCTTTTCTTGATAGTATGCTCTCTCTTTATCAAGGAGCAAATCGGAAACTCTGATATTTACATACTTCGCTCCCATCTCATATGCCTTTATAGCCATATTCTGAGCATAATAATATGCGTCCGGTGAGACGACAATATTTAAGAATTCCCCTTTTTGGAGATTTACGCCTATTCTCAGCACCAAGTCTGAGAGTCTATCAGCATATATCTTTTTATTCATAATCTTCCTCTTCATCTATAAACCATCCACCACTGTAGATAGTCATCTCCTCATCGTTTTTATCCAAGGCTGTAATTACTGTGCTTTCTCTTCCAAGTGGGAGAGAGAGGGAGAGAAGGCTATCGACAGTATGTTCTATGTTCTTCTCTTCAACAGCCTCTCCCTTTGGCCCTCCAATTGTGATTGATATTGTTCTCATTCTGTCGTATTCAGGAATGAGAGTAATATCTTCATCAAAGAGAGGTGACGATATTTCAGAGAGAGTAAGCATACTTGCTCTTCCTGAAAGTGGATCTTGTTTTAAATATAGATCCATCAAAGCTTCTCCTTGAGGAGAGGAAGTATACTCAACAATCTTTCCTCCATTGAATCTGACAGATAGGTTTCTTATTACTTTTCCCCATAATACAATAGGCTTTGAAATATTAAGCCAACCTGTAAGTGTTGTTGGATCCAAAAGTCTATAGATATCGCTGGATGTAATAGTAGGGCAGAATACTCTCTTAGATATTGTCTCTATAAAGGAAGAGTGGAATAAAGAGCCCTGAAGAAATGAGAATTCCAAGTCTGTGCCCTCATCGTCAGCTATCCTACATTTACTTAGATTAAGTTTATTGAAGAACTTTACAAGGTATTGTGTAGATTCTTCTTTTGCTTTCAATAGTGAGATATAGTCGTCTCTCTCTAGAGAAAGAATGTTGTAGAGGATAGAAGATGATGAGGATCCATATTCTTCCAATACTTCATCCCACTCGTTATTGGGAAGTGGGCAAGTTACAAAAGGAAGAGTCGGAGGCGGATTATCCAAAGGATCAGAAAGAAGTTTGTATGACTGCAATGAAGCTGCATCATACTCTTTGTCTCCCTCCAATTCTGGAAATGATCGAAAAAGAGGAATATAGACAAAACATGTAGGAGCCTTTGTCAAAGGAGATGAGGAAAGATAATCGTAGTTCTCCACGATTCTACCTTTTTCTACTCTTTGTATGTAACTCCCGTTGCCACTTATAGCCTTAGCCTTGGCTGCAAGAAGCTTTGCAAACTCTGCATTCTCTTCTTCCGTATTTATTGATAGTACATCTGTATTATTAATTTTTAAGGCGCATTCTATTACTGCGTCTGCATATTTATCAAAAAAAATATCCATAATAATAAAGGCGGCTTCTGCCGCCATTCTTAGTTCCTCCTACCGCGGTCTTTTTTTGTTCCGTGTAGTTTTACATAGTCCAAAGTCTTCTGGAATTCGTTCAAGAACTCTCCCAAATCTTCCTGATAGACAATTACTGATTGTCTAAGGAACTTTCCTTCTACATCTGTTGGTCTTGACTCTACGATATTAAGATAAAGGTCTCCATAGACGTTTTCTTTGACATTGAAAAAATAAGTTCTGTCATTTTTAATTAGTTTTGTGGAAAAAACTTCTCCTCGCTCACCCATATAATGGCCCTCCGTATATTCAATGATATGGATAATGAGTTATTAGTGCAATAAGGCAATATGAAACAGATGAATATAGTTGCAAATAAAAAAGTCTAAGAATAACGCAAGAATATATAAAAAGATTTATGAATATAAAGAAATTTAGAAAAAATACTAATGTATGCAAAAGAATAGTTGCATACTCGCCAAACTTGTGAGAAAGTAAATGCAACAATAAAATAAAGAGAGGAACTAAACTATGAAATATGGTCGTACTTATAACTTTTCCGCTGGCCCAGCAATGATGCCGGAACCTGTTTTGGAAGAAATCAGAGATGAAATGATGAACTACCGTGGTAGTGGTATGTGTGTTATGGAAATGAGCCATAGATCTAAGGTTTATCAGCAGATTATCGATGATGCAGAGAAAGACCTGAGAGAACTTATGGGTATTCCTGACAACTATAAAGTCCTCTTTATCCAGGGCGGCGCTACACTTCAGTTCTCCATGATTCCTATGAATCTTATGAAAAACGGCAAGGCTGTATATATCGAGACAGGAGCTTGGTCAAAGAAAGCAATTGCAGAAGCAAAGAAGTGTGGAGAAGTTATTGTTGCAGCTTCCAGCAAGGACAAGAACTTCACATATGTTCCAGATTGCTCGGACTTGGATATTCCTGAAGACACAGATTATGTCTACATTTGTGAAAACGAAACAATCCATGGTGTTACATACAATAAGCTTCCAAATACTAAGGGACATGTTTTGGTTTCAGACCAGTCATCAATGTTCTTAAGTAAGCCATGTAATGTCAGCGACTACGGCTTGATCTATGCCGGCGTTCAGAAGAACGTAGGACCAGCTGGTATGGTCGTTGTCATCATCAGAGAAGATCTTATTAGAGACGATTTGGATAATCTTCCAATCTACCTTCAGTATAAGACACATGCTGATAACGGCAGTATGTATAATACTCCTAACTGCTGGGCTATCTATTGCTGTGGAAAAGTATTCAAGTACCTTAAGGATATGGGCGGACTTGAAGTAATGCACCAGAAGAACTTGGATAAGGCAAAAGTCATGTATGACTTCCTCGATTCCTCTTCTATGTTCAAGGGAACCGTAGAGAAGGAGTTCAGATCTTTGATGAACGTTCCATTTGTTACAGAGAGCAAGGAACTTGATGCAGAAGTAGTTGCCGCTACAAAGGCTGCAGGGTATGACAACCTTAAGGGACATAAGAGTGTAGGCGGTCTCAGAGCCAGCATCTATAACGCTATGCCTAAGGAAGGCGTTGAGGCTCTTGTTGAGTTCTTAAAGAAGTTCGAAGAAGAACATAAATAATTCTCATCTTTGACGACAATATGCGCTT
>CAMEQB010000138.1 GCA_945932505.1 uncultured Spirochaetales bacterium
GTAATCTCCTATATTATTTAGAACGCGATTTTTGAAGAAAATGACCAAAGAAAGACGGAAAAAACTAGAAAAAACTTCTTCTTTGGCCATTTTCAAGCAAAAAACGATGAACAAGAGAGATAGCGGAGAAAAAAAGAGGTAATTTTCAATAGCTACACAAAGACAACCAAACTCTCTCTTGTTCATAAGGCCTCCTACAACCTCGCTTTCTATGTTAGGTGGGTATTGAGAGCCTGGGGAGGGGTGAAAATTCACTTTTTTCTTCTTTCCTCTTTCTCTATAAGAGAAGCGTCTAAAGAGAAAAGAAGTCGATTAAAAGTCGTTTTTGAGTCATATGATTTTTCATACTAATAGATAATAAGTATCTATCAAGATTAAATAGATATTAGGGATACTAGAAAAGACAGAAGTCTAATCTAGTAAGAGTGTTAGAGTAGGCTTTGTGTAATAAGCCGTATATAATCGAGGAAACAACAGAGAAAATAAAAACATATTTTGTTCTTTTGATCATTATGTGGAATATAAACGGATAATACTCTCTGAAAAGTATAAATAAACTATATCGGGGGATATATATGAATACAGAGAATAATAAAACTGAAAGAAAGAGCAGCACTCGTTGGGCTCTTGTCTTTTATGATGCAATAATAACGATTGCAGTAGAAATAGTATTTCTACTTTTCTATGGAGGTACAAAACTCGATACCATGAGCCTTATTACTCATGGCATTATAGTTCTGGCTTCAATTATAGGTTGCAGATCTGCCTTTGGCATCTACCACACTATATGGCGATATGGTGGAATCCAGAACTATATGAAGCTCATGGTATCTGATGCCCTGGCTTTCCTTGTATATTTATTATTCGGCAGATTCATCGTTCCAATAAAGAGAATCGCAGTTGTAACCATGCTTGCCATGGTTTCCATGATTCTCTTATTTTCCCTGATAATAAGAATGACTTATCGCTACGCATTTAAGTGTGGCAATAAGGATACTGCATTCGGTAGATTCTTGTTATGGCTCCTAAAGACATTCGGTAGAATAAACATTGCCAGGTCTCAGGATGTAAGAAGAATAAAGGTTGCCATCCTTGGAGCAGGAAACCTTGGCAACACTCTATATAGTGAAATAAACATGGATGATAGAAGCCCCTATGAAGTGAGATGCTTTATCGACAGCGATAAAGAGAAGGTAGGGCGCTATATCAACGGATGCAGGGTCTTGGATGAGAGTACACTCTCTCCAGAGCATCTTATCCAGGACTATAATGTACAGGAAGTATTCTTTGCTGTACATGATTATCCTCAGGATAAGATGAGAGCCTTATATGAGAAACTGAATAAGGCCGGCATCAAAGTTAAGAACTATGATATCCCTCATATGACATCTGGCGGCGGTAAGCCTCAGCTGAAGGAATTCGAGATCGAGGATCTCTTATTCCGACGTCAGGAGACTATCACAAACGAGAAGACATCTCTCTATTATAAGGGAAAGACAGTTCTCCTCACCGGCGGAGGCGGCTCCATCGGCTCAGAGCTCTGTAGGCAGATAGCTAGAATGAATCCTAAGAAATTGATCATTCTCGATATCTACGAAAACTCCGCTTATGACATTCAGCAGGAACTGAAGATGAAGTATGGCAATAAACTTGATCTCTCTGTAGAGATCGTCTCTATTGCCAATAAGAAAGGCCTCGCAAGAGTCTTTGAGACTTATAAGCCTGATATCGTAATCAACGCAGCTGCTCATAAGCATGTTCCTCTTATGGAACATAACTGCATTGAGGCAGTAGAGAACAATATCTTCGGATGCTTAAATATCATGGAGCTTTGTGAAGAGTATGGCGTCTCAAGATTCATGATGGTCTCTACAGACAAGGCAGTTAACCCAACCAATGTCATGGGTGCTACTAAGAGAATGTGTGAGATGATCATGCTTGCCTATAGCACAAGAGGAAAAGTAAAGTGCTCTGCAACAAGGTTTGGTAACGTCCTTGGCTCCGCTGGAAGCGTCATTCCTCTCTTCAAGAGACAAATAGCAGCAGGTGGCCCTGTTACTATCACTGATAAGCGTATTATCAGATACTTCATGACTATCAGCGAAGCTAGCCAGCTTGTGCTTGAATCAGGAGCCATGGCAGAGAACGGAGAAGTCTTTGTCCTTGATATGGGAAACCCTGTTAAGATTCTGGACTTAGCTAACAACATGATCTCTCTTATGGGAGCAAGGAATATTGAAATCGTCGAGACAGGCTTGAGGCCAGGAGAGAAGCTCTATGAAGAGCTCCTTGTGAAGAAAGAGGAACTGGAGAAGACAGATAACGACCTTATCTTCGTCGATAAAGAGGTTCCACTCACAATGGAGGAACTACAATCTAAGATTGATATTCTCAAGAATGCTGTAGATACTCTAGACGATGACGGCGTAAGAGAGGCACTGAGACAGGTAGTTCCTACATTTAGGCGCCCTGAAGACGTAAATAGAGAAAGACTGGAGAAATAATAAAGAAACAACATGGATTACATTGAGACACTAATACATTTATATGAGCTACTTCCCTCTTATTGGTGTCTCTATCTTCTCTTTGTATTCTTTATCTCTTATATCGTTCTCTATCGCTACGATAGAGATGATGGAATGGCAATTAAATCATTCCTTGCCCAATACATTTTGTTCATCCTCTTTATGACAATAATAGGAAGAACAAAAGTACTCAAAAGGGCAGAGTTCATGCCCTTCTGGTCCTACTTTAGACCAAGGCTATGGCCTGAGATACTTCTCAACTATATTCTCTTTATACCCTTTGGCTTCCTTCTGTTTTCTTCTTATGGAGTAAAGAATGAGATAAGAAAGCGGGGCATAAACACAAAGCGTTGTGTTCTCATAGGCTTTCTTATCTCAACACTAATTGAGATCAATCAGTTCATATTCAGCATCGGACTCTTTGAGTTCGATGACATTATAGGCAATACCCTTGGATGCTATATAGGTGTGATGATCTCAAGACGTGTTGTAATATCGATAAGAGAAAGAAGAAATTTACACAAAAATGAAAGAAACGTTGAACGAAGTAATTATAATTAGATTTTGACGAATTGGCTTATTGATGGTATATTACTTCGTACAATACGAAGTAATAAACATGTTTAAAAGAGGGATAAGTATGATTGTTTTAAATCTTGAACTAGATAACATCTATAGTTTTAAGGATTTCAAAGTCAATTTCTCTTATCCAAAGAGAGTCATAAAATCCACAATAGAGGGAGAATACCTAAAAGAAAGGCCAAACTTTAGGTACAGAAAAGCCGTTATACTCATGGGCTCTAACGGTTCAGGAAAAACGACACTGGGTAGAGCCTTGCTTCGAATTTTTAGATTTATTGAGCTAGGCGATTTTTCTTTTATCAGAGAAATGATAGGAGATCCCAGTAAGCCTGCATCATTTAGCATTGATTTTGTTAATGGTGACAATGTCCTAAATAGATTAGTTCTTGAAGCGGAAAAAAGAGGAGAAAAAACATATAGCTCATCTTTTAGCGTAACGGTAATGCAGGCTTCAATAGGTGTCAACGACACCTATGAAAAAGCAGTTTGTAAACTTGTAGAAATTCTACCTAAACGCAATGTAATGCTCTCTGACTTTTTTAGATGTATTTTTGGAGATATTGAATACTCGTTTGCTCTTCTAGATGAAAGTAATAAGGAGCATAATACTTCAGATATAAACCAGGAACTGTTTTTATCTGTACTTAAGGCTGTAATAGGCACTCTTGACCCAACACTGACTGATATCTCAATATTGGAAGGAGTGGAAGACAGCTATGTCATTCGTAGAAACGGACAGGAAATCATTCTTCAAAAGGGTAAACTCTTAGAAGGAGAATTCCTTTCAAGTGGTACATTAAAAGGAATAGATATCGCCATTTTGATGGCAAAAATCATATCAAGTAATAATGGCTTCTATTACTGCGACGAACATTTTTCATATGTCCAGACAGATTTGGAGAAGAGATTATTTGGTATAATGCTGGAATACTTGGGTGATAATGAGCAGCTTATTTTCACCACACATAATTCCGATATGATGGATCTTAATCTTCCAAAGCATACTTATGCATTCTTAAGTAAGAAGAAAGAAGATAATGAATACATAATAAGAATGAAGTATGCTTCTGATGTTTTAAAGAGGAATACAGACTCTGTCCGCTCAGCATGCGAGAATGATGTGTTCTCATCAATTCCTGATGAGACGCTACTTGATGAATTGGAAAAGATAAGATGACCAATTGCACATATTTTGTTGAAGGCTTATGTGAGAAACAACTCATAG
>CAMEQB010000139.1 GCA_945932505.1 uncultured Spirochaetales bacterium
AGATTAGGGAATGATTAAAGTAAATTTATCGAATGAAATCCTTAGATATATTTTGGAAATCGATAAATATAGATATGACGTTTCATCCGTTAAATTACCTGTTTCCATTTCAGATAGACTAAGAAAGAACTCAAAGAAAAAAAGCTCATATGCTTCAAATAAAATAGAAGGTAATCCACTCTCTTTTGCATGTAAAACTCTATAGCAGTTTTCAAGGTATTATTTTCTTGGTTCTTTTTAATATAAGACATTGTTAGCGTGTGTGATTGGTGTAATATTAACCATGTTAGTGGGTTTGTATATCAATACTGTGATGGTTTATTTCGTTTGTCACATCCTAGTCTGGATTAAGAAGAGTGCGATAAAGTGGAGTTTCTTACAGTCTTTAAAAAACGCTCATATAAACTGGCGATATAGTAATTTAAGATTTGAGTCATAAAAATAAGATTTTAATAGAAAAGAACAGATCCAAAAGAGACATGCTTTTTATGGATGTTATTAAGACGAATGAGTATGTAAAGAAGGTTTTATAAAAATTTGATTAATTTACCTATTAGGTAAATAATTGCTCTTGTTTCTTTGTTGTTATTTTACTATCATTAATTTACCTTCAAGGTATATTTATATAGAGGTGATGATTTTGGTTATCACGTACAAAAACAGGAAAATAGAAAAGATTTGCACGGATGCCAAAGTTGCAGAGAAAACATATGGCAAAAAGATGGCTGAAAAAATACAGAATAGAATCAGTGAAATTGAGGCTTCAATAACGGTCGAAATCATGCTTCAATTCCACATTGGGCGCTGTCATTCTCTTTCGAATAATCGGAAAGGTCAATATGCTGTAGATTTGATCAATCCATATAGATTGGTTTTTAGAAAAATTGGAGATGAAATCCAAATAGCGGAAATTATTGAAATAGTAGACTATCATTGAATCAGAGAACTAAGGAGAATAGCTATGGAGAGAAGTCGCACATATATTGCAGTCCCACCTGGATCAACTATTAAAGAACAGTTGGAATATAGAGGAATGAGCCAGAAAGAGTTTGCAGCTAGAATGGATATGTCTGAGAAACATATTAGTAAACTCATTAATGGAGAGGTTCAGCTTACACCTGAGACTGCAGTGAAATTGGAATTTGTTTTAGGGGTTCCAGCCAGTTTCTGGAATAATCTAGAAGCCATTTATAGAGAAAAATTGATAAAAGTAGCTGCAGAAAACTCTATGGACTATGATGTTGAAATAGCACAGAATTTTCCTTATAGCGAAATGGCAAAGCTAGGATGGGTACCTGAAGCCAGAAATAACAATGAAAAGGTAATAAATCTTAGAAAATATTTTGAAGTGATTGAAATAAAACTTCTCGATAATAATCAGATTACTAGAATTGCATGCAGACGTTTAGCTATTACGGAAAAGAGTGATTTGGCACTGCTTGCATGGGCACAAGAAGCAAAAATAAAATCTAGAAGTATCAAGACATCTCCAATTAATATCAAAAAGTTAATCTCTGTATTGCCAAAAATAAGGGAAATGACACTTATTAAACCCGAAGTATTTTGTCTTGAATTGAAAAAAGAACTTGCTGATTGTGGAATTGCCTTAGTGTTTGTACCTCATCTCAAGGGATCATTTCTTCAAGGAGCTACATTTATGGATGGTAATAAGATTGTTGTTGGTCTAACAGCTCGTGGAAAAGATGCAGATAAGTTTTGGTTTAGTTTATTTCATGAACTGGCCCACATTATTCTTGGGCACGTTAATCAACTCAATGGTACAACAGAAGATGATGAGAAAAAAGCTGATAGTTTTGCTAGTGATACATTGATTCCTGAAACAGAATTTGAAATATTTAAAAAGGAGGGAGACTACTCAGAAGGAAGCGTACTTTCTTTTTCGAAAAAACAAAAAATAGCTCCAGGAATAGTCGTCGGTAGAATGCAAAAGGAAGGTGTCATTGGATACAATAGGTTTAATAAGTTAAAAGAAAAATACGATATAGCAATATGATTGCTTTTAAGGCTTTATACCAGTGACTTAAAATAAATGTATTTGCTTTGGCTACTTATTTATAAGCCTCTCTTGTCTAAATTCATCTTTGGTAAGTATGTTGTAGGTATCTTTATTATAGTTTGACTTTTCTTTTATCGCTTGTTTTTTTCAATCGATAAAACAAGCGATAAACAACTGTAAAGAATACTCCTGAGTTTTAATGTCGATGTATGTCAAAAAGATCAGGATTATCTTTGGCTCTGGCTACTTCTCCATAGGTCTCTAAGCTCATCCTCGATGAGTCTATTGAAGGAACCTTGCTTATAGTTGCCTTTTCTGTCTCTTTCACCTTTTTCCAGTCCGGAGAGAAGTTCCAGACCTTCATCTATACTTGATATAGCCCATATATGGAATTTCCCTTCTCCTATTGCTTTTTCAACTTTATATGGAAGGATCAAAGACGATTTGTTTTGCACTGGGATAATTACTCCCTGTGTGCCAGTAAGTCCACAAGTCGAGCAGGCGTTAAAGAAGCCTTGGATCTTCTCATTTATTCCTCCTACAGGCTGTAGCTCTCCCATTTGGTTTACGCTTCCTGTCACTGCAATATCTTGCCTGACAGGGAAACATCCGATGGCAGAGAGAAGGGCATAGAGCTCAGCCGATGATGCGCTGTCACCGTCCACTGAGCCATAGCTCTGTTCAAAGCAGATTCCTGCATAGAGGGAAAGGGGGAATGATTGGGCATAGCGGTGTCTAAGGTAACCTTCGAGGATCAACAAACCTTTATCGTGAATATTGCCGCTGAGTCCTGCTTCATGTTCAATATTTATGATTCCTTCTGTTCCCGGAGCCACAGTTGCACTTATTACGCAGGGAGTACCGAAGGATGTAAGACCACGGTCCATGACTGCCAGTCCATTGACTACTCCTATCTTTTCACCATCCAAAGCCATAACCATAGTTCCGTCTTTAATCTCACTGTTGATATGCTCTTCAGCCATGGAGCTGTACCAGTCTCTCTTATCTAAGGCTGAGCGTACATTTTCATCAGTGATGACAGCGTTATTATTACTCTTTGCATCCAAGTCAGCTTCTTCAAGTAAGTCTCCCAAGAGAGATAGCTGTGTAGATAACCTGGTCCTGTCTTCAGCAAGAAACGCCGAGTATCTGAGAATCTCTCTATATGCACTGTCATCTTGCTTTGTGAGGTTCTCACCTGTTTTCTTTAAGTAACTTACTGTTCCGTTAATGTTTTTCTCGTCAGCTGGCATTGAGTAATCGAACTGTGGTGATACTTTGAAGAATCTAAGGAATGCATCGTCTTCTTCTGTGAGCTTATCATAGATCTCTTCGCTTCCAAGGAGAATGACTTTAGTGAGTAGCGGGATAGGGTAAGGTCTGATAGAAGACATCATCTCTCCCTGCACGGCAGTAGATGAGAGGCTTCTCTGTGTCATTTCCAAGTATCTTTTGAGAGTGGTCCAAAGTTCTTCGTTATCTACAGTCTCTTCTGCGTTAATAATCAAGAAGCCTCCTGCTGCTTCTTGATAACTTCCTGCCCTTACACTTAAATGAGGGGGAAGATCTTTTTCTACATATCCGAATAAGCTTTGGTGTGATGGATGAGACTCAATGACCATTGGTCGTCTCACACTCTTTGATCTATCTAAGAGAATATTTATCTTCCAAGCCCATGGATTTTCTTCTTTCTCTGGCAAAGTCTTTATGAACTTAATGAGTCTTGAGTCTTTCCATTTCTCATAGAGGGCTTCTTTTGTGGTTTTGTTCTCTCCCAATGTATCGATGTCACTCTGAAATTCTCTCGCTCTTCCCTTTGGAAAACAGAAACAGATGGGACGGTCATGATGACTTTGGTTATGAAGATAAGCCACATCAAAGAGATAAGAAGTATCGCCTTCTATCTTCTTTATTTCTTCTTTTATTGCTGTAAGCCTTCCAGATCCATCATCTCCAGAGACAAAGATATTGTATCCTGGTCTGGACATAGATAGGCCAAGCCTTAAAAGGCCGAGTGCCTTGTCTTGTCCTATTATACAGTAGGACGGAGATACTGATGAAAACTCTAAATGATCGTAGTTAAGTTCTATTTCTTTCTTTTCTATTTCAAGTGACACGGAGAAATGATAGTCATAAGAGGAGATGATGTCAAAGAAGTAGAGTAAGGGAAGAAGATAAATGGTTTTCCTCTTTTATTGAGGGAACAGAGTCAAATTCAGTGGTGAAACAGCCTCCTGGCGCCAAAAACGCGACAGTTTTCGGGATTTTGGCGTTCTATATAGTGAAGGAGTGATC
>CAMEQB010000140.1 GCA_945932505.1 uncultured Spirochaetales bacterium
CAAAGAATAAGGATATAACAATACTGGACGAGGATGAATATGATAAAGCTCATCTTGTCTTCTCTTTCTCTTCTTCTGTCACGAGAGATAGAGACTATGGGTATGACTTAAAGACAGGATCTCCTTCTTGGGATAAACAAGACGCCTCCTCTTGGATAGATAACAATAATGCATATTACTTTAAGCCTTCTGCTTCTATTTCTATTTCTTTATCACAGAAATTTGAGAAATGGACACTTAAGGGGAGTCTTAATACCAAGTATTCCCACTTGATGGAAAACTTAGTCAGCACTGTTCCTTCTTCTCTCTATTTTGTAAATAGCGACGGCTCCCTTAAATATAATGATAAAGACGCAATAGTCGCTTATCCATGGTTATATGGAGAGAGAAACAACTTTATAGCTAGCCTTGGATTCACTCTATCTCGTTCTTACGATGTAGAGGGCCTCGATAGCATGAATGTATCTGTAGGAGTTGAAATGGGGCCATGGTGGATGCTGAACTCTATCTCCAACGGCAATAGGCTCAGCGACTACTATAGAATAAGTGGAACGGCAGGAGAGAGTGTTAAGATAAAAGACACTCAGCAGTCAATAAATCTAAGATGGCTTAATATTACTGCGTCCCACTCCAACTCTTTCTCTTATACTTTTGGTCGTGTTGTTCCTAAAGAGAAGCTGAACAATAATAGACTGAAAGGCGTTCTCTCAGATACACTTTCTCTTAGCTTTGCTGGCCCTCAGCTTTATGATGCTTCGACTTCCATTTCTGCTTCCATCTCCCTAAATAACTATCTATATTTTGGAGAGATAGCAAATATGAAGAATAGCGGCTTCTATTATTCATATGAGTCTTATCTTTCTTTATCAGGGAACTTAAATCTCTTTGGTCTTATATCATTCTCTGTAACAGGAACAAGGTACCTGGCTCGAGGTCTCAGTTCTTCTTCTCTTTGGAGTGCCAGCGGAGAAGTATATATGAGTTTTAATTTGTAGGAGGAAAAGAATGAAAGGTATTAAAAAAACAATAGTCATCGTCTTAGTCCTCTTACTCTCTTTCTCTCTCTATGCTGTAACATTCTCAAAGTCTCTTTTGAGTGTTAATAGTGATGCTCACTTATTGTCTAATAGTGGAAACGCTGGGTATCTGGGAGGCTTCTTTCCTTTAGAAGCTGATTACGTCTATAAAGTGACACCATCCAGCGCTATGAAAGAGAATGGATTATCAGTAAACTTAAATCTATCATCAGGAATTAAAGAGAGGCTTTTGAAAGTCTCTCCAGAGAGTGGAGAGATCCTCACTACAGAGAGATCAGATTTAATGTATCAAGTGCATTATATCTATGCAGACATAGATCTCTCTAAGACTCTTATTGAAGAGCCCTATATGAGTGAAGATATTCTTGCTCTTCATTTCTCTATTCTCGTTGATTACGAGAACGCGTATGAGCGCTTTAATTGGCTAAGTAATCCTGTCAATAATAATGGTGTCTTTACTGAATATGAATCTGATCGCTTTATTGATAAATACTCCTCATACTCTTATGTTCCAGAAGTAGGCGGAAACAGAAGACTCAAGAATACAGGCTTTGGTGCTGGGGTAGTATTAAACTTCAAAGAAGAGACAGAGATGACTAAAGACGGCTTATGGGGAAGCTTAAGAGTGAAGTATATGCCTTCTTGGATGCCACTGGGTGATAAAAAAGGCTCCAACTACGTCTCACTTAATCTTAATGCTGGCTTTGCTATGACTCTCTTGGAGATGAGCCAGATGTCATTCGGCCCATCAAGTGGCCTTGATGCTCTCTCAGTCTACGTAGAAACTGACTTTGATGTTATTGGAGCTTGGGGCAGGAATATTCCACAGAGAGCTGTAGAAAGAAGAATATGGGGCTCTCATATTCCTTCTTCTCACGTGATAGTTGCCAATACTACGTCTCTCTTTATTAAGGGATACCAGATATTTAAGGATCTTTATCCATCTCTCTCTATCTTCTCTGATATTGCTTTTGCTTTCGGAGGAGGAATAAACAATACGGAAGGTGGAAATGGTTTTATTGGAAGCGTGGGAGCTAGAATAGACTTCAATATATTCTCAATGTTCTCTCTCTATGGAGAGGTGGGATATGTATATAAGGATCTCTATGATAGCGCCAATGGCCTACGTTATGCACTGGGTGCAAAAGTGAGGATATGATATGAAAAAGATATGCTCTTTGTTTTTACTCTTCTCTATAATTCTTACCTCACTATTTGCAGCCAATAATGCTCAGAACTACGACACTATTTCTCTCTATTTCCATGGCACAGTAATGGCTGACGCCTTTACTAGCTCCTTTACTCTTCCTCAGAAAAATAATAATGCCAATAGAGAAGGAGTCGCAGTTAAGGTTGGCTTAGATGCATTTAAGAACGAGGATCTAGGAGCCAAGTTCGGCCTTACAGCAGACCTCGCGTTTGATATTCCATTTAGAAGCGTCGGAGACGAAGTCGACTTTGGAAAAAGACCATACCTCGGCATTTCTGGTGGAATGATCTTCCGTTCCCGCCCTTGGGATTATATCGATATATCACTAGGAGTGAAGGGAGTAATCTCAACACTTGATTATGAATCTATTAGCCTTGGCATTTCTCTTGAGCCTCAGGCAGATATATACTTTGATGACTATATCTATCTTAAGTTATCTCTTAGTTATGGCTCTGACTTTGTCAGATTCCCATTTAAAGGAGAATACTTCTTGGAGAGAAGTAATCTACCATCCCGTTTCACTCTAGGAGTGGGCTGTGGATATGCTTTTGGAGGTTACTCTAAATGAAGAAACGTATTCTTATTCTTTTGATTATTCTCCTCTTTGTCATCTCTCCTCTCTTTGCTCGTCCTCAGTTCTTCTTTGGTGGAGGAGTAGAGTGGGGTAAACTCTACCCAGGAGTAAATGAAAAAGAAGTACTGAGCTACAATGATAGATTTAATGTAAGTGCCGATGGCGCTTATATCTCCCACTTCGTTCCTACTATCGAGACCACATTTATCCCTGTTGCAGATATAGGTTTGGGGCTTACAGGTAGCTTTGGCTATGGTAGCATACTTGGATACAATAATGGCAATGATAGTATTACAGCCACTTCTAATGGATTTTTAGGCTTTCTTAATGACAGCGTGTTAGATGCATCTATAGGTATCAGGTATATGACAGTGATGGCAAAAGAAAGATATGTATCTTTCAATGCCTATGCTCTCTATAACTATAGCCGTTATAAGCTTCTTAAGGGCAATGGGAGTGCTGAGTATGGAAAGAGGGGAGAAAGGGAATACTCTCTCTTTAGCCAGCACTCTATATCTCTCGGCGTCGGGCTGATGGAGCGCTATGATGCTTACTACTTTAAATTGGACTTAAGTGCTCAGAAGCCTTTAGACTTCTCTAATGGCTTCGATTCCCTCTCTTCCAGTGGCTGGAGAGTAAGTATGAGTGCTACCTTCGGTGTAGTATTCACTATTCTTAATGAAAACGAGTTTATGAGGTGAGATGTGTTAATCTTTGATGTTCTTGACCAATTGGAAACATACTCTAGTGTCATTCCCCATATGGATGATGTTATTTCTGTTATGGATCACTCTAAGCCATATGACGATGACATAGGGGAATATAAGTGTAGAGAAAAGGGTGAAACCAAGTATAAGGTATCAGCACACTTATCAAGTGAGAAAGGTTTTCCTGGAGAAACCTTTCCTTCTCATACTGTTCTTGAAATAGTGCTGGAAGGCGAAGAGATGGTTTCTCTTGATAACTCTGTCTTTAAGCTTTCTCCTGGTAGATTTCTTGCTTACTCAGGAGACAGTGAAATAAAGAGAGGCGTTATGTGCTCTACTCCTGTAGCTTTTAAAACTGTAAGGTTTATTCTTTAGAATAAAGAGGATGGCTACCAAATAAGAAATGTAAAGTACCAGGGTCTTCTCCAAATCGGGGAAGACTATATTTTTGGGGTGAAAGGAGAGAATAAAAGATTTGTATTTTCTTTTTATCCTTTCAGCTGGTAGCCACCCTGTTAAGAATATAATGATAATCTGAGAAAATGTAAATAAAATTTCAATAATATGAAAAGAATTTCTTTATCAAGGGCAAGAAATATTGTATATTAGTGTCAGGCACTGCCAAAAACGGTAGGCGGCACGTTACCTCACCCGTTCGGTGAGGGGCAATGGCCTTCTCAAGTCTAACGAACGAGAGGAGGTGATGATTCATGATAGAAAAGATTCTTGAAGTTGTATTCTGGAGCCTTAAGCTTCTGTCTGCAGCACT
>CAMEQB010000141.1 GCA_945932505.1 uncultured Spirochaetales bacterium
CTTGACTATTGCAGATAATACTATACTTCTATTAATCATTCTCTACCGCCTTTGGTTCTTTCCATAATCTTGTTATCTCTTCTTTATCTTCTTTGGAAAGACTAAAGGAAAGTACGCTTCTGTTATCAACAACCTGCTCTACTCTTCTTGCTCCGATGACAAGAGAGAAAGAAGGAGAAAGAGAGAGAGCATAGGAAGAAAGGAGTACGTGCATCGGCACATTATTCTTTTCACATAATGGCACTAATGGCTGTAGAGCTTCATTTACTCGCTCAATGTTCTCTTTTCTAAACCACTTGTCACTCTTCTTTGCAGACCCCTTCACTTCATCCGTGGGTTTTACTTTTCCTGTCAAAAGCCCCCTCTCCATGGATGAATAAGCTTGGAACATTACTCCTCTCTCTTCAGCGATCTTCAATATATAATCATTCTTTCGCTCCAAGAGGCTCCATCTCTCTTGAAATAGAATAGGCTTCATACCGTTTTCAAAGTACCCTGAGAGGCTTTCTGGAGTATTATTGCAACTTCCCCAGGATCTAATCTTTCCCTCTCTCTTTAGGTCCTCCATGGCTCTGATCGTCTCCTCCAAAGGATCAACGGGACACTGCCAGTGAGTCAGAAGAACATCTACATAATCAGTATCGAGACGCTTGAGAGAAGCTTCTACCTGTCTCTTGATGGCGTCTCTCTTCAAGTTTCTCCATACCTTTACGCCATCCCTCTCTTTATGCAGCATGGAGCCGCTTTCACCCCACTCCAAGCCACACTTAGTTGCAACAAAGACTTTATCTCGTCTACCCTTTATTACTTTTCCAAGTAGTGTTTCAGATAATCCATTTCCATAAGCTGGGGCTGTATCGAAATAAGTGAAGCCAAGGTCTATAGCAGCAGAAAGGGCGTTGATAGATTCGTTCTCATCATTCTTACCCCAACTGTCACCGCCACCGATGGACCAAGTTCCAAATGCAATATGTGGTAGGTTTTCAATTCTTTCCATAGAATGCCTTAACCTCCTCAATACAACTCTCTGGAGAAGTCAAGACAACCCAGTCTTTTACTCTCTCAACGCTTTCTTTTGCAGGTGCCATACTTGCCTGAGCCAATACTACTACATCAGATTCCATATACTTCCCTGCTTCTTCTGAAAGTATTCTATTGTGCTCATCTATATCATCTCTCTTAAGAGCATCCATGGCATCGGTACGGAGTGAATAATTGAGCACAGCCTTCTTTCCGATTCTATCCAGCTCCATTTTTATTCTATCCACTGTTGGGCCAACTGTAGTAGCTGCTGTTGCAAGGACAAGAATATTCTCCCCCTTTTCTGCAGCAGTTCTGCACATAGCACTGTCTATGGTAACAAGCGGCTTTGAAATTCTATCTGCCATTTCCAATACATAAGGGGTAAGTGATGAACAGGTTACAACTAAGAGATCGCTATCTTCTTCCTCAGCCACTCTCATATCTTCTAGGAGTCTCTCTTTATTCCAAGATGTAAACTCACCTTTTTCCAGTGTGTTTGATATCAAGATCTCATCTACGATATTTGTCATCTTAATCTTTTCGCCTAGAGCATCCTCTAAAAGAGAGGGGAATGAATTATATATGCTTTTGACTGTATGTAATAAAGTAATCTTCTTCATCATTTACTCCTTTAATTATTATGGGGGGCAAATCGCCCCCCAGAAAAGCTAAATATTTCTTACTTGCCGATGGAAGCGAGATATGTCTTCTGATAGTCAAGCATATAAGCTTCTGCCTCTGCACCGAAGAGATACATTGGCTCAAGACCGTTCTTTGAGAGATAAGCCTTGAATTCAGCTGTTTCACTTGCCTTCTTGAGACACTCTGCCCAGTAAGCATATGCGCTGTCGCTCATAGCCTTAGGAGCTGTTACGCCTCTCCATACAGGAACTTCAACATTGTTGTATCCGAACTCTGAGAGTGTAGGAGCATCCTTGAGAAGCTCAGAAGAGAATCTATTGTTGCTGAGAGCAAGGATTGGCTTCATCTTTCCAGCTTCAACATACTGAGCTGCAGCTGCTGGCTTTGACATACAGAGGTCGACATGGCCACCGAGGAGAGATGTGATGGCGCCGGATGTAGCATCGTTGGCAATATAAGAAAGCTGAGACTCTGGAACACCAAGTTCTGCAATGAGCTTGTTATATGTCTCGATATCGTCGCCCTTACTTCCTGCGATGACGATCTTCTGACCGTTCTTTAGAGCATCCATGACTTCCTGCCATGATGAGTACTTTGACTGCTCGCCGACGAAGAGGAGCTGCTTGTCTACAGCCATGATAGCAAGAGGTCTGAAGTTCTCGACTCTGTTGTCTGTATTCTTGACCATTGGCATCAAGTCGCCGCTGTTGAATGTCAAGAGTGTGTAGTCAGCCTTTGCCTTGTTAGTTGTAGCAACCTGAAGTCTTCCAACTTCGCCGCTACCATCAGTGATGTAATCAGTAACGATATTTGCGTTTGTGATTCCGTTAGCCTTCATAGCATCCTTGATCTGAGTTGTGAAGATATCACTTCCTCCGCCTGGCTTACTTGTGCAGACCCAAGATACGTCTTTGGTTGGTGTGAATCCACTAGAAGCTTCTTCTGTGGAGCCGTTTGCAAAAAGTGCAACTGCAACAAGTGCTGCGAGTACGATAGCTGCGAACTTTTTCATTTTTTATTCTCCTTTTTGTTGTTTATTATTTTGTTTTCTTGTCCTTCAGAATTCCTGTCTTCTTCAGTATTGCGCGGATTACTGGAGTAAGAATCAGAACACAGAAGACAATTGTAAGAACTGTTGAGATGGCAGAGTTAAAGAATACTTTTGATGTGCTTCCGCCAGAGATGACGAAGGCCTTTCTCATATTATCTTCCAAAAGCGGTGCCAATACGAATGACAGTAACATCGGTGCCGTTGAGTATCCGCTCTTCTCAAACAAGTAGCCGCAGACACCACTGATAAGCATTATGATTACGCCATAGAATGAGTATGTATCGGAGTAAGAACCGACAATACAAACGACTGTAATGATAGGAATCAAGACTTTTACTGGAACTGCAAGAATCTTCAGAAGCATTGGAATGACACCAAGTGCAATCATAAGAGCGAAGATGTTTGCAATAAAGAGAGAAGCGATGAGTCCCCAAGCGAAGTCTGGTTCGTTCTGGAACAAGAGTGGACCAGGGTTGAGACCCCACATCATAAGACCACCAAGAAGAACAGCACCAGTTCCACTACCAGGAATACCGAGAGCCAAGAGAGGAGCAAATGCACCTGCAGCAGCTGCGTTGTTTGCAGCTTCACAAGCAGCGATACCTTCCATAGCACCTGTTCCTAGTGGTTCCTCGTTCTTGAACGCTCTCTGTACAGCGTAACCAAGGAATGCACCTGTGGTTGCACCAGCACCTGGAAGAACACCTACAAAGGTTCCAAGAATACCAGATCTGATAGCTGGAGGAAGAATTCTCTTTACATCATGTAGGCTCAATAAGCTTCCACGGATTGTTAGACGCTCTGTAATGCCGCTTTCCTTTGCCTTCTCATCCTTCTCGTCCATCAGCTTCATGACCTGTGCAAAACCTACAGTACCGATGACGAATGGAATGAACTTTACTCCACCAAGAAGGTATACGTTGCCGAAGTTGAATCTAGGTGAACCAGACTGCAAGTCCATACCGATAGATGCAATGAGGATACCAAGAAGTGTCAAGACAACACCGTTGGTCGGATTAGATCCCACAAGCCATCCGATACTTGTCATAGCCACAAGAAGAAGGATCGTCATTTCTGCAGGCCCGAAGTGAAGACCAGCGTCAGCCAGTGCAGGGCCCAAGAAAGCCAAGATAAGCATACCGATGGTACCACCGATACAAGAAGCGAGGTTTGCAGTAAAGAGTGCCTGTCCAGGTCTCTTTCTTACAGTTGCCATCGGGTAACCATCAAGAGCTGTCATAACAGCAGGGCTGTCACCAGGGATATTCAAGAGAATGGCTGAGAATGCTCCGCCATACATGTTTGAATAATAGAGGGCGCCCAAGAGAACGATGGCTGTGGTCGGGTTGAACTTATAAGTAAGAGGAAGAAGAAGTGCAACACCTGCAAGGCTTCCGATTCCAGGCATAGCGCCTACAATAAGTCCCAAGAAAGCTCCCAAGAGACATGCTCCGATATTCTGGAGTGTGAATACTACCTGGAAACCATGAAATAGAAGTGCAAAATTTTCCATACTATTCTACTCCTTTAACCGAAGATCAATTCACCAATGAATCCGATAGGGAACTG
>CAMEQB010000142.1 GCA_945932505.1 uncultured Spirochaetales bacterium
TTACCAGAAATATATGATGTGTGTTTGTTATCTGACATAAATCACCTCTTTCCCTTTGGATCGTAAGCGTCTCTCAGACCATCACCGATAAAGTTGAATGCAATTACAGTGAAGGAAATCAAAAGACCTACAGGAATCCAGATATATGCATAGTGAGCCATAGCGGAAGCTGAAGATACACTGTTGATCATTGTACCCCAAGTAGCCAATGGGTGCTTTACACCGAGACCCAAGAATGAGAGTGTGGACTCTGTAAGGATTGTTCCACCAATACCCATTGTTGCACTTACGATGAGCTGAGGCATGACGTTTGGAATAAGATGTTTGAAGATTCTGTCTTTTACCTTGATTCCTGTTGCTTCTGCAGCAATCATAAACTCCTGTTCTCTGAAGGAAAGGATCTGGCCTCTGACAAGTCTGGCAACTCCTGCCCAACCCATGATTCCGAGAGCGATCATCATGATAAAGAGTCTTCTGTAAACGTCCATTCTCATAGCGTCCATGATACCACCGAGTATAATCATGATAGGCATAGAAGGAAGACAATAGAATACATCTACTGCACGCATGATGATGTTGTCGACCCAGCCACCATAGTAACCGGCAAGGCCACCCATGATGACACCGATCAAAAGCTCGATTAATACAACGACAAAGCCGACCATCAATGAGACTCTTCCGCCATACATGACACGGGCAAAAACGTCAAAACCATCACCATCTGTTCCGAGAATATGAGTCAAGGAAGGAGCAGCGAATCTATCGATGACATATGAAACCTGGTTAGCCCAAAGTTCGTAGTTTCTATCAGTCTGCTTTACTCTTACTTCGCTTTCGTCATCATAAAGAAGAGCACCATTCTCATCATAAGCATACTGGCCGTCAGCAGTCTGCTGAGGAAGTCTAGTTGTAAACTGACTTGTCTGAAGGCCTTTGTCCTGCATATCTTCGATTGCTTCTCTGATATGGACTTTTGCCTCATACTCGATAGTATCGTCACCATTTGATCTTCTTATGATGAAGTTTGAGAACTCTCCATACTCCTTTCCACTCTCATCATAGATTGTCAAAACATCATCATGATCGACGAGAGTAAAGTTTTTGCCGTCAGCTGTAAACTTTCCTGTTGTGTAAGCAGAAAGAAGTGCGTTGTTTCTGAACTCGTCAGTTACCTTAACTGAGTTGTCATATAAGTCGATTACATAAGTAGTGAAGACTTTTGCGATTCTAGCCTCTCCTACTCTATAGGCAGTCTTTGTGTCACCGTTGACGACGACTACATATTCTATTCCATCAGAAGAGAACACATCGCCTGGCTCTGCTTTTTCAGCTTTGTCTTCAAAGTCACTTGAAAGAGGAGCACCTGAGTAGATAAACCCTTCCTTTGAAGCGGAGATGATGTAGTTCTTACCAGTTCCACGTCTATATGAGTACTCTACGCCATCGAGGGTAAACTTACCACTGTTACCTTTAAGAGAAGCTACCTTCTTCTCAAAGTCGCTTCCTAATTCTTCTCCTTTATATTTGACACTTCTTGTGACTGCATCGTAAGTAGCTACTTCAACCACAGAAGAACCGAAGGATGCAACTGCCTTAACATCCCCTCTTTGACTCATAGCTACAACATTATCGCCGAGGATATCGACCTGATAGAAATTACCATCATCTGCAAGTTTGTTAGTTCTTGTCTTACCGTTGGCAAGGAGTTCCTTGATATATGTAGTCATATAGCTATTGGCGTTGACATCAACAGCAATAGATGGGTCGACGACATAACCTGTGTATGAAGTATTCTCTGTTGCAACGCCAAATTTGACGTTGATTGAATCATATTTATAGAAAGTCTGCTTCTGTCCATAAGGATATAAAAGAGGTCCAAGGAAACAGAACACAAAGAGAACAATAATGACTACTGAACCAAAAACAGCAAGTCTGTTTCTGATAAATCTCTTAAAGACCTGCATTGTAGGAGAAAGGACTTTGACTCTTGATACGTCGTCAAGCTTAACTTCCCCGTTTGTCTCTGATCCACCTTTTTTCTTTTTCTTCAAAACTTCGTTGAGATTATAAGATGCCATATTCTATTCCTCCTCAACTAAGCCTTACTCTTGGGTCTACGACAGCATAGAGAAGGTCAGAAATCAAGTTACCCAAAAGTGTAAGAATCGATATGAAAGAGAGATAGAACATTACAAATGGAATATCTCCTTGTACCATTGAATTGTAGGATGCGAAACCTATTCCTCTGATAGAGAACAATGTCTCTGTAATGAGAGCACCTGAGAAGAGACCTGGAAGAGAACCGCCAAGTGTTGTTACAAGAGGAATAAGAGTGTTTCTAAAGGCATGCTTACTGATGACTTTCTTCTCTGGAACACCCTTTGCTCTGGCTGTTCTGATATAGTCTGAGTTAAGAACCTCAAGCATGTTGGTTCTTGTGTATCTCATAAGACCACCGATAGAGAGGATGCTGAGAGTAAGGCCAGGAAGCACAAAGTGCTTTGCAACATCCAGGAATTTACCCCACTGGGAAAGATCTGCATAATCTCTTCCCTGCATACCGGATAGGTCAAACCAACCAAGCTTGACTGAGAATACGTATTTCAACAGCGTTGCTAAGAAGAACGTCGGGAGCGAAATCGATATCATGGCAAAGACCGTTGTGAAGTAGTCTGCAAAAGAATATTGCTTCTTTGCCGCCATGATTCCAAGAGGAATAGCTACAACTATTTCAACTACAAACGAAATCAAAGAAAGAATGAAACTATACCAAACAGTATTGTGAAATTCCTGTGTTACAGGGATAGTCCATGTCCAGCTATCGCCCCAATTACCCGTCAAGGCTGTCTTTAACCATATAAAGTATCCTCTGAGGATTCCTTTATCCATACCATATTGGGCATTCAAATCATTTAACCATTCAGTGTAGCTCTTTCCGGCACCTGGTCTAGAAGCAAGTTCCCTTGCCTTAGTCTCGAGATAGTTGCCAGGCATGTTATACATTAATGAATAGACAATGAGCATTACAAAAAACAATATGACTACGCTGTACAACAGACGTTTCACAGTATATTTCAGCACCTCGTTTGTCCTCCTGTCTCCTATTTTTTTGCACAAAAACACTCATGACCCGTATTGGGTCGAGAGGCGTACACCTTAGCCTAACTTAAATTTAATATGTGGTCAAACGAAATACAAAGAAATTGTAAAAAAATAACAATTATCAAATTATTTCAAAACAATGATTTAACTAAAAAAGGGCCCCCCTCTTTTTGAAGGAAGCCCCAAAGTTTTATAGGAAAAACTTATTTAACATCAAGAGTGTCGATTTCAGCAGCCCATCCCCAATATGGAGTCATATCTTTAGGCATTGTGCTGTTGTCGATTCTCTTAGAGGATGTTACGTAGCAGTCCTTTCTCTGATATGTAGGAAGTTCTACGCCCCAATCCATGATGATTTCCATAGCCTGCTTGTATGTAGCCTTTCTGAAGTCTGTGTCAGAAGAACCACGTCCAGCGATGATGAGAGCATCAAGATCAGCATCCTTTATCTGATAGTGGTTAGAGTTAGTTCCCTTACCATCAGCATTTGTTGAGTGATAGACCTGGTACATATCTGGGTCTACTGTGCTCTGCCAAGCAGCACACCAGAGTTCTGCTGTGTTAGCTTCGAGAGCGTTGTTCCATGTTGTGGAAGTACAGTCGTTGACCATGAGTGTGATACCGATCTTTGCAAGAGCTTCAGAAGCACCAACTGCGATACCATAAGCTGGGTGATCCTGCTCACCAGAACCTGGAACGAGGAACTCGTAAACCATCTTAGCTCCTTCTGGAGCAGCTGTGAACTTAGATCCATCCCATGTATAACCAGCAGCCTGGAAGAAGCCTACTGCAGCCTGGAGAGCTGCTTCATACTTCTGCTCGTCGTTCATGCTTGCATCGTAGATAGAATTACCGTTGACATCTCTGGAGTAAGCAATCTGGTAACCGACATCTGTTGGCTGAGGAGCAGCCCAAGATGTGTTGGAGATTGGGTACTGGATGACGGAAGCTCTGTCGCCATAGTAAGAGTTGATAACTGTTTCTCTGTAGACAGAGAGGACAGTCATGATACCCTTTCTAAGGTTCTTGGAAGCATCACTAGCTGGATCGCCGCCTACGTTTACGAGGTTAGCGTTGATACCGATATAACCATATCCTCTGTAGTCGACGAGGTATGTTGTGAGTGTGTCGCCCACAAGGTCTTTGTTGCTGTTGGCATCCTTGATGGCAAGAAG
>CAMEQB010000143.1 GCA_945932505.1 uncultured Spirochaetales bacterium
CCAAAGCCTCCGAAGCCCATTTCACTGGTTGCCAGATGAATGATGGTGTCGTTGATACATCCTCCTCCAAAGCCAATTCTTTCCATAATTCTTTTTGCATTTTTGGGCTTTGAGAATACATAGAAGGCAAGAGGATGCTCTCTATTTTGAATGAATTTGATGGCGTCTTCTGTTTTTGTATACTCGAGTATCGGGAGGACAGGGCCGAAGATTTCTTCCTGCATGACGCTGTCTTCTCCATTTACATCAACCATTACAGTCGGTTCTATCTGGAGAGTATCTTTATTGATGCTTCCTCCAAAAACTACTTTATTACTGTCGATGAGAGATAGAATACGGTCAAAGTGCTTTTGATTAATTATCTTTCCGTAATCAGGATTATTGAGAGGCTTGTCACCAAACTGCCTTACTATCTCCTTCTTTATACCCTCTACCAGACTATCTTTTATACTTCTCTCTACAAGAATGTAATCGGGAGCTACACAAGTCTGTCCACAGTTTAGAAACTTACCAAATACAATACGTCGGGCGGCGAGGGGAATATCTGCATCTTTTTCTACGACTACTGGTGACTTTCCTCCTAATTCCAGTGTAACGGGAGTAAGGTTTTTGGAGGCTTTCTCCATAACAAAGCGTCCCACATGTTTACTACCTGTAAAGAAGATATAGTCGAACTTCTCATCCAGCAGCGCCTGGTTTTCTTCTCTTCCTCCGTCTACATAGGCAACAAGTTCTTCTGGGAAGGTGTTCTCGATCATCTCCTTCATGACTTTCGTTGTCTCGGGACTATAGAGAGAAGACTTAAGTACTACAGTGTTTCCAGCTGCCAGTGCATCAGCCAAGGGCTCAAGAGTCAGAAGAACAGGATAATTCCATGGGCTCATGATAAGTACATTGCCGTAGGGAGTGTAGTGGATATAACTATGAGAGTGAAACTGGGCTAGGGGAGTGTAGACGCTCTTGTCTTTTGAGAAACGTTTTGTGTGGGAAATCATGTAAGAAATCTCACTCTCTGTAAGTCTTACTTCACACATATCGCTTTCAAAAGAACTTTTCCCTAGGTCTTTTTTCAATGCTGCCCTTAACTTTTCTTCATTGTTTACGACGGCTTCATGAAGTTTTTTTAAGTTTTTTATTCTCTCCTTCACGTCTAGCGTAGCGCCAGAGAGAAAGAATGCTTTTTGTTTTTCAACTATATTGTGTATTTTCTCTTTCTGCATAATCAGCCCTTTAGCTTATTATAGAACACACTGAGTTCTTTGGCATTCATGAGTTTAGGAACAGGATAAAGAGGGTTTGCTTCTTTATCTGCGTACTTTGAAAGCTGAGTAATATCCTCGTCTTTTATCTCTGGTATTACAGATGGAATGCCAAACTCCTTATTGAGGCTTTTAATTTTATCCATAAATGCATCTGCTCCAGCTTTGACAGGAGTCAACTCGTCAGCCAGGTTTGCAGCGATTGCCAGTTTCCATAACTTCTTGTCGATTCCTGGTCTATAGCTATCAAGGACAGTAGGGAGAATGACAGCGTTTGCATATCCATGAGGGATGTTGTATTTTCCTCCCAAAGAGTGTGCTACAGCATGGACGTAACCTACATAGGAACGGGTAAAGGAGCATCCTGCAAGATAAGAAGCCCTTAGCATAGCTGCTCTTGCCTCCATATCGTTCCCGTCTTTATAGGCTCTCTCTATATTTCCTATGATTAGTCTCACTGCAATCTTTGCTTCAATCTTGGTCATTTTGTGGTTTGATTTCCCGATATATGCTTCTACGGCATGCGTGAGAGCATCCATACCTGTAGTGGACGTTAATGTCGGAGGAAGAGACCTAGTCATCTCTGGATCCAAGAGGGCATAACGTGGAATTAAAGGAAAGTCGTTGATAGCGTACTTATGCCTTGTCTCTTTATCTACGATGACAGAAGCAAGAGTAGTTTCACTGCCAGTTCCTGCAGTTGTTGGGATGGCGATAAGTAGAGGTATTCTCTTCCTTACTCTCAGGATTCCCTTCATCTTGGAAAGAGGCTTCTTTGGATTTGCAACTCTTGCTCCCAAAGCCTTCGCCGTGTCTATTGAGGATCCTCCGCCAATGGCGATAATAGAGTCGCAGCCTTCTTCTTTATATTTAATCAAAGCCTTCTCAACATTCTCTGTAGTCGGGTTTGCAACAACATCTGAGTATACTGAGTAGACGATGTTCCTTTCATCAAGAACTGATGTGACTTTATCCAAGAGACCTACCTTCTTTACACCTTGGTCTGTTACGACTAATGGATGGTGTTTATTTTCTTTTTTGATGACAGAAGATAGGCCCTCAAGACCATTCTCAACTAGCTCAGGTTCCCTGTAGGGAAGGAGTGGGTATACAACCCAGAAACAGAATTGAAAGGCTCTGCAATATGCTTTTTTGATAATATTCATGCCCCGATAATAATTGAAAAGGCATGAATGGTCACTATTTATTCTGACATTTTATAATAAAAATGTTATTATTAACAGTAATGGTTGATTATGATAATTAATCTTCGATTAGCTTTCTAATACCTGTTCCTTGAATAAGCAAACGAATATAGAAAGAACTGTATCCAAACTTCCAATCTATTTTCGTCAATATGGTATAAATTAGAAAGAACTCTTCTAAATCACACTGAGTTTTTAATACCATCAACTCCCAAAGTTTATCAACAAAACAGGCCGAGTGGTCCAAACTCCACTCTGAAAGAAACTCGATTCTATCTTCCATGCTCGCCTTGCTTAGGGCCAAGTAATCTCTGTCATTCCGATACTCTTCTGTTTCTTTCAAGATGCTTCTAAATACTTTTTTATCGTCATCAGACATTTTTTCTTTTTGAGAATTATTGTCGCTCATTATAGTTCTCCTCATTGTTTCTCTGATGCATAGTCCTGCTTTATTTCGAAAACACTTCTATTGCTTTTTTAGAGAAGTTTTTCTCAATGAAATTCCATACTTCATCTGTCCACAAAAAGCGTGCTTCACTTTTTATCAGCGTCAGCTTTTCTATTTCTGAAATAGGAAAAGCGTTGATTCTCGTAAATAGCTTTTGGACGGAGAAAGTATCAGGAAGAGAAATATGATAATCGAGAACTCTATTGGCAACTTCCACGGCTCTCTCTATTTGGGGAATATAGATATCGCCATAAGTATATGCTCTACCTGGTAGCTTATGCTCTACCATCATGGCTATTGCCAATAGATATAGTCCATAAGAGCACATTTGTATTTTGTTCCCAAATACATAGAAGCTATTGTCGATCTTATAGTTATACCTCTTAAATAGTGGATCTATTACATCTGGAACAACGCCATCATAGCCTTTTACGTACCTTGGAAAATATTGGGTCTCAGCAGAGTCCATTTGGTCATAATTACCACATGTTTCCCAATAATCGGAGCCCTCTCTATACTTTGCCTTAACTAGGCAGTTAAAAGGATATCCCCTTATTACTTTTGTCTTTTCCATAGCCAAAGGGAAAGCATCAAGCATTTTGACGCTTTCTTTAAATATAGGATCCCATTCTTCCTGGGATACGTCTTTAGAAACCAATAAAGTTAAGTATGCACCCATGTAATAATAGTTGCACTAAAATAAAATTATTTCAATATGTAAAAATTTGAATATATAAATGTTTGATATTTTCAACAAAAAGAGAAAAGTAAATGCCACCCGAAGGTGGCATCACGTTAGTTGAACTGATGAATGATGGCTGAGATTTCTTCCATCTTCTCTTTCAGAAGATTCTCGTCTTTTGCTTCAGCTACGATTCTCAAGTATGGTTCTGTGTTTGACTTACGTACATTGAACCACCAGTCGCTGTATTCGATCCTATATCCATCGAAGTCCATGACTTTATCAGCTCCTGGAGCATACTTCTTATAGAGAGCATCAATAGCTCCATCCTTGTTTTCGAGCTTGAAGTTTGTCTCTCTGGAGTTAGCATATGTCACGATTTCAGAAAGGAGATCTGATAGTTTCTTTCCTTCCTTCTTCAGGTCCTCGACTACATGGAGGACCAAGAGGGAAGCAAGAACACCGCTATCGCAGTTGCCGAAATCCTGGAAGTAGTAGTGGCCTGCAAGCTCGCCTCCGAAGATGCCTTTGATCTCTCTGATCTTGATCTTTGCAAAAGCGTGGCCTACCTTCCAAAGAGTGCAGTTCCATCCATTTTTTTCAAGATAATCTGTAGT
>CAMEQB010000144.1 GCA_945932505.1 uncultured Spirochaetales bacterium
TTTTTCTCTTTAGGAATTGCTGGTTATATATGGGCTATGAAGACAGAAAATGTCTACTATCTGGAAGATAAAGCCAACATCGGAGACTATGTAATTTCTCCTTCCGATACCATAGGAAGAAATGGCGGAGAGCCATATGGTATAGTTCCGGTGAGTACTAATTACTTTATTGAAAATGCAGAATACATTTGCCATGAGCTGAACTCGATGGGAGGAGTCAGCTCTCTCCCCGTCGCTTGCGTCGAATCGTATTTTACCTATGTAGTCAAAGGAGAACTAAAAACAAAAGATTCCTGGTTTCTCAACAAAACTACGAACAATATTGGTTTGAGGCTACGCAATGATGGGTCTGATTATTTTCTCATTAGTAGCTCGAATTCATCACCATATTACAATGATGCAATTTATGGCGTGGATTCTGGTCTTCTATTGGATTTCTACAAAGAAGAAGGCTTCGAGTTCTATGGCCTGACAGGAGAGAAAGGAGTGTATCTCTCGGAAGCTATAAAGAACTCTCTGGAAATAAACGAGACAGACAAGGAAGTGACGCTGCTAGTTTCTTGTAGAGGACGTAATGCTTTTGATGGAGGAGTATTGAGTGTACCTATAGCAGGATTCTTCCGTGCTCCTGAAAAGGATTATAAGACAGAAATAAGAGAAGGGGAGAGGATAGAGAGATTTCGATCCGATGATCCTGTCTTTATGTTTCTTGATATTGAGTATTTCACCTCTATTTTCAGTATTTATAAAGAATCCTTCCCTCCAAATGAAGAGTATGATGACCTCTTTTCCTCTATTGCAGCAAAAAAAGGAAGAGTAAAAACAGAGATAGTACCTGTTTCTTACCAGAATATATGGATCCGTGGTGGAAATGAAAAAGCATTGAAGAATGTAATAGCAAAGACAGGACAGCCTCTTTCTGTCGACAGTACATTCAAGCTCTCTTTGAGCTTGGATAGGTTCTACAGCTTTATGACTACACTGGAAATAGTAGGGAGATGCCTCTTTGGGTTAATGGGCATCGTAATACTCTTTATGGGGTGGAGTGTCGTCAAAAGGCTTCTTGATTATGAAGATAAGACGACGCTGCTCCTTTATGCTTCGGGCAGTTCAAAAAAATCCATTGTCTTGAGATTGTATCTCCCGATAATTATTCCGACTCTCCTGTTTGGTTCCCTGGGGTTCTATGCAGGAATTAAAGAATTCCAAAGATTTCTCAAAACTGAACCAGTGTTCTTTGTTACTGTAGATCGTACAATCAGGTTCCTAAGTGTTCCCTTGAGCGTTCTAATTATTTCTTTTGTATTGATTGTTCTTCTTTCTGTTTATACTTTCGTCAACACTCATACCTCTTTTGAAGGCAGCAAAAGGAGGGGAAAATGAAAGGACAAAAAGCATTATTGCTCTCTTTTAAGAAATACTTCAAAAAGTATTCGTTTCTGCTTTTTCTGTTGATTGTTTTGGTTTGTTTCTCTTCCGTATTCTTATCCATCCTCGACAATATGTATTCCAGCTATGACTACAAAGAAAAGGCAATGGTGAAGGGAGACGCATTGTTATATGCTCCTTTCTCTTCGTCCGATGTATTTATTGATGCCTTAAAAAAGGCTTCCGGGATGATGGATGATTGTATAACCGACATAAGAGTGAGATATCCCTCTCTTTCCATCTACCTTGAAGGTGAAGGGGACGAAAGAATGTATTTGGACGCGGTCATGTCTCCCTCTTTGTGTGGAAAAGAAGTCTTGGTATTAAGTGAATATGTTCCAAAGGGTGATGTGAGTATTTGCACCGAGAGGAAAGGCTCTCTCGATTATGATCTGATCGTTGATGATGAGAGGGCTTTGAATTTATATATCAACTCCCATGAAGCATTGTGTTCTGAAAGTGTCTACAAAGAGATTGCTTCATACCAAAACGTAAGCCTCGAAAACTACTACGGAAGAATAGAGTTCGACGTCAAGGATGGTACTGATTTCGGGAAGTTATTGAGAGTATTGGTGGAAGACTGTGGACTAAAAGAAGAAGGAATTGAAAACGGATACACAAAGTATCTGTATATAGTAGACAGCAAAAAAACAACCAGGCGCTCTCTCAGCGATTGGTATTACTATGATTTTAAAGCCGATGTGTACCGAAATGATGTCATAGCTCTTTTCAATGAAAGATATAAAGACATTGAATTGGTCAACGAAGTTGACAGGTTCAACACTCCGGTTATATTTCTATACGAATTTACCAAGCGTGCCGTTCCTCTTTTGTGTATGGCCTTTGTTTTTTTAGCTGTTTCCATTTATGAAGTAAGACGAAAGGAGTTTAAGCTGTATAGGGACTTGGGAATGAGCAGGGCTAAACTATCTCTCCTTCTATTTGTGGAGTCTTGCCTCTTGATCGGATTTGTCGCTGTTGTCTCTGCTCTAGTTATTCTTTTATGTAGTTTTATACTGAAGTTTTATGCACCCCTTGGGCCACAGCTTGTAAAGGGAAAGTCAGTATATTTCAGAGATCTATATACTCTTAGAGGTAATTACTCGATGAAAGGAGTATGGAAGAGGTTTTCTACATATATGTCTTATATTTCCCTGTTCTTTGTGGGAGTGATGTTTCTCTTCAATTTCGTCATGTTGTCTCTTGATGAGAAAAAGGAGAAGAAAGCATGAAAAAGTTTATTGTCCTGACTCTTATTCTTTTAGCCTCCATTTCTCTGTATGCAGGTGTATTTGAGCTTTTTTATCCTGATGTCTCATACTATGAAATGGCTGATCTAGTGAAGAATAAACTTATAGGCGCCTTCTCCTTCGATAATAAAGTTGAAATATCGAGAGACGTGGAGACGATGGGAAAAAACAGCTATCTCTATTATGACAAAGGAAAACATGACACTATTTATTTTAATCAATCCTCTTCAGACCTTTTATTTTTCACTGACAAAAAGATCTGTCAAGGAAGACTATTGACTGGGGAATATGTTTCTTTGACGCTATTCAACATTCCTGCTTTCCGGCCTGAAATGACAGGTGGAGTAATTGTATGTGAAAACTATACAGTGGAAGAGCAGAGTGAGAGGAAAGTAGTCTTCAAGGCGAAAGAAGAAGATGTCAGAATCGAACTAGAAGAATTTGACGGCTGGGCAAGAAAGATTCTTCATTCAAAGGGCAGAGTTCTGTACTGTCGTTGGGTATTGAATTGGAAAGAGATAGATGGGAACAGAATCCCGACAACTGAAGCTTTCTATGTGCCATCTATTTTAGGAGGAATAGGAGTTTCACAAATCGCTTTCAAGGAGACTGTTGCCACCGGTGGTTTTGATAACGATTACGGAGCATTCACAGAAGAAACCTTCAGAGATCTTTTTGAAAGACTTAAGTAGGAGACAATATGGTAAAAACTAATGATGTAAGTAAGGATTACTTTGTCGGGAAAGAAGTTGTCCATGCTTTAAAAAATGCAAATATTGAATGCAATAATGGCTCTGTCACTCTTTTCATGGGGCCAAGCGGATCAGGGAAATCTACTGCATTGAAGGTAATCGGAGGAATGATCACCGCTACTTCAGGAGAGATTGTTGTGGACGAATATACTCTCAATACTTTGTCTGAAAAAGAACTATGTTCCTTCCGATTTAAGGAAATCGGAATGGTGTTTCAGGACTTCCTGATCCTCGATCATCTTTCAGTATGGGACAATATTCTCCTTTCTGTCCGTGTAGGAAATAAAAAAGATAGAAAGAATGAGAAGGAGTATTATCCCAAAGCAGAAGAGATAATGAATGAACTGGGGATTTTGGAGTTGAAGAAGAGGAAGGCTTCGGATCTATCAGGAGGACAGAGACAGCGCGTAGCCATTGCCAGGGCACTATTAAAGGATCCGAAAGTTCTTCTTGCTGATGAACCCACAGCAAACTTGGACAGTAAGACTGCTATTTCTGTAATCGAACTATTTAAAGACATAACAGAGAAGAATGACATAGTGACTATCATCGCTACCCACGATGAGCGTCTTACCCCATATTCTGACAAGGTATATGACTTTGTGGATGGTGAAGTGAAAGAAAGAAAGGTCTAAGCTTAATGAAGGAGAATCTTTGGAATAAAATAAAGTGGTGTTGGAGGTATACCAAAGAGGGATATCTATTTGGTCTTGTTTTCTTTCCTTTTTCGCTATCTTTGGTGCGATTTAGGTATAAAACAGAATTCCAT
>CAMEQB010000145.1 GCA_945932505.1 uncultured Spirochaetales bacterium
GCAATCGACCAGGCTTGTGCAGATAAAGTCAATGCCGCTCCTATTCTCTCCTCATCTGCTCTGGGAGACCTAAAGGAGCACTCCCACGACCACTTCCATGATCTTCACCCAGATACAGACTGGAAGCATGGACTGGAGTATGCAGAAAAAATCGGAATCGGAACAAGAGACTACGAACTTATTGAAGTTCTCTGATAAACAAAAGACACAAAATGTCCAATTGTAAGAGGAAGAATCATAGCTTAGATTATAGGCATGAAGAAACTCATAGCTTTGACATTTTGTGTTTTATTTTTTGTTTCAGGTCTTTTTGCTGAAGATATAGCAAAACCAAAAGAAAACCATATTTCTATCTCTACTGGTATTTTTACTACAAAGATTGAGTATGGAAGAGATATCTCAAGATGGGAAATCGGAGGAGGAATCGAATCTGGTTTCCCAAATCTATTTATCGAAGCGATGGTATCGAACCCGGACAATGTATTAAAAAACCTTAAAGACAGCATTACTCTTTTCGCTGCAGTAAATACATATGGATCTTTTGATTTGATCACATCAGAGAAACATGATTTGGATTTGGGAATAAATGTTCAGGGGCTCTATCTCAATCTATTCGAGAATAATGTTCTAGGTTCCATTCTCTATGGAAAAATAAGATATGCATTTAACTTCTCCAAGGGTGGAAGGATATTTATCGAAGCTCAAATTCCGACTGTACTTTATTCTTACAATATTGATAGCAAAGAAGGAAGTTTCTCTTATATTACCTCTGGAGAAGGATTATTACCTCTAGTAGGATTATTCGGAACCAAGATAGGTTACGCTTTCGCTTTCTAGACACTTTTTTGACAAAAAACATTTATGGAAGAAGCCCGCATTTTCTACGGGCTTCATTCATAGAATAATTTGATCTATCATCACTCTGCTCTCTCAATGACTCCGCTGGCTATTACTCTATCCCCGTCATATACTACAGCGCTCTGGCCTGGGGTTGCAGCCTTCACAGGGTTTATAAACTCCAGTTCAAAGCCATCAGGAGTCTTAGTGGCATAGGCATCGAGGCCTGGGCTTGTGGAACGGATCTTTGCACTATAGACTTTGCCTTTCTCGAAGTCTTCGTCTCCGATCCAATTGGCATTTAAAGCAACGACCTTTGTCTCTCTTGTAGCTTTCTCTGTTCCGACGATTACTTCGTTTCTCTTACTATCCAATGCCACTACATACAAAGGCTCGGAGTAAGCAATGCCAAGACCCTTTCTCTGCCCTATTGTATAGTGCCAGAAACCATTATGTGTTCCGATGACTTTTCCAGTATCGGAGAGGATGATCTTTCCTTTCCTGTCTTCTACATCCAATAGGTCAGTATAATCGCCACTATAGAAGTCTTGGCTCTCATCCATGCCTTCTCTATGAAGCCCCAATTCAACATCGATTTTTCTTACATCTTCCTTAGTCATAGAACCAAGAGGGAAGATGATGGAAGAAAGCTGATCCTGAGAGAGACGGGAAAGAAAGTAAGACTGGTCTTTCTTTAAGTCTACAGCCTTCAATAGCTGCATTCTTCCATTCTCCCCTCTCTCAACTCTTGCATAATGACCGGTTGCAAAGTAATCGAAGTCAAAGAGACGACGGGAGCTTTCAACCATGGCGCCGAACTTAATAAGAGTATTGCACCAGATACATGGATTAGGAGTACGGCCATTAAGATACTCACTTTTGAAATTCTTCAAGACTGTAGTCTCATAAAGGTCTTTAAGATCTACTGTATGGTGGACGATCCCCAGTTTCTCACAGATTTCTTTAGTCTCTACGAGTTCATCCTCTTCTCTTGGATTATAACAAGAGTTAGAAGAAGGAGCAGGAGTAAGCTTATTGTCTTTCTTCCAAATAAGCATTGTAACGCCCTCCACTTCATAACCCGCTTTCTTTAATAAATATGCTGCAACAGAGGAGTCTATTCCTCCTGACATTCCGACCATTACTTTTTTCATGAAAGAGAGAATAACATAAAAAACCCCTATCTTTCCATTAGAAGCATATACTTATATAATTGAACACGAGGTCAATTATGATGAAGAAGTTAATTTCATTATTACTTTTGTCGTTTTTTGTAATGACTATATGGGCGGCAAACTATGAAATAGAAAGCTACGATATAAATATCAAGGCTGATAAAGATGGATGGCTGAACATCACAGAGACGTTGGATGTAAGGTTTCTTGAGAAGTGCCACGGTATCTACAGAGATATCCAGTACACATTCGACAACCCTAATGGAAACTCTTTCGACAAAGTAGAGGCCGATATAGAGGATATAAGTGCAACTTCCCTTTATAAGACAGAGAAAGAAGACGGAGTGCTGCGTCTCACCCTTGGGGACCCAAAAGAGTATGCAAGAGACAACGAAACATACAAGATTCAATATAGATATCGTCTCGATTACAACAGGACTGAGGGATATGACGAGCTTTACTATAATATCGTCTCTCCTGCTTGGGACACTTCCATCAAGAATATAACTTGGTCAATTACTCTCCCGAAGCCTGTAGAAAAAGATAGGATATGGGTTACTGAAGGAAAAGAAGGTGGAACAAGAAGCGGTAGTTCCACCCTCTCCAGCAACAACACTGTCCTTAAAGGTGAAAAAGAGCTTCTCCTTCCCTATTCCTCCATTACTCTAAGAGTGGAGATGGATGAAGGTTATTGGAAAGGCTGGGCTTCTCCTTCCGATAACTCCAAGCCATTTGTCACCATTGGCTTAATCATTGCATTTATCTTTACTCTCTCTGCTTTTATCACCTGGACTCTTTATGGAAAAGACAAGCCTCTCGATACATTAGGAAAGAGAAATACTCCTCCTGAGGGCATAAACCCAATGGAAGCAGGCTTTATTATCGACCAAAGCGCCTCTGTAGAGAAAGAAGGCTTTGCAATGATCTTCAAATGGGCTGAAGAAGGAAGGCTCACTGTCAGAGAGACAGAGGGCAAGAAAAAGAATGATAAGTCTTCTTTCACTTTCACTAAGCTCAAGGATCTCGACAGCACATCTAAGGAGAGTGAAAGAGCCCTCTTCGACTCTGTATTCTTCAAAGATGAAGTGACTATGGAAGAAATGGTAAATCATGGTTTTGCCAATGATTTTGTATCTAAAGTCATGAAGAACCTGACAAAAGAGAACAAGAATCATAGAGAGAGAAAGAGCGTAATACTACAAGGAATATTCCTTTCTCTTGGATTTTTATGCGCTATCGCATCTGCTATCCTTTTCTCTCAGCGCCACCCAGGACTACTTTCTTTATTGATGGTTCTGTGTTTTATCATCCCATCATTCTTAACTGCTCTAGTCTTCGCTCTATATAGCGAAAGTGGAAAGATATGGAATAAGAGTTCTAAGGTTATTGTTTCAGTACTTATAGTTATAGTTCTTCTTTTGGGCTTGCTATTTAACATTCTGTTAGTTCATGAAGCTCAGCTTTCCTTCTTTACTCTATCCTCTGTTATTACATCATACTTTATGTTTATCATTGGAATGGCTGTATCAGGACTGATGGATAAAAAGAGCGACGAAGGAAATGAGAAACTAAAAGAGTGCGTTGAATACAGAAACTACCTCTCCTCTCTCTTGGAAGGAAAAACAAAGCCAACAGAAGAAGATAAGAAAAACTGGGGTACACACATGGCTTATGCTCTTGCCTTAGGCCTTAAGACTAAGGGAGAGAATCTGGATATGGATATGCCTCAGCCTACATGGTTCTATGGCCCAGGCTGGCAGAACGGATGGTTTACATATTACATCCTCTTCCACTCCTGCTCTTCTTCTTATTCTACTGCCGTATTCAATTCCACAGGCTCCACAACACCTGGAGGCGGCGGATTCTCCTCCTCAGGATTCTCTGGTGGTGGATTCTCCGGTGGAGGTGGCGGAAGCTGGTAACGATGGACTGTCAGGTATTGCCTGGCAGTTTTTTCTTGTTAGGAATCAGAAAAAACTTTGAAAAGTGTCCTCTTTTGCCCCTGTCTGGCACCTCCTTTTATGGTTATGGTTTTAATGGAGGAACGAAATGAAAGAAAAAAAGGATAAACCTGTATTGCCTAAATTTACTATCGCAGAAATGGATCTCTTTGATGTACCCATGGTAGGAGTATTTAAAAACAAAGAATACACAGCCTATACTCTGTCCACCCTTGCA
>CAMEQB010000146.1 GCA_945932505.1 uncultured Spirochaetales bacterium
TTATCATCCAAGTGTTTCTTTGCCAGCTCTGAATACCCAATGACAGCATTTAGCGGTGTCCTGATATCGTGGGACATATTGAAAAGGAAGTAGCTCTTTCCCTTGTTGGCTTCTTCAGCTTCCGCCAAGGCAGACATAAGCTTTCTGTTGTATTCGGTCCTCTCCTTTTCTATTTTAGTTATGTCTCTTACTCCTATATAGATCTTGACACCTTCAGGATCTAGAGTACTGAAAGTAAACTCTCCTTGGTATCGTCTCCTCTCTCCGTCAATGATCACATCATATTCTATAGAAACCACATTCCTAGATTTCTTAAAGTAATTCATGAGAGAATCGAACTCTGTCGTCTCAAGGAACCTATCTCTATCTTCGGGTGCTACGACTTTCTCGGCATATTCTCTTATGTTGTCATCGTATTTTATCTTGTCTTTGCCAGCCCACTTTGGGCGTGGGCCATTTGATACGAAGAATACTTTCTCAGTCCTTGTCTTTACATCCACCACTACAAGGAACACAAAATCCTCTGTAACTGCAGATAGTATTCTATCGATAGTCTTTTTATTTTTATTTTCAGCAAATGGCTCCCTGTTGAAAGTATATATAGCCATCCCGACTATAAATGTAATAAACAGAATGGCAACGTATATCATGTTCCTCACAACAAGCGAGATTCCCCTTTCCTGAGAAGAAGCAAGATAGCTTGAAGAGAGATAATAAATAATCTCAAGCCCTGTCTTTTCAAGACTGAAAGAAATAGCTATGTCGCCACTAGAGACACTACCCTTCTCCCAAGTCCATTTTCCAGGAAGAGAGATTGAAACACTGGAAATCAGAGGGTTTTCAAGATCAAAAAAAGAAGACAATTCTATCTCAGTCCCTTTTTCATTTCCACACTTAATGTAATCTCCATCTAATGAGTAGATATTCCCCGTATTCGATGAATCATCAGAAAGGCTGTAAATCCTCTCGTCTATATTCTTTGATTCACTCCTTAGGAAAGAAGACGCCATGGATAAGGTTCCACCACTTACATTGTTCCTTACATTTTTTTCAAGCATCAAGGCAAAGAAAATATAAAAGAAAAAGAAAAGAGAGATGGCGGATATCAGCACAATCCAATTCTTTGTCTTCTGTTTAATTTTCATTCTTCTTTTTCCTATACTTTGTATATTACACGACTATGGAATTATTTGCATTGTATTTCAAAACAATAATATATTGTTATCATGAATACAAAAAAAAGTGTAAAAACCAAATTGAACAAAACATTTTAAGATTCTTTTCCTTGATGCCAAAAGAGCAAAAGTTTTATATATAAGAAAGGACTGTCATATGAAAAGAAAAATAACATTATTGCTCTTATTGGTTCTCTCTTCTTCTCTTTTATTTTCCTTACCTCTGTCTGGGTTTAAAGAAGGGAAAAACTATATCCCTTCAGGTTTTTCAATGGGGATGGGTAATGATACTTTCGCCATCGGTGGCTTAAGCTATAATTTTGACGACCAACTATCATTTTCAGAGCACTTCTCTATCTCTGCTCCAGCTTATGAAGTGAAGGTTAATATGCTGGCCTTCACAAACAGAGGTTGGAGAGAGGGCTGGGATATCCACGATTATTCAAAAAAGAGTGATGATGGTGGACATGGGGATCCGTTACAAGGCAGATATGACGTGACTGAGATATTGCTGTCACTTCCTTTGGATATTAATTTTTCAAACCGATTCTTGCTTTATGCAACTCTTGAAGGAGGCGTTTCTATAGTTGGAAACCAACATTACGAAATACTGCAGAACACTCTTCATACTATCAAAGGTATCTCTCGTGTTTATGTTGATTATGACAGTGATACGAATGTGTTCTATCCTACTTTCAACGCCATGTTAGGTTTCGGATTACCTATAGTGTATCTGGAGAAAACCATACTCTTCGGAGCAGTAGAGAATGAAAGCAGGAATGCATTCAGTTTTGAAAACAGTGATACCCTGAATTTTAGCTTAAGGCTTACAGATGGATCAAGAGATATTCTGACCGCCTCAATAGGATACACTTGGGCCAAGACAGAGTCTGATTGGCTTACACAGAAACTTTACAGAAAGTATGCCTATGGACCTGTTTTAGCTATGGAAATTAATACAGGAACTGTAAAACTCGATTACTACACTTATCTCAGTTCCCGATATGGATTTGGAACAATAGCCTTCGATGTATTGTCGTTCTTCAATGAAAGCAAGTGGAATGAAAACAATGTTTTTGTCGATGTCGGGAAAGTAGGAATGATGAACACTCAATTCTACTTCATTGGATTGGAGTTCCCTATAACAGACATGCCCCTTCTCATCACGACTGAAACAAGATATATATCCGGAAACCCAGCCTTTAAGACGTGGATAGAAGAAACAGACGATACACTCTCGACGGAACCTAGATTTAAAAGAGCCTATGACAGTTTCTTCCTTGGACTAAAATATGAGTTCTCATCTCAAGATTCAAAAGGTTGGGTCACTCCTTACTCAAAGATTGCACTTGGTGTCATGAGATGGCAGAAAGTAGCACTTTTGAACATGATGAACTTTGACGAAGCAAAAGAAGTATGGGGAGTATTATGGGATGATGAACTAACAGGAATCCACTCCACTTCATCAAAAAGACTTCTTTCTTTTGCTTTGGATGCAGAAATCGGTCTTACTCTTATTCCGGAGGGGACAATCTCTTCCTCCACTACAACCATTCAGATCAACATATTTGGCGGGGTGACGATGATTCATAATCCGAAAGCTGTAGAGAAGCACTTGGATATGGAAACAGAGGATGCGAATAAGATTTCAACAGTAATGCCTAAATTCGGTATTTCTATGAGATTTGGATTTGACGTGTAATTTTTACTTTACACTTTGCTTTTTAGTGTATATTTTTAGGCAATTAATTCATATCATGTAGTGATTACTGGAGGAATTATGTTTGTTTTTGCAGAGTGGTCTCACCAACTCCAACCAATGGGGCTAGTTCATATTATAGGAATAGTATCTGCATCCTCTCTTTATAATAGGCTTCATCATCTTCTATTCTTTGGGAGTAGCGGCTTTATACGGCATTCTGACTGCTATTGGAATAATTAGGGAAAAGAGGAATATAAAATGATAAAACACCAGTCAATATCCAGAATAGTATCAAAAAATAGGGTGAAAAGTGCATTTGCACTTATTATGTCTGCAGTGATCTTTATCTTTGTTTTGGCATCAGTAGTCATAGGACTTCTGACTATTCCAGATAACATTACTCCGGAGAGAGGAAGAAGAGTCTTCATGCTCTTTACAGTAAACTCCAATCTGGTTGCCGCAGCAGGAGCAATATGTATTCTGCCATATGCAGTGGATAGCCTGAGAAATCGATGGTACCGACTTCCCAAGTGGGTTGACAGGCTCCTTTATTGTGGAACTCTTTCTGTAAACATGACGCTTGTCTTCGCCTTTTCCATTATTCTTCCAAAAATGGGAAAAGTAGCCGTCACAGGCATGAATCTTGGGCTTCATGTCATCTGCCCTATTCTTACTATCATCCTCTTTTTATGCGTTGAAAATTCACGTATTTTGACATATTTCGACAGTCTTTTGTCTCTTATACCATATTTCTTGTATGCAACAGTCTACTTTGTAATGGTAGTAGTCCTTAAAAAATGGCGTGACATCTATGGCCTAGTTGATAGATTAGGAGCAGTTGGAGCCATAGCAGTAATGACATTTTTCGCCTTGTCTCTTTCTGCAGTACTAAGAATTGTCCACAACTACCTTTCGTACAAGGGTTCAAAGAGACTCTCAAAAGACTTATTGGCTATTGAGGACCTTAAAGATCGGTATTCTTCTCTTGATGCCATAGACCAGTTGGCTTCACTTTATGTAAATAATTCATCAGATATGGTTGTTCCTTTGGATTTAATGCAGGAGATAACTAATATCTATAGGGATCTGACTATAGAAGAAGCTGTAGGAAAATATGTGGAAGCCTTTTTAAAAAAAGCAAAAGAAATGGATCAGAAGACCGAGAACTAATCTATAGTTTTTCCTACTCCGGATATCATATACCAGATACTTTTATATTCAAAGCGTGTCGCAAGGCATTATGC
>CAMEQB010000147.1 GCA_945932505.1 uncultured Spirochaetales bacterium
CTTACAGCATATTGATAAAATATATGATAACAATGTCCAGGCAGTCTTCGACTTTAACTTGGATGTAAAAGATGGTGAATTGATTGTCCTTGTAGGACCTTCCGGTTGTGGTAAGTCTACTACTCTCAGAATGGTTGCAGGTTTGGAAGATATCTCCAACGGTAAACTTCTTCTTGATGGCAAGGATATTACTCAGACTCCAGCCAAAGACAGAGACATGGCAATGGTATTCCAGAACTATGCCCTCTATGGTCATATGACAGTATATGAGAATATGGCATTCTCTCTTACTCTCAGAAAAGAGGATCCAAATGTCATACATAAGAAGGTATTGGCTGCAGCAGAGATTCTTAACCTCACCACTCAGCTAAACAAGAAGCCATCTCAGCTCTCTGGTGGACAGAGACAGAGAGTCGCCATGGGAAGAGCCATCGTAAGAACACCAAAAGTATTCTTATTCGACGAACCTCTTTCCAACTTGGATGCAAAACTCAGAGGATCTACACGTAGAGAAATCCTTCTTCTCCATAAGAGACTTAAGGCAACTATGCTCTATGTCACTCATGACCAGACAGAAGCTTTGACACTTGCAGATAGAATCGTCTGTATGTCTATGGGACATGTTCAACAGATTGGAACTCCTCTCGAGCTCTATGATACACCGGCAAACCTCTTTGTTGCGGGATTCATCGGACTGCCTCCAATGAACTTCTTGGATGTAACTGTAAAGGGTGACAGGCTTGAAGGCGAAGGCTTCTCAGTCCCTCTTTCAGATAAAGAAAAGGCAACTCTCGCTTCTTATAATGGAAAGCAGATTGTTCTTGGTGTTAGACCAGAGAACGTAGTCCTTGGAAATGATGTTCCTATAAAAGTATTCTCAAACGAAAACCTCGGTATGAATACTTTGGTTCATGGAAATATCATGGTCGGAGGAAAGAAAGGAATGAAGCTCACAGGTAAGCTCAAGGGCTGGTGTGACTATAAGATGAATGATGAGATCAAGGTCTCTTTCGATAGAATGCACTTCTTCGATAAAGAAACCACAAATGCAATCAGGGAGGGTAAATAATATGGCCCAGAATAAAGGATTAAAAGAGTGGTTCAGAAAGAAGGTAGTCGCTATCAAGCGCAATCCTCAGAGAATCGGTCTCATTGCATTCGTAATTACATTCCTCTACTATGCTTTGAATCTTACATATATTTCAAACACTACTGCTAAGATTCAGGGACCAGGAATGGGATTGTTTGGTTTTGTGACAATGCTTTTCTCTATTCTTAGCCTTGTTACATACCTCAATGCCTTCCCTCACAGAAAGAAAGTCAATAAGCCTATGCTTATTCTCTTCTTCCTGATGGTAGCAGCCATCATATTCTGTGATTTCAGTTATAGAAATCTCATTTATGATGCTGTATTCAGAGAATCAAACCCAATTGTAGTAAATGCTGGTACAGCATATATTGCAAAGGCTGCATCTGTTCTCGGTACTCACATGATTCTTCTTGTTGTGTCTGTAGTGCTTACAGCACTCAGCCCTGTATTCAAGAAGCTTCTTGGCAAGATCAATACTGCTGTAGATATCGACGGATATGATCAGATGGAAGCTTTGGATATTTCTGGTGAGGAGTAATAGAGAATAATGAAGAAGGAGAAGGGGGAAGATATCTACCGTATTAAGACAGAGGCTGTGGATGACCTTGTAAATGCAAACAAGGAAAACACCCCCTCCTACTCTGAAGAGGAACTGAAGAAGTATAAGTCGAAATCTAAGATTAATATTTCTCCTACTTTCAAGGCCCTCTTTATTAAATTTTGGTTTAGTGGAGTAGTCTGTTACTTCTTTGTTTGGGGATTGGGAATGTACATTCCATCCAACTTGGATCTTTTTGCTGTAACTGCCTTAGGCATGGGATTTGTAAAAGATATACTTGAGAATAATCTCTATCGTTTTCTTGCAAATCCGGAAGGTTCCAATGATAAGTGGATGATGTTCCCTAAAAAGAGTTTTAGAAGTCTGATTTACAATGTGCTGTATGCGCTTCTTGTAACCGGATGTGTTTATTTTACATACCAAGGTATCAACTTTGTTGGTACCAGTGGTAACAACGACAGAGTCGTGTTCGGTGTCGAACCGATATTCTTCGGCATATTCTACATGGCTTTTGAGATGCTTTTCTTATGGATGAAGCACATGGCAATGAGAATAATCGCCGATGCAAAGAAAAAAGTAGAAGGAGGAGTCTGAAATGGCATACCTGTCTCTTAAGGACATAAATAAGATCTACCCTAATGGCTTCCATGCAGTGCATGATTTCAATCTTGAGATTGAAAAAGGCGAATTTATAGTGTTTGTCGGTCCTTCCGGTTGTGGAAAGTCAACTACACTTAGAATGATTGCTGGTTTGGAGGATATCAGTAAGGGTGATTTCCTCATTGATGGTGTAAGAGCCAACGAAAAAGGTCCAAGGGATCGAGGAATTGCAATGGTATTCCAGAGCTATGCACTCTATCCTCAGATGACAGTCTACGATAACTTGGCATTCGGACTTACCCTCCAGGGAATCGATGAAGATATCATTGAGAAAAAAGTAAAGAATGTAGCAGGTATCCTTGGCCTTACAGATTATTTGGACAGACTTCCAAAGGCTCTCTCCGGTGGACAGAGACAGAGAGTCGCTGTAGGTAGAGCTATCATCAGAAAGGTCGGTATCTTCTTGATGGACGAGCCTCTCTCCAACCTGGATGCCAAGCAGCGTGTAACAATGCGTAGTGAGATCACAGATATCCACAATAAGACAGGTGCAACTACAATCTATGTTACACACGACCAGACAGAAGCTATGACTATGGCTGACAGGATCGTCGTAATGAAGGAAGGATATATCCAGCAGGTAGGAACTCCTTACGACTTATATTTCAATCCTGTCAATGTCTTTGTTGCTGGATTCATCGGCGAGCCTCCAATGAACTTCGTTAGAGCAACCTTGAAGAAGGGCAAGATTACTATTGGAAAGAATACCCTTGATCTTTCAGAGAAGCTTGGAGACAAGGCTGCCAAGTATGAAGGAAAAGAGATTGTATTCGGTTTCAGACCAGAAGCAATTGTTCTAGGAAAGGCTGAAAACAGCCTCTCCATTAAGGCAAGTGTAGAGCTTACTGAGCTCCTTGGTGATAACACAAACGTTTATGTTGATATTCAGGGAGAGAAATCTATCCTTAAAGTCAACCCTCATGATACTCCGGAAATGGATAGCGACATCGAGTTCTCTATTCCTTTTGAAAGTGTATATCTCTTTGATGGAGAAACAGAGAAAAGAATATAGGATTTAACGGAATCACAACTCCTCCCCTCAGTTAGTCTGGGGGGATTTCTCTAGAAGAATACTCCTTTTATGAATATTTCCAATCCGATGATAATTAGTATACAGCCACCAAAAAGTGTTGCTTTGTCAGAGAAGGCTTTTCCAACTTTCTTTCCAAGTTCAAGGCCGAAGATACATATAATAAATGTAGTGATACCGATGATTAGTGTTGAAACGAGGGCCTCCAGGGAAGAGTAGTCGGCGATGGCGAATCCAACAGAGAGAGCATCGATACTTGTTGCGATCCCTTGGATCATCAGTGTGGCGAATGTCAGGGCTGCTACTCCTTCGTTTTCTTCTTCTCCACCTTTTCTTGATTCGATTATCATTTTGATTCCGATATATGCCAAAAGGATAAGGGCGATATATGGTACTGCTTTCTGAAAGATGGTGAATTTATCTGCTATGGTTTTTACACAAATCCAGCCAATTAGAGGCATCATAGTCTGAAAAACAGCGAATGTCAGGGCAATGGAAAATTTTCTTCTTTTTTTCATCCCAGGGTTTGCCATGGCGTCTGCCACCGATACACTGAATGCGTCCAATGCCAGTCCAAAACCAAGAAAGATACTGTTAAGAATCAAGAGTCTCCAATCCATTTTTTACCTCAAGTATTTAGATTATGCAGATTGGCCAAGAGTAGTCCCCATGCCAGATCGACATGAGTCTCGGAATTACGGCTCGCCAGGATTACTCCAGTATGTTGACGGGCCCGCTTTTGGCGCTCCTACTCCCTCGAGAGAAAAAT
>CAMEQB010000148.1 GCA_945932505.1 uncultured Spirochaetales bacterium
GTTGTATGTAACTGGTCTGCAGACGGTGCTTATGACTACCTCGAGCAGAAGCTTGACGAAATCGTAGCAAAGGCTGACACAAACCTCTACATCTACTCAATGGACGATGAGATGACATTCGGTATGCTTAACCTTATCGAAGGTTCTTCACTCTCTGCTGCTACAAAGGCAAAGCTTGAGTCCCTCAACGTTTATATCTCTGCTATCGGTGGTATGCAGGAACTCTATGATGTCATGAGTGGAAAGTCTGAGCAGGCTAAGATTGCTGATCAGTACTTCGACAACATGATGAGTGTATACTTCAGCCCATCAATGATGAAGAGCGTCATCGACAAGATGGTCGACTACCTCAACGGCAACTGGACATACAAGAATGGCGATGTCGACACAGAACCTGTCTGGATCGTAAACCGCCAGAACGTCAACCAGTACGAAGGATTCCTCGGACATTAAGTCATAACCAAATGATTAACGACGGGTGTATCGAAAGGTACATCCGTCTATTTTGAAACGGGAGCATATAATGGCAAAAATTCTCGAGATGAATCATATTTCCAAGTCTTTCGGAGGCTCAAAAGCCCTTAGTGACGTCCATTTCGAGATGGAGGAAGGGGAGGTACACGCCCTTCTTGGAGAAAATGGTGCGGGAAAATCTACATTGATGAATATCCTTACAGGAGTCATCCCCGCCGACAGTGGTAAAATAATATTTATGGGCAAGGAGTATGTTACTCCAACCATCAAAGAGATGGAAAATGCAGGTATATCATTTGTCCATCAGGAACTAAACGTGATCAACGACCTTTCCGTTGCAGACAATATCTTTCTCAGAAAAGAGCTTAAGACAAAACTTGGTCTGATTGACGAAAAGGAGCAGATAAAAAAGACAAAAGAACTCTTTGAAAGCTTGGGGGTAGAGATGAACCCATCTGAGATGGTAAGTAATCTTAAGACCAGTGAGAAACAGCTTTTGGAGATTTGTAAGGCATTGTATTCAGATGCAAAGCTTTTGATTTTGGATGAGCCTACTACAGCTCTGTCCAACGATGAAATAGATCATCTTTTCGGTATTCTTAACAGACTTAAAAAGACAGGAAAGAGCTTTGTCTTCATTTCTCATAAGATGCCTGAAATATTTGCTATTGCAGATAGATACACTGTATTTAGAAACGGACAGTTTATATCAAGTGGAAATATTAAGGACGTGGATGCTCAGAAGCTTACTTCCGACATGGTAGGTGTGAACTACGTGGATGCAGACTACTATGAGCCTAGAGAGTTGGGAGATGAGATTCTTAAGCTCCATAACTACTCGGGTCACGGCTTTAAAAAGGTAAACCTCTCTGTAAGAAGGGGAGAGATCTTGGCTTTTACAGGTCTTGCAGGCTCAGGGGCAAGCGAACTGATGCAGACAATGTTCGGCGTTCTTCCTAATGAAGGTGGATATATAGAAGTAAACGGAAAGAAGATTACAGGAAAAATAGGAACCTTTATGAAAAATAGAGTCTCTATGCTCCCTGCAAACAGAAAAGAGAACTCTGTAATTCCTGATCTCTCTATTCTCGAAAACTTCTATACTTCCGAGCATGTATTATCAAAGAGACATCAGTTTATTAACGATAAAAAGGAAGAAGAGAAGTATCAGAAGCAAAAAGAAAAACTTAAGATCAAAGCAGAAAACAGCTCCTTGGGTATTGCTTCCCTGAGTGGCGGTAACCAACAGAAGGTATTCCTTGCACGTTGGCTCAACACAGGTGCTGAAGTGCTTTTGTTTGATAACCCTACACAAGGTGTAGACGTGGGAGCCAAGAGTGAAATCTATAGGTTGATTCTTGAGTTCGCAAAACAGGGACAGACGGTAATAATAAATACGCTGGAAATACCTGAAGTCCAGAAAGTTGCAGATAGATGTGTCGTATTCTATGAAGGCGAAATAGCTGCAATTCTCGATCATAAAGATGTTACAGAGCAGGTGGTCATGGCATACTCCACCGGAGCAAAGAGAGGTTAAGATATGGATGCAAAGAAATTGAAAAAAGGAATCGGAAAAGCCTGGTCCCAGTACTCATTTATAATTGTCATGTTCATTGTCATGATAGTCTATGCTATCGCTATCAGCGCCAACGGCAACTCTTTCAAGTGGAGTCATATCGCTGCTATTCTTGGTTCCCAGAATACTTGTATCGTAGGAACAATGGCTCTTGGTATGGCATTGGTAATCATAACAGGACAGATCGACCTCTCAATCGGTTCCTCTCTTGTTTTGACTACAAGTGCGACGATAGTAGCTTTCAACATGACTAACTCTATTGCTGTCATGATTCTTACAGCTCTCATCGTCGGTGGACTCTGCGGTCTTATAAACGGACTATTGGTAGGACTGGCTAAGATGCCTCCGTTTATCGTCACACTGGGTACTATGTTGATCTATAGATCCCTTACTCTCTCTGTTGTAAGAACAATGGACTCAGCCATTACAGGATCCAACTCCAGCCAGTTTGCTATGCTTAGAACTAACAGCAAGTATAACTTCTTGAGAATGCAGTTTGGAACAGGAAAGCTTCAGATCGGTGGTTTCTCAATTCCTTATATCACATTCGTATTCTTATTGATGGTTGTTCTATTTGTAATCATCAGCAAGAAGACAAAATATGGTAAGAGTGTTTATGCTGTGGGTTCAAACGAGAAGAGTGCCCACCTCTCCGGTATCAACACAACATTCGTAAAGGTATCTGTATTCGTCATTACAGGCCTTCTTGTTGGTGTAGCATCATTCCTTCAGGCTTGTAAGATTGGAAACATCACTCCAGCTTCTTCTGGTCAGAGCTACGAAATGTATGCTATCGCTGCTGTTGTATTGGGAGGAATCAGTATGTCTGGTGGAAGAGGAAAGCTTCTTGGTGTTCTCTTTGGAGCTCTCTCTTATACAACCATCAACTTTATCATTGTTTCCATTCCTTCTCTCAGTGTCGATATCCAGGATACATTCCAGGGCTTGGTCCTCATCATCGTCATTCTTATTCAGACGGCAGGACCTGTCATTAAGGAAAGCATCCAGACAGCAAAGAGAAGAAGACTTGCTCAGGCTGAAGAATAAGAGCGAAAAAATACCTACTCCTATGGCCAGACTTATCATCTGGCCATTTCTATAGGTATTTGTTGAAGCGACAAAATATAGAAATAAATGCCTTATTTCTTCTCAATGAGCTCCAAGTAGAGTTGCTCTGCTTTTTCTGCAAAAAGAGCAGAAGAGTAGAGATTACTGCTTTCTTTTGCGTTCTTGCTTAGCTGTTTTTTCTCTTCCTCGCTCAGCGAAAGATAAAAGTTGAGCCTCGATAAGAAATCTTCATCGCCTTCCCATTGCCAGCCATTGTACCCTTCCTTTACTACATCATCCAATGCTGGGTCTTTTCTGCATAGAAGTGGGACTCCGGAAGCGAGAGCTTCTACATACGTAAGACCTTGTGTTTCACTAGTGGAAGCGTTGACAAAAAGAGAACCAAGAGTGTACCAAGAAGCCACCTCTTTTGGATCCACCATGCCTGCAAAGACGACTTTAGGAGCCTTGAGGGAGAGCTTCTCTGCTTCTTCTTCCAACTCTTTTCTATATGGACCATCTCCTACAATTAAGAAAGAGAGGTGGTCATTGTTTATTTTTGCTATGTAGGACAGTACTTCCGAGATATTCTTCTCTTTTCCGAGTCTGCCTACATATATAAGAATATCATTGTCTTCAGGAATACCAAGATGCGACAGTGTCTCTTTTTTCCATTCGTCTTTTACTTCTATCTTGAAGCGTGACATGTCGATACCTGTAGGAACCACATCTATTCTTCCTTTTATTCCATAGCTTCTCAGAAGTTTCTCAACTTTTCCTGTGGGTGCGATAAATGTAGAACACCTATTTGCCTCCCACTTGGAGAAAAAGCGTACAAATTTCTTTCCTGCATTGATTGCACCAGGAAGTACATAACCTACATAATCTTCATATACTGTGTGATA
>CAMEQB010000149.1 GCA_945932505.1 uncultured Spirochaetales bacterium
AATCTGATAAACTATTCCATCATGCAGGAATTAAAGAACAATCTATTTTTTGTTGGAATCAAGCACTCAGGTAAGACAACCTTTGCTTCTCGCATTGCCTCAAGAATCAATGTGGAGTCTTCTGACTCCGATGACTTGATCCTGGAGACTCTTGGAGGCGAAAGTGTAAGAGAATATTACAGGAGAGAGGGAAAGGAAGCCTTTATGAGAAAAGAAGTGGAGGCTGTCTATTCTTATATCTCTTCCCATAGTGACTCTCCATTTATTATTTCTCTCGGTGGTGGAGCTTCAGACAACTCCCCCCTTCTATCTCTCTTACATGAGAACGGCAAGATAATCTATTTGAAGAGAAACGAAAAAGATATGCTTGAAGTAATACTTAAGCATGGCATTCCTGCATTCCTCGACAAAGAAAGTCCAGAGTATTCCTTCTCTCTTCTTTATGAGAGGCGAAATGCAATCTATGAAAAAGAAGCAGACCTAGTCATCGATCTTGGTCCATATAGAGATAAAAAAGAAACAGAAGACTTTATTTTCTCTATCCTAAAGGAGAACAACTATGTCCAGTAATACTTTCGGAAAGATATTCTCATTCACCACCTTCGGCGAGTCCCATGGAGAGGCCTTGGGTGTAGTAATAGATGGAATGCCAGCTATGGTGGAAGTGGACTACGACTTACTCCTATCTGACTTAGAGAGAAGAAGACCAGGACAGAGTTCTCTCTCTACACAGCGTAAGGAAGGCGACAAACCAGAAATCTTATCAGGAGTATTTGAAAACAAAACTACAGGTACTCCTATTGCCGTTATAGTGAGAAACACAGACCAGAGAAGTAAAGATTACTCAAATGTTGCACACTCATTTAGGCCTGGGCACGCTGATTATACCTATACAGAGAAGTATGGCATACGTGACTATCGTGGCGGTGGAAGATCCAGTGGCAGAGAAACCATAGCAAGAGTAATTGCAGGTGCTTTTGCAAAGATGGCATTAAAGCATTTCGGCGTCTCTGTCAACGCTGGTCTTGTAGGCGTGGGAGAAGTAAAGGCTGAAATAGATACTTGGAATCCACCCTTTCTCCCTCCCCTCTATGCCCCCAAAGGCATCTGGGAAGAGATGATGAGGGAGAGGATAGAAGAAGCCAGGAGAGAAGGCGACAGTGTGGGAAGCATAGTCGAATGTAGAATCGACGGAGTCCCCACAGGGCTGGGAGAGCCTGCCTTCGAGAAGTTGGACGCAGTTCTAGCCCATGCCATGTTCTCACTTGGTGCAGTAAAAGGCTTTGAAATAGGATCCGGTTTCTCGTCTTCATCAAAAAAAGGCTCAGAGAATAATGACAAAATAAGAATGAATGGTGATAAGCCTCTATTTGAGACAAACAATGCAGGAGGAATCCTTGGTGGCATATCTAATGGAGACCAGATCGTATTCAAGACATATTTTAAACCCACTCCATCCATCTCTTTCCCTCAGGAAACAATCAGTGATGAAAAGAAAGATATTGAACTTACTATAAAAGGTAGACACGATCCATGTATCGGAGTGAGAGCTGTCGTGGTTGTGGAGGCAATGGCCGCCACAGTCATTCTTGATTTCCTACTAAGACGAAGGTGTGACAAAATATGATCGATAAGCCCTTAATGGTCCAGTCAGATAAAACAATGCTACTTGATGTGCACTCTCCTTCTTTTGAAGAGTGCAGAAATGATATCATAGCTTTTGCAGACCTAGTGAAAAGCCCAGAGCATATCCACACATATACACTGTCTCCCTTGACGCTTTGGAATGCTGTTTCTTCCGGTCTGGATAGTAATGAGATAATCTCAAGACTTAAGAAATGGTCCAGATATGAAATCGACGAGAGAGTAATATTCTTTATTGAAGATACCGCTTCCCGCTATGGTGAGTTTATTCTTACAGAAGAGGATCAAGACAACCTACGACTCTCTGTAAAGAGAGAAAGGTTCTTTCTCACACTCCTTTCCGAGCCTACTCTCAAGAAATACCTAAAAAAAGGCGAAGGCAACTACTTTCTTATCTCGAAGCTTGATAGAGGTACAGTAAAAGCCAAGATGGTGAAGATGGGCTTTCCTGTTGATGACAGAATTCCATTAAAGAAGGGAAGTAGATTAGAGTTCGAGCTGAAAGATAACGTAGAGATCAGAGACTACCAGAAGGAAAGCGTAGACGCTTTTCTCTCCTCCGGGGGATATGGAACAATCGTTCTGCCTTGTGGATCTGGAAAAACTATTGTAGGAATAGAAACGGCTGTAACTCTTAAGACAAACACCCTCATCCTATGCCCTAACGTCTCCAGTGTACACCAGTGGATCAGGGAGCTTTTGGATAAGACTACTCTCACTCCTGATCAGATAGGAGAGTATTCAGGTGAAACAAAAACTATAAAGCCTGTAACAGTCTGTACTTACCAAGTACTGACATACAGAACTAAGAGCGATGACAAAGAAGAGACTGAGCCAGTTTACCCTCATTTCTCCATATTTTCTGAGAACAACTGGGGGCTGGTAATATATGACGAAGTCCATATGCTTCCGGCTCCTGTATTTAGAATTACAGCTGAGCTTCAGTCTATATATAGGCTTGGTTTGACGGCAACTCTCATAAGGGAAGACGGAAGAGAAGACGAAGTGTTCTCTCTTGTAGGCCCAAAACGTTTCGATACTCCTTGGGCGGAATTGACACAAAAAGGTTTTATAGCCAAAGCATATTGCCATGAAGTTAGAATTCCACTTCCACACACTATGGAATTGGAGTATGCACTGGCACCAAAGAAAGAAAAATATAGAATCGCAAGCCAGAATCCTTTAAAGATAAAAGTTGCCGAAGCTATCCTGAAAAAGCATGAAGGCGAATCGATTCTGATCATCGGCCAGTACCTGGAGCAGCTTCAAGTATTCAGAGACCACTTCGGCTACCCTATTATTACAGGTACAACTTCCAATAAGAAGAGGGACGAGCTCTATGACAAGTTCCGTAGCGGAGAAGAAAAAGTAATGATAGTAAGTAAAGTTGCAAACTTTGCAGTAGACTTACCAGACGCTTCTGTAGCTATTGAAATATCCGGAAGCTTCGGGAGCAGGCAGGAAGAAGCCCAGAGACTGGGTAGAATCTTAAGGCCAAAGGCTCGTGACAGCCACTTCTATACTATCGTAACCGAGTATAGTCAAGAAGAAGAGTTTGCTTCCAACCGTCAGAAGTTCCTTTCAGAGCAAGGTTATTCCTACTCAATCATCAAGGAGGATGTGAGATGAACCTCTCTGCGTTGTACTACGGAGGAGGAGAAGAGAAATTCAAACTCTTTCTTAAGCGTAACGAAGATAGAATTCTATCTCTACTCCCTTTGTCCATGTCCCTACCCCTCTCCCTTTTCTTCCTTAAAGGAGGAGATCTGGAGAATAGGCGTTTATATGAAGACTTGGGCCTAGTTTGTGGTATGTCCGTTACAGAAAGGGGTAAAAGAATTATTTCTGCTTACCCTTTATTTGGAAGTGGCGAAGAAAAGAGAGGAAATTACTCCTCTTCTTTCTTCCATTTCTTATTCTCATTAATTAGTGCAGGTTGCATCTCAAAGCGTTATGAGAGATTTATAACATCTCCCGCCTACACTTCTCTCTTTCCATGGAGAAAGGAAGAAGATCTGATCAATTCCACTACATATACTCTCTCCACTCTTATAAAGCTTGGAATTGTAAGAGACAACACCTCTTTCTTAAGACTAGATGGCCCTTCATCTTTGAAGTTTATGAAGATGGACGAAATATCTAGGCTTTCTTATATACTCTCACCCGTTCCATCCAGCGTAGAAAGAGAAAAGACTAAGAACTTTATTACTCTCGCCTTTCTCATAAACGGAGTGGAGAAAGAAGATATAGATAATAAACTCAATCTTATCGCTCAGATTTCTAAGACTTCCATTCCTCTCTCCACCCTCCTTACTTTCGGC
>CAMEQB010000150.1 GCA_945932505.1 uncultured Spirochaetales bacterium
CATTTATTCATAAATGTGCCTTGGCCTTTGGAATTGATATTACTGATCTTCTTGAAGGACATTCTTCAACTCTTACATCCTATACAGTAACAAGAAAGGGTATGGGCCAGCAGACAGCCAAGGAAGCTGGAATCGATATCATGAACATGGCTCCTAAGTTCAAAAATAAGCTTGCAGAACCATATTGGGTAAGGTACGAGTATTCAGATGAACTTCAGCAGCAGCCTATCCACCTTACAAAGCACTCTGGACAGGAATTCGACTTGGTCCTCTCTGGAGCACTCTTGGTACAGGTGGGTTCAAACAAAGAAGTCTTACATGAAGGTGACAGCATCTACTACAACTCATCCACTCCTCATGGAATGATTGCTGTAGAAGGAAAGGACTGTGTCTTCTGTGCCATGGTCATGAATGGAGAGGATAGTGAAGAGTATTCAATGAAGACCTCCATTGCTCCACTTCCTCCATCAAGAAAGCTTATCTGTGAAAAGTTTGTGGAATGTAAGGAAGATGAAAACGGCGTACTACAGAGTGTTGAGTTCAAGAACACAGACTCCTTCAACTTCGGCTTCGATGTTGTCGATGCAATAGCTGAGAAATACCCTGAAAAGCTTGCCATGATCCATTTGGATAAGAATAAAGTAGAGCGTAGATTTACTTTCTTGGATATAAAGAAACAGAGTGCAAGATGCGCCAACTACTTTCTTTCTCTTGGAATCAAGAAGGGCGACAAAGTCATGCTTGTCCTCAAACGTCACTACCAGTTCTGGTTTGCTATGATCGCTCTCCACAAAATCGGTGCAATTGCTATCCCTGCAACCTACCAGCTTAGAGAGCATGACTTTATCTACAGATTCAATGCAGCTGGAGTCAGTGCTATTGTATGTACTTCTGATGGAGACTGTGCTGAGATCGTGGATAAAGTACAGGGTGAGTGTCCTACTCTTAATCTTAAGGTCCTTGTTGGCGGAAAGAGAGAGGGGTGGAGAGACTTTGACAGTGAGTATGGTCTCTTTAAGAGTTCCTTCCGCCGCACTCCTGATACTCCTTCCGGAGACGAGCCGGCTCTTATGTTCTTCTCTTCTGGAACAACAGGAAATCCAAAGATGGTAGAGCATAAGCATACATATGGCCTCGGCCACTTCTTGACGGCTAGATACTGGCATAACTGTGAGCCTGATGGCCTCCATTTCACTATCTCGGATACAGGTTGGGGTAAATCACTCTGGGGTAAACTCTATGGACAATGGATGTGTGAAGGCGCTGTATTTGTCTATGACTTTGAAAGATTCCAGGCTCATGATCTCCTTCCACTCTTCGCCCAATATCAGATCACAACATTCTGTGCTCCTCCTACAATGCTGAGAATGATGATCAAAGAAGATCTCTCCAAATACGATTTCTCATCGGTAAGACATATGACTACTGCAGGAGAGGCATTGAACCCAGAGGTTGCAATGCAGTTTAAGAAGGCTACAGGCCTGGAGATCATGGAAGGCTTCGGCCAGACAGAAACAACACTTACCGTCGGTAACTTCAGAGGAACCAAGGTTAAGCTTGGCTCTATGGGTAAACCAAGCCCACAGTATAAAGTCAAGATCGTTGACCCAGATGGAGTTGAAGTCGCTCCTGGTGAAACAGGTGAAATCGTCATCGATATCAGAGACGGCGCTCCTGTCGGCCTCTTCACAGAGTATTACAGAGACAAAGAGAAGACAGAGGAAGTCATGCATGACGGCTACTATCACACAGGGGATACAGCTTGGAGAGATGAAGACGGATACTTCTTCTACGTCGGTAGAGTCGACGACATCATCAAGAGTAGTGGATATCGTATCGGACCATTCGAGGTTGAGAGCGTAATCATGGAGCTGCCATATGTCTTGGAGTGCGGTGTCTCTGCTTGCCCAGACCCAGTAAGAGGTCAGGTAGTAAAGGCTTCCATCGTACTTACAAAGGGAACAGAGCCAACTGAAGAGTTGAAGAAAGAGATTCAGAACTATGTAAAGGCTCATACAGCTCCTTATAAGTATCCTAGAGTCGTTGTATTTAGAGACGAGCTGCCGAAGACAATAAGCGGAAAGATCAGGAGGAATGCACTCTGATGAAGGTTTCATCCATCCAAATGAATATGGCTTTCTCCTCTCCTGATGAAAACTATAGGAGAGCGGAGGAGCTCATAAGAAAGGCTGTGAAGGAAAATAATCCAGATACCGTCGTCTTACCTGAGACCTGGAATCTTGGATTCTTTCCAAGGGAAAACTTATTCTCTTTATCAGATAAAGAGGGGGAGAGGACAAAGGCTCTTCTCTCCCGTTTGTCCAAAGAACTGAATGTAAATATCGTGGGAGGCTCCGTAGTGAGAAGCGATAAGACAAAAGTGAGAAACACTTCTTATGTCTATTCTCGCACTGGAGAGCTTCTTGCTTCCTATGACAAGACCCATCTATTCTCTCCTATGGACGAAGATAAGTTCTTTTCAAAGGGTGATCATATCTCCCTCTTTACTCTCGACGGAGTCAAGTGCGGCGTAATAATCTGCTATGACATCAGATTCCCTGAGCTAGTAAGAACTATGGCCTTGAAGGGAATGGATGTATTATTTGTAGTCTCCCAGTGGCCTAAAGTGAGAGTCCCACATTTAATGGCCCTCACCAGGGCTAGAGCCATAGAGAACCAGATGTACCTTGTCCTTTCCAACTCTTGTGGAAAGGCGGGGGAGACACAGTATGGAGGCTCTTCTCTTATTCTATCTCCATGGGGAGAAGTTTTGGCGTCAACCCAGGACGAAAAAGAAAGCATTATCACAGCAAATCTAGATATGGACGTAATTTCTGATATAAGAAATTCAATAAATGTATTCTCAGACAGACGTCAAGAGATATACAATCTGTAGAAAAATAGTGCGTTAAGGAGAAAAAGATATGGATTACAATTTCCCAGTAGTGAGAACGACTCATCCTAAGGCAAGACCTGAAGATGAAACAAAACTTGGATTTGCCAAGTACTTTACCGACCACATGTTCGCAATGGATTGGGATGAAGGCCTGGGCTGGCATGACGGAAGAGTGGTACCACATGAACCACTTTTAATTGAACCGGCTTCTTGTGTCCTCCATTACGCCCAGATGATGTTCGAAGGTATGAAGGCATATCGCACACAAGATGGCGAGATTCAGATTTTCAGACCTGATATGAACGTCAAGAGAATGGCACGCACATGTGAAAGAATGTGTATCCCTGAGCTACCTGAAGACTTGTTGGTTGCAGCTGTAAGAGCTGTCATCAAAGAAGACATCGATTGGGTTCCAAAGGCTCCTGGAACAGCTCTTTACATCAGACCATTTATTTTTGGTGATGAAGTATCTTTCTCTGTGCTTCCTGCAAAGCACTATAGATTCCTTATTATCCTCAGCCCTACAGGAAGCTACTACGCAGCTAACGATAAAGGACTCCACCCAACAAGAATCTATGTGCAGGATAAATATATCCGTGCAGCAAAGGGTGGTACAGGATATGCAAAGGTCGGCGGAAACTACGGCGGCGGAATGAGAGCAAGCCAGGATGCCATCAAATACAACTGTAAGGATGTATTGTGGCTTGATGCCCAGGAGCATAAGTATGTTGAAGAAATCGGAACATCAAACGCTTTCTTCAAGATTGACGGTGAAGTAATTACAGCTCCACTTGACAGCGGCACAATCCTTCCTGGTATCACACGTGACTCTGTAATCCAGCTTTTGAAGAAATGGGGCGTACCAGTCAGCGAGAGAAAGCTCAGCATCGATGAAATTGAAGAAGCAAGCAAGAATGGAAAGCTTGAAGAAATCTTCGCTTCCGGTACAGCAGCTGTAATTTCTCCTATTGGAACACTCTGTGTCCAGGGTGAGGACTACACAGTAGGTGACGGAAACGTAGGACCACTGGCTCAGAA
>CAMEQB010000151.1 GCA_945932505.1 uncultured Spirochaetales bacterium
GTTACTGTAGAAATCGAAGTAGAAAAAGTCCCTATCCTTAATGGTGCAGAGGAATTAGCTCGCTTCGGTTTCATCCCTGAAGGTATGTATAATAACTTGGATTGGGTTCAAGGAAAGGTATATTATTCACCTTCTATACCGCTAGCAAAGAGGGATTTGATGTTGGATCCCCAGACTAGCGGTGGCCTCTTGTTCTTCCTTCCACAAGAAGACGCCGAAACTCTTCTGAAACGCTTAAATAAAGAATATGTAAAGATAATTGGAAGAGTTAAGAAAAAAGGCCAATATGGCGTAGAGTTTATTTAGTAGTATGGGGCTGGTTATCCAGCCCCACTTAACTCACTCTTGGTCTTTCAATAATCCGCTCTCTCTGATCAGAGTCTCTACATCAGTTCCCTTTACTGCTTTTAAGACACTCTTCAAGAGGAACTTCTCTTTCATATCAAGAGGAAGCTCATCTATAGTCTTCTTGTCAACTGCATAGTAACAAGCTTTCAATAACTCTCTTACGTCATATTTACTACCCCATACTTCAGGAACAGCTCTATCAACGTTCAAAAGTGTGTATACAGCCTCCATTCCTGTTCTGATTGAGTATTCAGTAGTAAAAATAGTGTCTCTCTCTGTCTCTGCAAACTGTCCGATGAAAGCGAAGTTTACTGAGCCATCTGGTACAATCTTAGGCCTGTCACTCTCTTTTCTTGGCTGGAAGAATGCGTTGATGTAAGGCATAAAGCATGTTGTAGTGTTACACTTATTCTTAGCCTTTTCTTTGATCTTGTCCCTGTCAACGCCGATATGGTAGAGCCACTCCTCTGCTATCTCGCTGCCTGTGCACTCTCTCATCTTCTTTTTCATCCAGTTGCCTTCTACGTTTGTATTGAGGCCATATAACCAGATAAGGACAGCATTCTTGTCTTGGCTCTTAAACTGAGGCTGGCGGTTAATTGTCCAAGATAGATACCAGTTTTCAGTACTGTCTTTTACTGTAACGATTCCTCCTGTCGTTACCTTTCCCATTCTTGGGTCGCGCTTACAGATAGCCATGATTTTCTCGATAATTTCATTGTCGCTGGTTTCTATTGTGGCACTCATCCAGTTTGTTGCCTCAATGTCACTTGAGAAGGCTTTAGGGTCCCCATATTCTCCATTCTTTGCCTGCAATGCAATCTTGTTCCACATATCCCAAGATTCACCACATCCATTTCTGAGTCCTGATAAATCAGGAGCATGGTTTTGGTCTCCATAGCATGAAGAGTCTGTGCAGCATCCGTTTGTGATGAATACTAGATCATCTTCATCCAGTTCAATGGATTCAGCTTTGCCGTCTTTTTCATAAATTATGCTTTTGGCAATCTTCTTTCCATTCCTGTCTTCTATTATGACGTTCTTTACATCCATGCCATATTCAATTTTTACGCCACCCTTTTCTAGGTATTTCACCAGAGGAAGAATCATGGATTCATACTGGTTGTATTTTGTAAAACGAAGGGCTGAGAAATCAGGAAGACCATCGATATGGTGGACATAACGGCAAAGATATCTCTTCATCTCCAATGCAGAAGCCCACTTCTGGAAAGCAAACATTGTCTGCCAATAGAGCCAGAAGTTTGTTTCAAAGAATGAAGGAGGAAGCACTTCGGAAATCTTTTTGTCTTCAAGATCCTTTTCCGGTGTAATAAAGAGCTTGGAAAGGGCGAGGGCGGATTCCTTGTCGAGATTAAACATCTTGTCTGTATGAGCATCTTCGCCGCAGTTCACAGTAGCTCTACAAAGAGAGTAGTTGGGATCCTTTTTATTTAAGTAGTAATACTCGTCCAATACACTTAACTCTGGGTTTTCTAATGATGGGACGGAGCGATATAGATCCCACATACACTCAAAGTGATTGTCCATCTCTCTTCCGCCACGCATAAAGAAGCCTTTAGTAACATCTTTTCTTCCGTCACAGCTTCCACCTGCAAGTTCCATCTTCTCAAGTAGGTGAATATGTTCACCCTTCATCTGTCCATCTCTCAAAAGATAGAACGCTGCTGATAAGCCTGCTAGTCCTGTACCGATGATGTATGCAGATTTCTTCTCTACACCCTCTGGTTTCTCAGGTTTTACAAATGCCTCATAAGTTCCTGCTGAATAATACATATTTTACCTCCAAAAATTTCATTTATCTGTTGTTGGAAGTAAGATAATTAATAGTTGGAAAAGAAAGTATGAGCAAAAAAAACTCCTTGTCCCAATAGAAGACAAAGAGATTTCATTGCCCCATTATACGACAAAGTGCAAAAAATGTATGACTAGACGTTGATGGCTGCGTTTCTCAGCGCCTGTTCCATGGTGCCGTGAATAATAGAGTCCAGTTTTTTTACTACATCCGTTGCATCCATCTGCATGTCTTTATCTATCCAGTCCAAAACTATGCCTACAAGGCTATACTTAAAGAAGTCAGCCACAAAGAGAATGTCTTCGTCTTTTACTTTTAGTCTTAATTCTTTCGCCTTCTCCTTTACTACATCCAACAAAAGCCTTTGTGTGACAGTGTATAGAAACGAAGTAATATACTCTCTTGGGGCATGATGGTATACGTTGAGTATAAAAGGCTTGTCTTTCTCGATTGTCTTAAACACAGAGAGATATCCCTTCTGCCAAGTATCGTATGTCTTATTTCCCTGCATCAATCTCTCTGCATCTGTGTAGAGTATCCACTCCACCAGATCGATGATATTTGGAAAGTGATAATAAAATGTCTGTCTGTTGATTCCACATTTATCAGCAATGTCCTGGATAGTAATCTTATTGAGGCTCTTTTCCTCAACAAGTTCCTTCAGGGCATATGCTATTGCCATTTTTGTCGTTTTTCCGCTCATATATTTAAGCTATAATAGTTTTATGTACGAGACAAGGGAAAACGGAATGGATATTGATTTCATTTACTTTGACATGGATGGTGTTTTGGTTGATTTCAAGAGAGGTCAGAGAGAGATTCTAAACATAGAAGTCGTAGACCAAGAGCATAAAAGAGAGGGAGACGACGATATCTTGTTCTCTGCTATGAGAGAATATGATCACTTTTATTATATGCTGAAACCTATTGAGGGTTCTTTGGAACTTTTCTGGAAAGTATATAATAAGTATGGAGACAGGTGCAGGATTCTTACAGGAGTGCCTAAGGAAAGTAGAGGAATCATCAATGCTTCCTCCGACAAAAAAGCTTGGGTTGAGAAATACCTTTCGAAAGATATCGTAGTAAACACAGTTCTTAGGAAAGAGAAGGTAAACCATGTAAAGGGAAAGTGCTCTGTCCTTATCGACGACTTTTCAAAAAACATAAGAGAGTGGAGAGATGAAGGGGGGACAGGTATCTTGTTTATTACTCCGGAAGAGACTGAAAAGGAATTGAAGAGACTGGGAATACTATAAAAAGTGCAACAAAACGCAACAAAATTCTTGCACGCTTCCAATATTGATGATAGATTATTGTCGTACCACTAACACTTGGAGGGCCGAAAGCATTATGGCTAAGAAAACAAAATCCGAAATCAAGAAGAGAATTGCTGACCTCAGAAAGCTTGATATCAGCAAGATGTATATGAATGACTTTTATCTCACATGGGATAAAACAGATGATGAAATTGCAGCTGTCTTTGAAGTAGCTGAGATTCTCAGAGGCTTGAGAGAAAACAATATCTCAACAAAGGTCTTTGATTCTGGCCTTGGAATCTCCGTCTTCCGTGACAATTCCACAAGAACAAGATTCTCATTTGCATCTGCTTGTAACCTTCTTGGACTTGAAGTTCAGGATCTTGATGAAAAGAAGAGCCAGATTGCACATGGTGAGACTGTTAGAGAGACAGCCAACATGATTTCTTTCATGGCTGATATCATCGGTATCAGAGATGATATGT
>CAMEQB010000152.1 GCA_945932505.1 uncultured Spirochaetales bacterium
ATATAAGACGCTGTGATGCTACCCTTGGAGAATGGTATCACTCCGTCCACTTCCGCAAGCATTGTCAAACCATTATAGCCACTTCCATAGTCGCCTCTTAAGCTGTATGAAAGAGGATCCCTTTCTGCGTTGCTGCGTCCTCCGCTTACTATCCAGTCAGGTCTATGGACAAATGGCATCATGTAGCTTGATTTTTGAGGGACAATAACGCAAAAGGCACCTTTAAGGTAAGGGAATTTATCATTGTAGATGCCGATATCAACTTCATATGCGTCCTCGACAAACTCAGTCATCTCTGCATGTACAAAAGAAGAATCATGGGACAATGCATTATATATTGCTTCGTCTCCAAAGTGACCAGAGAAGTGTCTTATTCCTCCCCTAAGGAGAATGGTATCAAAGAACTTCATCTCCCCACCCATGAAATATACGCCATCAAAGCCTAAGTTATCATTACCTCTGAGGAGAAAGAAAACAGAAGATATATGGGCGTCCATTACAAGTTGGGATTCAACAATATTGTCAAACCCAAAGTTTAAGAAACCGACGGATCCACCAGTCTGGAGGTGTAGAAAATAGTTATCTTTCTTCTTGTCATAATCCGTTATAGGTAGGTACCACTCACCTGCCTCACCCCCTTTCTTGTCGAAACGGATATACTGCCCCTCCATATTGCTTTTCGCTTCATAGAAGACTTCTAGGTTATTACCACTAGAAAGAAGATCAGACTTAAATGGCGAGAAGAAAGTATGATGAGGTCCTAGAGAAAATGAAGCAAAAAGGGGAAATGGTATCAACAATAAAACTATAGATAGTATTATGGCTCTTCTTTTCATGACTCCTCCTTAGAAACTTAGACCTACGCCGAGAGAGATATACTTAGTCTTCTTAAACCAGTAGTTAAGAAGAGGTACTCTACCACTATGGAGTGATACTTCGAAAACAAACTCAGGTAGATTCTTGCTCTCTTTGAGTCCCATACCTAGAGCAAGTGTGTACTCTTTCTCCCACTTCCTGTTCTCTTCATATAGCGCTGAGACAGGATTGATCTTTCCGTCTTGATGGAACTGAACGTCAAAAGCTGAATATAACTTTATTTGGTCGTTTACCTGCCAAACGCCTTCAATATCTACGCCGATTCTCCATGCTTTATATGTGTCTGGATAAGAGCGGTTATCTCGGCCTACTGCACCTTCCTGGTTCCATATATGGGCACTTGTATTTGCCTTTTCAGGAGACTCTTCACTAGACGGTTTATCTGTAAAACCTGGAACATGGGCGGCAGGTCTGATCCATGCCTTAGTTTGAGGAAGCTCTGCCTCTACACCAAGGGAGACAAAAGAAACTGGCTCTATTCTTACGCCCATATACCATGAGTTATTTCTCGTATACTCAGTAAGCGAGAGATAATCGACGCCCTTCTCGTAGCGCTCGTAGAAGTCATATAAGACTTCGTCTCCCCAATGGCCTGAGAAGTGATGAACACCGAAGCGGAGAAATACTTTATCAAAAAGACCAAGATCCAAGCCTCCACCATATTGACCGTCAAAGCCTAGAGTGTCTACTCCTCCATAGGCCCCGAATAGAGTGTTTATTCCTCCGTGTATATAACCCTCTATAGTTACATAGTTTTTCCAACTGAAACGGAGAAGGGCTATATCGGAAGCACTCTTCATATACCAAAAAGAAGTGTTATGAGCATCTGCATCTCTAAAAGGAAGAGATACATACTCTACATCCCCTTCTTCATTTTTCTTTGTTGCAAGGAGAGCGTTTATTGCATATTCAGCATTCTTTGGGGCTTTAAGGTATGAAAACCTGATACTGTTAGAGAAAGTATATGCAACGCTTTCTTTGTATATAGGAGTAATAGGAGCAACAGAAAAAGAGAATACATCGCCAGCAAAGGCAATAGATACAATAACAAAAAGCAAGACAAAGAATAATGATAGTTTCTTCATGCCACCATTTTCTCACATATCTTCGATAATTCAAGTTATTGCAAACCTAGCCCTGATTTCTGTATCGACCTCCTCTTATTTAATGAACTCTTTTTCAAGCCACTCCAAGTCTAGAGTTGGATAAAGTGGGAAGGAAGAAAGAAGAGCGTGGACCCTGTTCTTAGCCTCTTCCATTACACACTTATCAACCTTGGCCTTGATCTTGCTCTTCTCCCCTGCTCTTTCACCTTTTGTAAGGATGACAGGACGAGCAGACGAAAGGACAGTTGTGATTATATCGGCAACCTCTTCCATCTCTTCTTTTCCCATACCAAGAGTAGTGAGGGCTGCGCTTCCCAGTCTCAGTCCAGAAGTATACCATGGACCGTTTGGATCGAAAGGAAGAGCATTTCTATTAAGAGTTATTCCGCACTCTCTGAGAAGTGTTTCAGACATTCTGCCGTTTAAGCCAAAGGGTGTTACATCAAGTAGAAGTAGATGATTATCACTACCACCAGTAACAACCTTCACGCCTCTCTTTATAAATGCTTCTGCCATAGCCTTGGAGTTCTCTACTATTTTTGAAGCATAAGTGCGGAAAGACTCTGTATCCGCCTCCTCAAGGGCAACTAGTTTAGCGTTCATTACGTGAGGAAGTGGTCCCCCGATTACTAATGGGCAGCCCTTGTCTACAGATTCAGCAAATTCTTTCTTACAGAGAATCATTCCGCCTCTTGGGCCACGAAGCGTCTTATGAGTTGTTGTAGTCACAACATCAGCCCAAAGGACTGGGTCATAGTCCCCTTGGAAAACTTTTCCAGCCACAAGTCCAGCAAAATGTGCCATATCAACCATAAATACAGCACCAACTTCCTTTGCAATTTCTGATAACTTTCTGAAGTTTATGGCTCTTGGATAAGCAGAGTATCCTGCAAGGAGTATAAGAGGCTTTATCTCCTTTGCCAGTCTCTCGATCTCGTCATAATCTAAAAGACCTGTCTCTTTATCTACAGAATATGAATAGGCATCGAAAAGCTGGGCGGATATATTCTGTCTGTAGCCATGCGTAAGGTGGCCACCTGAGTAGTAGTCTAAGCCAAGTAGTTTTTGTGAGTGTGTGGCTTCCCTTATTTTATTCCAATCTTCCTTTGAAAGCTCTGCAGGGTTCTTTATACCCATCTCCTCCAAGAGGGGAATCTGGACTTTCTCATTAAGAATAGCCCAATAGGCGCAGAGATTGGCATCCGCCCCACTATGAGGCTGGACATATGCATGCTCGGCGCCGAAGATTTTCTTTGCCTTCTCAACAGCAAGGCTTTCTATTTCATCTACGTTGTCGCAGCCGGCATAGAATCTATGACCGGGGAAACCTTCACTATATTTATCTGTCAAAAGAGAGCCCATTGCCGCCTGAACAGAGAGAGAAGAATAATTCTCGCTTGCTATGAGTTTAAGATTGTGTCTTTGGTCTCTCAATTCTTTTACTACAGCTTCTGCTGCTACAGGGGAATGCTCCTCAACTAAAGACAAAGAAGAAATGGCATAAGCCATATCCATAGAAATCTTTCCACCACTCTGAGATATATACTCTTCTATTCTGTTCATATACCCTCCGCATTTCAGAAGAGCATGCCAAATATAATGATAATATTCAACAATAAATAGATTTTTGACGTATCGAATATCCGCTGTTGTTATCATTGATACTTAATACTTAATAAGTTTTTAGAATGTCTTGTTTTGTTGACATAGTCTTAAACCTTTTTTACACTACTATAGGTTTTTCACCAAGGAGAACAGATGGCAAAAGAAGAAGCAATCGAAGTGGAAGGCGTAGTAAAAGAAGCACTTCCTAACACAATGTTCAGAGTAGAGCTTTCAAACAAGCTCGTAATTCTCGCTCACCTTTCAGGAAAGATGAGAAAGCACTATATCAGAATCGTCCCAGGTGACGT
>CAMEQB010000153.1 GCA_945932505.1 uncultured Spirochaetales bacterium
CCTTATTTCTTATACTTCTCTTCCATCTCTTTAGTGTGGGCATCAAATAATTCCAAGGCTCTTTTCTGAATATTCTTAATACTTGTTTTATCTACATCATCAAATGCTTTTTTAATCCAAAAAGAAGCCAAACCATGGCTATCGTCTAGTCTCGCATCGGAGGCTTCAGCCAAGAACTTATCCAACAATGCAAGGTTATTTGAGTAATTTAGCTCAACTAGCTTCGCCCTATATTCCAGCTCTGTCGGTGCAATACCAGGGAAAGATTTCATATCCACGGTATGTTGTGCCTCATGCTTCAGTAGGGATACAAGGAACCTCTCGCTATTAAAGTCATACGCAATCTCAATGCAGTTGATAGTTCCGTCAGGTGAAGCCCAGCCACCTGTTCCAAATCTACCGAAGGTAAGGTAATCCATCCAGCTTCTGAAAACAAAGCCTTTAAGAATGTTCACTTTATACTCAGCTGTTCCTCCAGGTAGATCTACTTTATAGATTGTAGGAACTGTCTCTTTCCATACATAGGGGCCGAAGAAGCCTTGTGTCTTTCCAAACTGAGAACAATACCCATTCTCTTTGAATACTTCTTGAAGTTTAGATGCAAGAGTCGCTTCATCGGCGTTCTTTGTTCCAAGAAGATCATTTAACTCTTTCAACAGCTTTTCTGAAGCTTTTACTTCTGGTATTCCAGAGTAGAAAATGGCTCTAAAGTACTTTTGGTATAAAAGAAGAATATCATTGAGGATAGATGGGACATCATAAGAGCGGTATTTTTCTTCCTCAAATATGGCTACATACCCAGGGAGTATATCCTTATACTCATCATGCTCTTTCATGTATTCTATGGCGCCTTTCACATCTCCCCTAATAAAAAACTGACTAATATCCATTTTTCCATTCTTTCCTTCAACATTTTATTTCAATAAAGCTTACAGTCTTCTTCGGGTCTATTTCATCAACTCCATAATAAGAGCCTTTGAAAGAAAGAACAAAGCCATTATCATTGTTAAGTATACAGCACTCTGGGAGTTTGTAATCTTTTCCTTTTGTATATACAGCCTTACTCTCATATCTTATTCCATAGTAATCCAAGGCTTCCAATATCTTGGACCAAGATGCAGGCTCTTTTCCCATTAATGCAATCGCATCAGATAGTGTCACTCCCGAGAGCATTGCAACGCATGTGTGACCGCAGAAGCCTGGAGTAATGGGAATATTGCTAATGCTATCTATTTTCCTTATAGGGTTCTCTTTGGAGTATGGGCTGTCGTGGTTAATACGGGATAGTTGTCCTATAGTCTCCATCTCAATATCATACTCATTACCTATCTCCAGTCCTGCCAATTTTTTCTTTGTCATTGGGATTACATAGATACCGCTTCCCTTTGGAAGAAGCTTACACTCAAAGGAGACATCTCCTATAGTTATCCTACATGGGATATTTCCCTTTAATCCTGTCTCTTCCCATACATTAAAGGGAACTCTAATAAAAGAACGTGTCCCTTCTCTGTATATTTCTTCTGTAAACTCAAACTTCATGTTTAATACTTCTTTTTATATTATCTAAACGCATTCCAATAAACAAAGAATATCATGATGCAGCCCCAAGCATTTCCTGTTTCCTTTCTAACGATCAGCATTCCATATATAAGAATAAAGGTTGCAACCATCTCAAATACTGCTTCTGGCGTTACTCCCACAGCTCCGTGTATCAATATACACATGACAGCACATACCAAAGCTCCCCAATCGAAGAATCTATAAGAGCTGGGGCTGGCAGCGCTGATTTTGTCTCTTATGACTACATAGTTGAAGCCTTCAAAGAATCCCCAGCATAGCGCTGTGATCAAGTATGCGCTTACATTGGAAGGAAAAGAGCTTCTTAGTACTTCATATGTTGTGTTTACACTCTGAAAGGGGCACCAGGAATTGACATACCCCTTAGAAACATAAAATAGAAACTCTGGAACACAACATAAGAGACTGAGTAATAAAGCTGGAATCAGATTCTTTGTATTTAACCCAAACTCTCTGAAGCTCTGTTTTCTAATAAGGCATACAATAGTTATCCCTAGCCCAGAGACTGCAAACTGTGATAATCCTATTACCAATACTCTTATGACGATAGGGAAATTTATATCATATGCAAAATCATTAAGGCCCTTTTGCATAGCAAAAATAACAATTCCAAGAGATATCAAAGTAGTTAAGCCTATGATCCAAAGATCAGTAATAAGATTCTTTCTCTCTTCAGTCTTCGCCTTCTTTTGCACCCTTTTTTCCTCTACATTCTATTTTAATATATTTGAACTAATGTATTGAAATAATAAATTATAAAGGAAAAGTTGTCTATTGAAACAGAATCCTTTCAATAGATTTCATACATATATAAGGTTTATTTATCGAAGAATGATCTTAACTTTAGCCCATCTTTGAACTCAAAAGTAGTATCAAAGAACCTACTGCACTGCCCTATTATCCATCCATTAATAAGAGCGCATAGAATTGTTCCAGCCTTCACTCCCTCAAAGTGCATAAAGCCCATGAAGGCAAAAGACATGACAATGGCAACTAGACAGCTAGAGCAGTCATATACTGTCTTTGTCTTGTTTATATCAAAACCATACTTTGAGGATAATTCCTTGACAAAGAGTTCATAAGCCTCTGGTGGAATATATGAATGGAAAAATAGAGATACGCCAAGGGCACAGAATAATAATCCTAGTACATAGAATATTACTCTAGACACCATTCCATAACCGGGCATTACCCCGACTAAAGCAATCATTAAATCCAGTGCAGTGCCATACAGAAAGGCTGTTATAAAAGAAAAGAGGTACTTTCGTTTATAACCATGCATTATTACCATAAGCACTATGATCAGGAGAGCTTGTAGAGAGTATTCTGCCATCCCGAAAGTAAACCATGGTAAGTACAGAGATATTTTTAGATACACGAGATACGCAGGTGCAACAACCATAGACATACCAAAATCCGCCCTTTCCATAAGAGCTGTACCAAAAGCAAGCGTAATTATCCCAAGGATATATGCCGCTTCTGTGTAGAAGTTTTTCTTCATTTTGTCCTCCAATAACGAGTGGCGTTTGATACAGAAACGACAAAAGATGACCTTGTAGATAGTAAAAGTTTAAAAAGAAAAAGCCAAGGTATTTAGCTTAGAACTTTAAGCGTTCAGCTTTTGCTCAATATCTTTATCTGGCCAATATCCCCAGGATTCTACAATCTTTCCCTTTTCTATTCGGAAGTTTTCCAGTGCTTCAAATATGATACGTTTTCCTGTAGCAGGAACTCCCATACATGTTCCGCTATGTATTCAATCATACAATACTCTTGAAGCAACCATGTCCCCTTCACTGAAAACATCCAACACCTTTACAGAAAGATCAGAGAATTGACCGGCGACTTTTTTCAGAATAATATTACAGACAACGAAACTACTTCACAACAAGGAAAAGCGGAGAAGATTCCCGTCAATAGATCATCGATAAGTACTATCTTATCGTGTTACATATATACCATCTTATTTTAGACTATGACACATTACACTAAATAAAAATAATGTGTCATTGTCAAAAACTGCAATATATCTTTGATTCAGATCTCTACTAAGTTAGACTTCGACCAGAACTTTCCACCTTCCTTTCTGCTTCCCATTTTCACGAACGATCAGACCTTTTTTCTGCATTTCCACTGTTCTTGCCTTTATCGTCCGTTCCGACTTTTCGATAATTTCAGACAATTCCTTTTGTGTTATTGTTGGATTCTTTAATATCTCTCTTAGAATAGCCAATTCCTCCAAAGTGCAATTTTTGCACTTTGAACT
>CAMEQB010000154.1 GCA_945932505.1 uncultured Spirochaetales bacterium
AGAGCGATTTCATAGAGCTGGTCATAGTAGTCTGAGGCATAATACTCATGTTCGCCCCAGTCGAAACCCAACCAATGGATATCGTCTTTAATGGAATTGATGTATTCCATATCTTCTTTGGCTGGGTTGGTATCATCAAGTCTCAAATGACATATACCATGATACTTTTCAGCTAGGCCAAAGTTTAGACAGATACTCTTGATATGACCGATGTGGAGATAGCCGTTTGGCTCCGGAGGGAAACGAGTGACAATCGTGTTGTTTGGTACTCTACCTTCCCTTAAGTCGTCCTCAATAATCTTCTCAATGAAGTTGAGGGGTTTTGTTTCCTTTTCGTTTTCCATGCTTACCTTCCTTCAATCCTTCCAAAGGGATTTTAGAATTTGCTTACTTAATATTAGCATTTTGTTTTTCTTATATAAAAGCCCCTGATAATGATTGTTGATATAAAAAATTAACAAAATGAAAATATGATTTAACAAAAAAGATATGATTTTGTTTAATATAAATATTAAATATAAATCCTAAATAGGAATAAAAAAAGAAATATTAATAAAAATGTTTTTAAAATTGTACAAAATAGCTTGAATATGTATCTAAAAGTAGTAACATACAAACCATGGCGAAGAGACAAAAAGAAGGATTTAGGGTAAAGGATGTAACTCCATTTGGAACCTTTATGCCTTATATAATGGTAGAGCGAAGTGATAGTCAGAACACTATCAATGATTCATTTGAAGTTGCGCCTACTGAAAAATTTATAAAAGAGATGAGAGCTGAAGGCTTGGATGCTTTTGGAGTAATGCACGTAATCCTTGCTTCCTATGTGCGCATGGTGTCCCAGAGACCTAGGACAAATAGATATATCAGGGGACAGAAGATTTATGCAAGAAATGATATAGCTGTGAGCCTCACCATTAAGAGAAAGATGTCACTTGATGGAGAAGATACTACAGTAAAGATGCATTTCAGACCTGATATGGATATTTATGAGGTTTATAATGAAGTAAATACATCCATAGAAAGGGCAATGCAGCCAAACGATACAGATAAGACAGCCAAGATTCTATGCTACATTCCAGGCTTAATAAGAAAGTTTGTTGTTCGTATGCTAAAATTAATGGATTACTTCGGCTTACTTCCTAAATTCCTTATTGAGGCTTCTCCTTTCCATTGTTCAATGTTTATAACAAGTATGGCCTCTTTAAACATTCCTCCTATCAGACACCATTTATATAACTTCGGCAACTGCCCGCTCTTTATTTCCTTCGGTGCAAAGAGGACTGTCTATGATTTTACAGAGGACGGAGAGCCATATAAGAAGAGAGTCATCGACTTTGTTGTAAATATGGATGAAAGAACAACTGACGGTTATTATTGGGCTTCATCATTGAAGGTCTTTAAAAACTGTATGGCTCATCCAGAGATTCTTAAAAATAAGCCTGAGACAGTGATAAAAGACTTCTGATCAGAAAACTTTAAGATTGACTTTTCCTTTACCTTTTATTTCAAAGCCAAAGGATGCAGAACCCAGGAAAGCTGGGTTCTCTATTTTGTATATCAGTTCTTCTCCGGAATAGAAGGAAATAACAGTTTCATCTTTCTTGAATCTGATGGAGGAGAAAGAAGGAGAGGGAATGAAAGAAGAAAGAGAAAAGAATGAGGAGTATATTCCATCCTTTGAGAATTTGACATAGTCAGAGGGAGTGTGGAGAAGAACAAAATCTAATGAAACAGAGTCGTCATATTGAGCCCTCAGTTCAAACTCACCCTCTTCTCCTATAGTCCAAAAAACACTGCTCTCTCCATCTTCTGCCCAAGAAAAGGAGTGTAGATCTATCGTTATATAACTCTTAGGTCTTTTGACCCAAAGTGCCTTCTTTGTGTTCATGTAACAATAATACAAAGAAAAAGAAAGGTTGTCAGTGGAAAGTGAGAAAGGTAGTATAAAAGTATGAATGGAATAATTAGTGAAATAATAACGACATTAGATTATGCAGACGAAGTATCAAATGAAAGAGATACATATTTCAGAGCTTTTATAGGTGGCAAAGCCATCGAAGAAATGGATTATTTTGTTGATAACGATGTACCTTTCTCTCTTTTGACAAAGCTGGGAAAGGATATGCAGGGAGAGACGCATCTTGACTTTATAACTGATGAGTATGGAATAGACGAGGATGACATTCTCTTCTCATCCGCTCCATCAGCTCTCTCTATGGAAGGGACGCTGATTATCAAGAGCACAGCACCATCTTTTATTAAGAAAGAAGAAGTGATCAGATTTATCGACGAGAAGAAGATAAATAGAATTCTCATCTCCTCTCTTCTCTTATCTTTCGACCCTGTAAGAAAGGAGATATTGGAGGGACTGGAAAAGAGGAAAGATAAGATAGAGAGGGTGGTAATAGATGCAGAAGACGCTACCTCCACTATTATGATTGAGGACCTATATGACAGCGTAAAGAGGTTAAACTGCTCAATCAAAGAGTGTTACATCTCTGGAGACATACTAAATATCGAGGGAGTGAAGAGAGTAAGCTCCGATATGATCAAGGAGCTCTTCGTATAACTTAATTAGCCTCTATTACTAATATTTATCTATTTGTAAGATAAATAAATAGGTATTAGAGGCTTATTTAATTTTTGTGGCTTTAAAAGCTAAGTAAGAATCACTTACAAAAGAATCCAGGGGCTCGAAACCAGAGCCATCTGAGAAGAAGCCGTCGATAACAAACCCCTTTGATAGAAGATTTGAAATAATGGAGGACAGTGTGTGTGAAAACTCCACTGTATCTTGTTTTTTTAGTCTCTTCTCCAGCTCTTTTGGGGAGAGGGACGAGGTATCTGAGAAAGGAAGAGTATATTTGACTTTCAGTTTCTTCTCGATTTTTTTGTCATCGAAGATATAGAGAATTGGGTTGGAAATGCCGAAAATAAGGGATCCTCCCTTTCTCAGGACTCTATGAAACTCACTATATACTTTATCTAGGTCTTCGATGAAATTAAGAGAACAGGGATTCAAAATATGGTCGAAGGTCTCATCATCGAAGGGCAGTGACAGCACGCTTCCTTCGATTATCTCAGCTTTTAAATCATACCTATTAAGTGCAATTCTATCTTGTTCCAGCTGCTTACTTGATATATCCACTACTGTAACAGAGGCGCCGAATGCAGAGAGAATTGGAGTCTGCTGACCGCCGCCTCCGCAGGCGTTTAGTACTCTCTTTCCCTTCAGCGGCAGAATCCAAGAGAGGGGAACATTACTGGATGGAGTCACCCATATTTCAGGTTTGCCGTTTTTTGCATTTATTATCTTTTCTTCATCTACAATTCGAGTCCACCAGTTGTTGCCTTCGACTTCCTTATTCCATGCTTCGCTATTGGCTTTAGTAACATCCATAACTCTATTCTAGCACATAAAAGAATGTAGTTCCTTACTCTTCGTTGAACAAATCCAAGTGCCATTGTATCCTCTTTGCATGAAGCGTTTTTCATTCTCAGAGATATTGACCATCATCATCGTTGCATCTGCTTCTGTGGCTGTAATTCTGGGCTTGGGGCTATGGACCGGGTACTTAAGTGCAGAGAAGGAAAAAGAGAGCCTAAGAAAAGCCATGCAGGAAGTTGTAGATAAAGATGGTGTCGATACTCTATTGGAAATGGCAGGTATTCCTGTAGACCAAGTCTACTACGGAGAAGAGTTGATTCCACTCTTTCAAAGTAAAGATGGTTCTTGGACATATACGCCAGATGAAATGAGGAATAT
>CAMEQB010000155.1 GCA_945932505.1 uncultured Spirochaetales bacterium
ACATTCTTCTGACCCATGGTCACTTTGACCATGTAATGGGACTGGAGGAAGTTCTCTCTGTTTATCCTGAAGCAGCGATTTATCTCTCCTCCGAGGACAAGAGCCTTGTGGAAGAAGGAAACAAAGAAATCCTTAGATCCTTCGGCATTCCCCTTTCTCTATACTCCATCCCCTCTCCATTCATTTATAATGATTACTCTTCTTCTATAGGGCCGTTCAGGGTGATCAAGACCCCAGGCCACACAAAGGGCGGAGTATGCTTATATAACGAAGAGGGGAACATCCTCTTCTCCGGAGATACTCTTTTTGAGGAGGGAGAAGGCAGGACAGATTTAGGCGGAGACTGGAAAGAACTAGTAGAGTCTCTGAGAAACCTCTCGCTTCTTCCTGAAAAAACTACTGTCTTTCCTGGACACGGAGGAAAGACAGATATAAAAAGAGAGAAAATGAGACTGGGATTTTAGTCTTCGAGTACAAATTTCTCTATCTCAGAGTAGAACTCATCATAAGTAGTACAGAGCTTCAGATCCGGCTCTTCTTTTAGAATATTCTCTGGAGCTCTAAATAAACAGCCTTTATCGGCAGTGTGGATCATAGTAAGGTCATTATAGCTATCCCCTGCAGCAAAGGTTCTGAATCCCATGCTTCTAAAGCCTTCAATAGCCTTTCTCTTGCCATCCACCTGTCTCAGCTTCATTCCAGTAAGCATATTGTCATCATCAACAATAAGGCTGTTACAGAGAATAGTAGGCCATCCAAGTTGCCTCATTAATGGGGCTGCAAACTCTTTGAAAGTATCGGAAAGGATAACAACCTGAGTAATACTTCTCAGCTTATTTAAGAAATCTTTGGCTCCCGGAAGGGGACTTATATGGGAAATAGTCTCCTGAATATCGGAGAGAGTAAGACCATGACTTCTCAAGATATCCATTCTCCATGCCATCAACTTCTCATAATCAGGTTCATCCCTTGTAGTCCTCTTTAACTCCAAGATTCCTGTCTTCTCTGCAAAAGCGATCCAAATCTCAGGAACGAGAACACCTTCAAGATCCAAGCATACTACTTCCATATTACTCTCCCATTTTTTTCTTTTCTCTCGATATAGACGAACCGGAGGAAAGAAGAATAGCAAGAGGACGCATAGATGGAATGTTTGCACATATCAGCTGAATGACCGATGTAATCGGTACAGCCAAGAACATGCCTACAATCCCCCATACATATCCCCAAAGACTTAACATAACAAGAATAACCAGAGGTGACAGATTAAGCTGTACTCCCTGGAGTTTCGGGTCAATTACGTTACCTAATATCATCTCAATGGCAAGGAACGCAAAGAATATGACGAACACCTTGCTCCAATGAGGCAAAAACTGAACAGCCGCCACAAATGTAGCTATTACAGTGACCACTATACTACCGATAGTCGGTATGAAGTTTAAAAGAAAGGCCAATACGCCCCATACGAGAGGAAAATCCATTCCGCTTATTATAGCTGTAAGATAGAAGAGCACACCTGTAGCGGCACTAATCATAACCTTTACAGAGAGATATCTACTTGTCTGATGCCCGATGTTCTTGACCACGACTTGGGCTTCTTCTTTCGACTCAGGAAATGCTGCAGTTATCTTTGAGTATATCGTGGTTCTCTCCATCAGTAGGAACATCAAATATAAGATGATCATGGCTACATCACCCAATACTGATACCGATGTACTTGAAATTGAAGTCAAAACATTCTTGACCTGTCCCACCCAGTCGATGTTCAAGAGTGTAATTACTGAAGGGAACTCGCTTTCTGTTACATTGAAGGCACTTCTCAGTTTTGTCGATATATAACTATCGAACCTGGCTACTTTAGAAATATACTCCGGAAGCTTTGCAAGCACCATATTTACCATAGCAAAGACAAGGTACACAAAGATGATACATATACATGTAACGATCAAAAGCACCAAGATCATGGCAATGGGGGAAGGAACATGGCACTTTTCAAGCCTCTCCATTATAGGGCTGACAAGGATAAAGATAAAAATAGCCAATGCAAGGGGCAGAACAAGGGATGAGCAAAGTTTCATCACAGCCAAAAACAACACTATTCCAATAAAGGAAATTATCCCTTTTGTTCTCTTATCCATAATATTCCCTCCGCCTTGATTATATTTCGCAATAGCAAAAGGGAGCAATATTGTCTAAAATAAAAAATTATGGAAAACAACACAAATATCCAATGGGCGGACAGGATTGAAATTGTCCTTGTAGAGACCCAGGACGGAGCAAATATTGGATCAGTTTGCAGAGCTATGAAGACTATGGGTCTCACTAGGCTCACTATAGTCGGAGACAGAGTATATGACGAGAACAGGGTAAGGACTCTGGCTCTCCATGCTTCAGACCTTTGGGAAAACGCAAGAAGAGTCAGCACTTTGGACGAAGCCCTCTCTGACTCCATCTTCTCTGTAGGAGCCACCAGAAGAAGAGGAAAGTTCAGAAAAATGAGTTCCTACTCCCCTGAGCAGCTGGCGGCAAAGATTTCTTCTCTTCCTGAAGGAAAAGTCTCCATCGTATTCGGGAGGGAATCGGATGGACTCAGAGACGACGAAGTAAATAAGTGTGCAGCAATATGCACCATCCCTACTTCCCCTCTCTTTCCTTCTTTAAATCTCTCACAAGCTGTCCAGATCATATCCTATGCCCTCTTTACAGGAAATATGGAGTACAAGAGCGGCATGGTGGCTGTAGATAAGAACAGGATAGGAAAAGCAGTAGATGGCATGAGCCATCACCTGGAAGCCATCGGCTACTATAAGTGGGATGAAGAGAAGAAATGGACAGAGCAGTTTCTCTCTGACGTCATCGAAAGGGCAGCCCTCAGCGAAAGCGAACTACAACGCTTTGAAAAGATATTCACAAAGACCGAATCCATAGTAAAATTCAAGAATCAGGAAGAAGAGTAAGGAGAAAGATATGGCATCAAAAGTATACTTTACCGACATGAGGACAAGAAACGACCAGTGTCTCCAAGATAAGTTATTGAAACTTATCAGAAAGGCTGGTTTCGACTCTATAGACTTCAAAGACCATTATGCAGCTATAAAGCTTCACTTTGGAGAACTTGGAAACTTAGCTTTTTTAAGACCAAACTGGGCAAAGACTGTTGTAGACGAAATAAAGAAAGAGGGAGGAAAAGCCTTCCTTACTGATTGTAATACACTCTACGTAGGATCAAGAAAGAACGCCATCGACCACCTTGAGACAGCAACTCTCAATGGCTTTGGACCTCTTACAACAGGAGCACACGTTATTATTGCTGACGGCCTCAAAGGTGACGATGATATCGAAGTGCCTGTTAATGGCGGAGAGTATGTAAAGAATGCTAAGATCGGTAGAGCCATTATGGATGCTGATATCTTCATCTCCCTTACACACTTCAAGGGCCATGAAGCTACAGGCTTCGGCGGTGCATTAAAGAATATCGGAATGGGCTCCGGCTCCAGAAGAGGTAAGATGGAACAGCATAACCAAGGTAAGCCTAGAGTAGTCACCGATAAGTGTGTGGGCTGCCATAAGTGCGCTTCAGCCTGTGCCCACAGTGCTCCAACTTTCGAAAACGGCAAGTGCAGAATCGACATTGATAAATGTGTGGGATGTGGCCGCTGTCTTCCAGTATGCCCGAAGAACGCCATTGTTCCTACAGTAGAGAACTCTGTACAAATGCTTAACTGCAGAATGATGGAATATGCAAAGGCTGTA
>CAMEQB010000156.1 GCA_945932505.1 uncultured Spirochaetales bacterium
TGGCATTATCTCTTTCCAAGCTTTACAATCGTACTTTCGAAAGTATGCTTGATGATTTCAAGGTAACTCCTGAAGTAAGAAAGATCTGCATGGAGAGGTATAGAAAGAGTATTGGATGAAAAAATAGGGTGTCCCTTGCGTGGTCACCCAAATAGTTGGTCTCAAAAAAGACCTTTTAGTTGTTATTCTCTTTCTCTGTTGTTTCGATTTCGGACTCTTTTATTTTATTCAAGAACTCAACGAAACCCTTTGCCATTTCTGTAATAGATTTCACAATGAAGCTCTTTTTCTTAAACTTACCAGTGGAGGCCTGGAGAGTAAGTGTTTCCTCTCTCAGATGTACCAAGATTTTGACACCAGTTTCATCATCTACTAGTTCAGCTCCTCCGAACTCATTGAATCTGAATGTTCTTAAGTCTCCATCCCATGCAATGACAGCTCGTTTTCTTCCGTCATCTCTGACACAAACTATGCCTTCTTCCTTTTCTGTGATAAGACGCATAGTAGGGCTGCCTTTCCAATCTTTACCAAGCTTAAGAATCTCGTTGTCGATTGGAGCAAAGAGGGCATTGTATTTCATTTCGTTTGCCTGGTCTCTCTTTTTCTTTGTTGCAGTAGCGTAAATATTGAAGAGAGTTATTCCCAGCATAATAAATAGAAGGATATATCCGATAATACTACCCATGTTTTACTCCTTATTTTTGTTATGCATGATATGCTCATACATAAGATTCTTTGCTTCTTCTTTTTTGCCACTTTTCAATAGCTCTATTAACTGCATGTGTTGTGATAAATATGAAGATAGCTCTTCGTTGTTTTCATTCTGTGCAATGCGTAATAGCTGGATCTTTGCGTCCAGTCGTTCATATACATCCTTCATTGCACTGTTATCTGAAACACCCACAAGAGCGAGATGGAACATTGAGTCCAATTCAAAGGATTTAGCTCTGTTTCCTATTGCCAGGGCATACTGACAATCAGAAGCATAACGACAAATAGTTTCTAGGTTGTTCTTGAAACTCTCTTCATTTATATGATCAATAGCAAAGTTCTCCAGGTATATTCTGAACTCAGCTATATCATCAGACTCTTTTTTACTGAGGCTTATTACAGAGGAGTGGGAACGAGGTTCCATTTGTACTAGACCATAGGTGCTTAATCTCTTTAATGCTTCTCTTATTGGAGTGCGTGATACACCGAATTGAGTGGCAAGACTATCTTCACTGATTTTACTTCCACAAGGGATTTTACCTGATAATATTTCATCCTTAACTAAATCATAAACTTGATCAGCTAAGCTTTTAGATACTAACTTCATTATTATAACTTAACGCTGAAGTTTTAAGTTGTCAAGAAAAATTGTATACAAAGAACAATCGAATAATTAAGTATTGAAATCGGTAGAAACTGTATACAATTCTTAATCATGCTGAGGTAAGGAAGAAATACTTAATATAAAAGAAATAAAGTAGATAGTAATGTAAGGAATTGCAAAATAAATATATGAAAAAGTAGCCTAGAGAATAATTAAGAGATTGACAGAGCTAAAATGCTATGGTAAAAATTGTATACAATATACAAAAGGAGTGTGCCCATGAGTGACAAATTAAACGAATTGTTGGCTGATGCTGGCAAAAGAAGATACAGTGCAGATGAACTGGCCTTCATGGCAGCAGCATTTAGGGAGAATATGTTCACTGTTCTTCATGAACGTGGAACAGGACACTGGGGTGGTTCCGCTTCCAGTGCAGAATTAACAACTTGTCTTTACTTCGATAGATTAAATATCGATCCAAAGAATCCAAGATGGGAAGACAGAGATAGATTTGTCCTCAGTAAGGGGCACGCATCTGTAAACCTTTATACTGTTCTTGCAGCAAGAGGTTATTTCCCAATGGATGATGTACATTCATTCAGAAAGCTTGGTTCCTATCTTCAGGGACATCCAGCAATGAACAAGATTCCTGGTGTAGATATGTCTACAGGAGCTCTTGGCCATGGAATCAGCGTGGCTGTAGGTATGGCGCTTGCTGCCAAGCTTAGTGGAAAGAACTACAAGACATATGTAATGACAGGTGAAGGTTGTCTTAACGAAGGACAGAGCTGGGAAGCATTGATGTTCGCAGCAAAAGAAAAGATTGAAAACCTTGTTCTTCTTATTGACTACAACAAAGTACAGCTTGATGGAACAGAGGATCAGATCATGCCTCTCGAGCCATTAAAGGAGAAGCTGGAAGCATTCGGTTGGCTTGTCAATGATGAGAAGTATGATGGAAACAACACTTCAGATATCCTTAAGTCTTTCCAGTGGTTGGATTCAACTCCAAACGTTCCAAAGTGTGTAATCTACGACACAATCAAGGGAAAAGGTGTTGATTTCTCAGAAGGAAAGAACACATGGCATGGTGCTGTAATCGATGACGAGCACTATGAGATCGGAATAAAGCAGCTTAGAAAAGACAAAGAGGAAAAGGAGGCAAGACTATGAGCATGGCAATGAGAGAAGCTTTTGGAAAGCACATGGCTGAAATTGGAAAAGATCATCCAGAAATGGTTGTTCTCGATGCAGATGTATCTTCCTCAACAAAGAGTGCACTCTTTGGTAAGGCTTTTCCTGAGAGATTCTTCAACGTTGGTGTAGCAGAAGGAAACCTTGCAGGTGTTGCAGCTGGACTATCTACTTGCGGATATCATCCGGTGATCAACGCATTCGCAATCTTCTTAAGCCTTAAGAGCACTGACCAGATCAGAAACGATATGTGCTATAACTCACTTCCTTGTGTAATCGCAGGAGCTTACGGTGGACTTTCCGACTCCTTCGATGGAGCTAGCCATCAGGCAATTGAAGATATTGCTATCTTCCGTTCCCTTCCGAACATGGAAGTAATTGTTCCTTCTGATGCTCATCAGGCTGAACTTGCACTTGATTACGCTCTTACAAGAAAGAACCCTGTTTATATCAGACTCAACAGAAACGCTATGCCTGATATCGATACAGATAGAGATACTTTCATGGCTGGAAAGGCTATCAAGATGAGAGAAGGTAAGGATATTACAATCGCTGCAAACGGTATTACTGCTTCCTATGCAATGGAGGCGGCTGAGGCACTCAGTAAGGAAGGAATCGAAGCAGAAGTATTCTCTGTACCTTTCATCAAGCCACTAGATGCCGAGTCCCTCTTTGCTTCAGCTGAAAAGACAGGTAGACTCTTGACAGTTGAAGAGCACCTTCTTGCAGGAGGTTTCGCTTCTTCACTTGCAGAGGTGGCATTCAAGCGTGGTCTCAATGCAAAAGTTGACAATATTGCGTTTGAAGATAAGTTTGGTGAAACAGGACCATATATCGACCTTTTGGCAAAATATGGAATCAGTAAAGAAAATATTGTTGAAAGAGCAAAGGCTCTTATCAAATAAGGAGTAAAAAATGGATAACTTTAAGAAAGCTTATGATCTTTTGAAAGCTTGGAAAGGTGACAGCTATGTATGTGGACTTGGCTGCCTTGATGAAGTTGGTACAATTGCCAAGGGCTATGCAGGAGATAACGGAAAGGTTCTTGTCGTTTCCAACATGACATATATGAAGCCTGTTGCAGACAGAGTTCTTGCTTCCTTGGAAAAGAGTGGTGTTGAAGTAGCTGGTGGTGCAGTATGCCCGGATGCCAAGCCTAACGCTCCAAGAGAAGACGTATACAGAATCACAACATATGT
>CAMEQB010000157.1 GCA_945932505.1 uncultured Spirochaetales bacterium
CGCTCTGATGAGAACCATGTCCAGGCATCCAGCTATGAGTATTCATACTCTAGAATCGAGGGAGTAGACTTCAGATTTAATAAGATTCCTCTTGAAATAAGAGATAACGGTATGATCTGTCTGGATTCCGTCACAAAAGAAGATGGAAGCGTAGAGAAAGTAGAGAACAGCGAGAAGTTCTATCCTCACACAGGTGTAATTGTTGCTATCGGTCAGTCTGCTGAGAGTACTCTCATTAAGACTACAGAAGGCCTCGACACGACTAACTCAGGCTTACTTTCTGTCGACTCTACCGGTAAGACTTCAAGAGCCGGAGTATATGCAGGAGGAGACGCTGTAAACGGAGCCAGAACAGTTGTAGAAGCTGTCGCCATGGCTAAGCGTGTTGCAGTAAGTATGGATGAGTATATGAAGTCACTTCCTGAAAAGAATGAAGTCGATCCATATAAAGATATTCCTGTATATGACGAGCCTACTGTGGATGCTTTCGGAGAGCAGGTGATAGGTGGAGGCGAAGCATAAAAGCCTCTCTTAAATTATGAGCCCCGGTTTTTCTCCGGGGCATTTTCTCAGGTCCAATATCCTTGGTGGACTGCGGCAGCTTCTTCTTCAAGAGCAGGAAATGGTCCGATTACCTTGATATCTTTCTGCCCATGACTAAATACTGTCCTACAATCCAGACTGAATGTAGGATTCTGTTCATTGGAGCCTGTAAGCTCCAAAAGTCTTTTTTCTGTCATTGCGTATACGACTCTACCGATGTTTGCCCAATAGATTGCTCCTGCGCACATTGCGCAAGGCTCGGCGGAAGTGTAGAGAGTGCAGTTCCAAAGAAATGACTTAGGATAGAGCACTGAAGCTCTCTCAGCCAGTGTAGTCTCAGCGTGTCCCGTACACTTCTTTGTAGTGATCTCTATATTTTCCTGCTCCAAGAGAATGTTTCCTTCTCCATCTACAAGAATAGCACCAAACGGCGTATTACCATTCTCTCTGCTTCTTTTAGAGACTTCTATAGCTCTCTTAAGGTAGTATTCGTGACTTTCCATCATATTCTCATCTCCCTGTTAAATGGCTTACCTAGTGCAGCTGGTCCCAGCTTATTTGATTCCTTGTTGAATGCCAATACGACTATTACAAGTATGTATGGAAGCATAGTCAGGAATTCATAGTACTGGAAGGATGGAACGAAGATCTGGATCTGTGTCTGCAATACCTGTGCAAAAGTAAAGAGAAGAGCTCCTAGGAATATCTTTACCGGGTGCCACTGTCCAAAGTATACAAGGGCGACAGCGATGAAGCCACGGCCATTGATGATTTCAGCTGTGAACATCTTTGCTTGGCACAGAGTCAAGAATGCTCCTGCAAATCCTGCCATAGCTCCCCCGAGTGCAAGGGATTGGTATCTGACGCGAGACACGTTGATACCAAGGCTGTCTGCAGCTCTTGGGTGTGTTCCTACAGCTCTGACCTTCATTCCCCATGGAGTCTTGTATATGATAAACCAAGCAAGAGGAACCAGGGCATAACAGATGTATATGATCGGGTTATGTGTAAAGAGTATCGGTCCGATTACCGGAATCTTTGACAGCACAGGAATAGGATATGCCGTAATACCTGTAATGGACTGGCTTCCTCCGATGTATGACCTGAAGAGAGTTCCAGCCAGGCCCACTCCGAACATCTGTAAGCCGATACCTGCAATACCCTGTGGGGCGCGGAATGTAATGACAATAATTCCGAATAACAGTCCCATTAGGGCACCAGCTGCCGCACCAGCCAAAAGTCCAAGAAGGTTTATCCCGAAAGGAACACTTCCTGCTCCGCCATATGAAAATGGGATCAGGAGACCTAGGAATGCACCCATTGTCATTATACCTTCGCATCCCAAGTTGAATATACCAGCCTTCTGGTTAAACATCTCACCCATAGATGCAATCATCAAGGCGACTGAGAACCTAATTGTAAGAGTAAGAGTATTTAAAATCAGATCCATTGTTTACGCCTCCTTCTTTGAGAAGAACTTCTTTCTAAACTTCTCTTCCAAATACTGGTTAGAAAGAATCATCTGTACTGCGACGATGATGAGAATAATGAGACCCTGCAATGCCTCTACCAAGTTTGGTGGAACGGAAGTAAGGATCTGCAGGTTCACCTGTGCATACAATAGGATGCCAAAGAAGAATGCAGCTGGAATTATTCCTGCAGGGTGTAAGCCACCGAATAGGGCTACTACGATACCTGAGAAACCATATCCTCCAGTGATACCTTCCATGGCTCTTCCCTGGTTACCCATCAATTCCACGCTTCCAGCCATACCTGCACAAGCTCCGCTTATAATCATGGCGATGATAAGGTATCTGGATACGTTGATTCCGCCATACTTTGCAGCTCTCTGGCTGGCTCCTGCCGCTCTCATCTTGTATCCCCAGCTTGTCTTCCAAAGAAGAAGATAAACAAGAAGAGCAAGAATAAGAGCTAGGAAGATTCCCTGATGGACTGCAGCTCCCTTAAAGAGCTTATTAAGAACTGTAGACTCAGGTAGACGAGCACTCATAGGTGTTCCTGTCTTTTCGTTCGGGTCGATGAGAGGGACACGGATCATGAATGCATAGAATTGTGCCGCTGCATAGTTAAGCATTACTGTAGACAACAGTTCGCTTACGTCCAGCTTTGCTTTAAGTATTCCAGGAATAAAACCCCAGACTCCACCAGCTATGGCTCCTGCGAGAATTGCAATAGGAATTGCAATAAATCTAGGGAGTGGAGCGACTACAAAAGCTACAGCCGTAGTTGCGATTATTCCCATAGCCATCTGTCCTTCGGCTCCGATGTTGTTGATGCCACAGCGTGAAGATACACAGATACCGAGAGCGATGATTGTAAGAGGAATCATTCTGACAAGTACTTCAGAGAATGTCCTGAAGTTGGAGAAAGGCATAGATATAATAATAGAGTATGTCTTAAATACGCTTTCTCCCGTTGCAAGGATCATTATTGCTCCAACAAGTAGGGCGACCAGTACTGCAGCAAGTATTACGCTGACTTTAAATATTATTTTATGGTTAATCTTCATCGTTTACTCCTGCCATCAATATTCCAAGCTTTTCTGTGGTAGCTTCCTTTGCATCCATCATCTTCTGGTTCTTGCCCTTGAAGATTACGGCGATACGGTCTGAAAGGTTCATTATCTCTTCCAGCTCCTCGCTGATAAGAAGAATACCGACCCCTTTGTTTCTCAGATCCAACAACAATCGATGGATGAATTCTGCAGCTCCCATATCCAAGCCTCTGATAGGGTAGACGCATACAAGGAACTTAGGATTTCTGTCGATTTCTCTGGCTAGAATTACTTTCTGTATGTTTCCACCTGAAAGAGAACCTGCTGCAATATGAATGTTGGGCGACCTAATATCATAGCTTTCACGGAGTGTAGAAGCATATTTTTCGATATCTTTGTTCTTAAGAATATGGTGGGAAGCAAAACGGCCGTCGCTGTCCTTGAGGATAATGTTTTCTTTGATAGACATGGAAGGAACGATGCCTTCTGTGTTTCTCTCTTCAGGAATATATCCCATTCCCTTTTTTATTACACCGTTTGGCGTAAGGTTCTGAATCTCTTCTCCGTAGAAGATGATCTTGCCGCTTTCTGTCTTTCTGATGCCGTTGATGGCTTCAGCCAGTTCTCTCTGTCCGTTGCCGCTGAC
>CAMEQB010000158.1 GCA_945932505.1 uncultured Spirochaetales bacterium
TATTTTTATTACTTTTTGGGTAATGAAATATTAACATATTAAAGCAAAAGTAACAAGACTATTTAAATTATCATTACCAAGATGGTAATCTTTTTTTAATAAAAGACTTCAATATATATGTATATATATGAATCAAAAATGCCTTCTATATCGTGTTTGGCAAAGAAATAGTTTCAATTATAAAAAATTCACAAGAATCTGCTCCCCTTGAAGTCAAGTTTTCTTTATGTGAAATCAATCTCACTTTACACTATTCATCATCCTATAGAGAGCAAAATATTACAAATCCACCATCTTTTGTGATGTTCGTCCCCTTTGGTATATCTCTTGTAAGCTTTTTCTGCAATAAGTTAATATGGAGCTGTTTCAGAAGGATAATTCTCTACAGGTTTAAAAGTGTGGTCTTTTTGTTATTAATAAGTTAGGATATCAAAAGAATAATAGAATTGTGGTACATCGATCCTCTTTTTGATTGTTCTATTTATTCCAAAAGACTTGAGACGATATTATTCCTGATTTTATAAGAATATAACTAAACAATTAGACCTCTATGTTGAAATATACACCTCCAGGATTCTACTGTTTTCTTATATTTATATTAAAGTAATGCTTGACTAATAAATTAGAATGGATATAATAAATTTAGAATTATTCTAAAAGGAGAAGCTCATGACAAAGTATGAATTAGAAATACTAAAGATCATTTCAGAGTCATTTGAGCATCTCTCTGCGGATGAAGTCTATGAAGTATTGAGGAAGAAGTATCCGGGAGTTGTTAAAGCTACTTGCTATAACAACCTCAATAAGCTTACAGATGAAGGGCTGATCAGGAGGATAGTTCTTGAGAATGGTGCATGTCGCTATGACAGAATAGTTCGTCATGATCACTTGGTCTGTAGAAAATGTGGAAAAATAAAGGATGTTTTTCTAAAAGATATGACTTCTTCATTGAAAAAGGAACTTGGGAAGGAGGTTGAATCCTACGACCTTAAGATAAATTGGATTTGCCCTGATTGTAGAGGGTGATATAATTCGAACAACTCCTTAGGGAGAAAATAAATAGTCTATTTAGACAAAGGATGAAACAATGGGAAACAAGTACAGTGGAACAAAGACAGAGAAGAATCTCATGGATGCTTTCGCAGGAGAAAGCCAGGCAAGAAACAAGTATACATACTTTGCATCTGTTGCCAAGAAAGAGGGTTATGAGCAGATTTCTTCACTTTTCTTGAAGACAGCTGACAACGAGAAAGAGCATGCAAAGATGTGGTTCAAGGAACTTCAGGGAATCGGCGATACTGCAGCTAACCTTAAGGCAGCAGCTGAGGGCGAGAACTATGAATGGACAGATATGTATGATGGCTTTGCTAAGACAGCTGAAGAAGAGGGCTTTGTTGAACTCGCTGCAAAGTTCCGCCTTGTTGCAGAGATCGAGAGACACCATGAAGAGAGATATAGAGCACTCTTGAAGAATGTTGAGACTCTCGCAGTATTTGAAAAGAGTGAAGTCAAGATCTGGGAATGCAGAAACTGTGGACACATCATCGTTGGAACAAAGGCTCCTGAAGTATGTCCAACATGTAACCACCCTCAGAGCTACTTCGAAGTTCACGCAGAGAATTATTAATCGATTGTTAAACGCATAAAGGGGATGTTTATGCTAAAAGGAAAAACAGCTATTGTAACGGGAGGCACCAGAGGAATCGGTTTCTCCATAGTAAAAACGTATCTTGATAATGGTGCAAACGTTGCACTGTTGGGTTCCAGAAAGGAGTCTGTGGATAAAGCTCTGGATAAGCTTTCAGAGTATAAAGACAGAGTCATGGGTCTTTGGCCTAATCTGACTGATCCAGAGGAGGTGAAGACGGCCTTTGAGGAAGTTAGAAATAGATTCGGTAGAATAGATATTCTTGCAAATAATGCAGGTATTTCATCCAAGACAAGTATCTATGACTTTACTCTCGATGAGTTTGAGAAAGTAATGGATATCAACGTTACAGCTGTTTTTGTCTGCACTCAGGCTGCAGCAAGAATAATGAAGGAACAGGGAAGTGGTGTAATTATCTGCACTTCAAGTATGGTTGGTGAGTACGGTCAGCCATCCGGTTGTGCATACCCAGCTTCAAAGTTTGCTGTAAACGGACTTGTAAAATCTCTTTCAAGAGAGCTTGCTAAGGACGGTATCAGAGTAAATGCTGTAGCTCCTGGTGTAACCAGAACCGATATGCTTGCAAACCTTCCAAAAGAAATGGTTGATAGGGTATCAGCTGGAATTCCTCTTGGAAGAGTAGGAGAGCCTGAAGATATTGCAAATGCTTATCTTTTCTTGGCTTCCGATATGGCTTCGTATATCACAGGCCTTGTTGTAAAGGTTGATGGAGCAGCAAGAACATAAAGGTTATTCCTAAATAGGAATATTGGTCTTATCTTTATTTGGATAGTGTGAGATAATCCTTTTGCATTTACTGATGGTCTCTGCGTCTTTCTCTTTTGAAAGAGCGTGGAGACTTTTGATTTCAACAATCTTTAGGCTGTTGTTGGTGCCCGCAGGAACGAGTGCCTTCATTCCAGGATAAAATGATCCGTCTGGAGCTATGTACAAGTACTCCTTGGAATACTCCGAGAAAACTACTTTGCAGGCAAATACAGTGTCATCATTTGTTCTTCCCATAGATGCCAGATCCGGGTTTAGAGATTCCATTTCTTCCGTGTACTTTAACTTGTCATTCATAAGAGAGCAGTATTCGCTCCATTTCTTCGGAAGGTCAAAGGAAGTAAAGTATCCTTCTCCTCCATTCTTTCGCCCCTTCTTCGTTTCGTAGCTATAAGTATAATAAGTCTTATAGTATGGCTGATTCTCATCTCCACTTGGGTAATCGTCTTTATCTATCCAGGCTGGGTAAAAAGAGTAGACATCTATTTCAGAGAGTACTTTGTCCGTGTTTTTCTTGTCTTTGTAATCAAGGATGAAGTTTTTATTTTTGTCATGGTGCTCCAGCTTCACTATTCCATCTTTTCTATTTACCTCAAACTTCTCCAGTATTTCTTCCTCTTTATCGAGAGAGAGTCGGGAATAAGAAAGAGAAAGACTTACAACTTCATCCTTTTGATCCAATTCTTCTATTCCAAGTGCCTTTGGAATGTATGGAATAGAGAAAGAAGAGTAGAAAGGAAAAAAGGAGACGTTTCCTACATAATTGAAGTCATTGCCTTTTTTGTCCCTTATTTTTATTAGCCAAGAATAATCGTCAAGAGTGTAGTTGTCTGAAGTATTTTTAAAAGCCTTCTCCAGTTTTGAGATTACACTTTTTCTATCTTTCTCTTTGTAGTCGAATTCAAAGAAAATAGAGAAAGGGTAGGAAGCGAAGCCCACATAGTCGTCAAATATTTTGACAGCTATAGGAACTAAGAATTGGTTTTGTATTTCTATTTCGCTCTTTTTGTCATCTTGTGGAGAGAGTATGAATAAGACTGCTTTATCTATGTCGCCTTCAAAGATATGGTCGTCTTCACTTTTTTCAAGTACTTCCACTATTCTCTCCAGAATAAGAGGAAGCCTCCATTTTCTCTTTGGATTCGCTTCATTAAGGAAAGAATTAAGAAGAGAATAGAGTTCTTTTTCATCTGTAAGTGATGAGATAAATAGAGAGTACTCGTTTCTTGTTTTATAAGA
>CAMEQB010000159.1 GCA_945932505.1 uncultured Spirochaetales bacterium
TGAGGGCTGAGCCGATTTGGGTGGCAAGTCTTATTCTCTGGCTCTCTCCGCCACTTAGTGTGGCAGCATATCTATAGAGAGTAAGATAACCTAGTCCTACATCATTAAGGAATGTCAAACGTGACATAATCTCTTTCAGTATCTGACCGGATATCTCTTTTTCTGTAGATGACAACTCTAGTTTAGAGAAGAAATTAAGAGATTCTTTTACACTCATTCTTGTTGCATCTATAATCGACAATCCATTTACTTTTACTGAAAGAGCTTCTTTTCTCAGCCTCTCACCGTGACAGGCAGAACACTCTACTTCAGACATAAAGTCTTGGTAGAAAGTCACCATATTCATAGACTCAGTCATCTTCTTTCGTCTAGTAAGTTCAGGTATTATTCCTTCATAGCTTTTATGCTGGGTATATGTAGTACCATTGGATGAAGTGTAACTATAATCCAGTTCGTCTCCACCGCCATACATCATGATATCCAAAAACCAATCGGGAAGATCGGAAATAGGAGTTGAAAGCTTGAAGCCATAGTGTGAATAGAGAGTCTCCAATCCAGCCCTGTAAGTCTTTGCCTTTGGGCTATGTGTTGCGATACCTCCATCATTGTAGCTGAGACTTCTATCAGGAATGATTTTATCAACATCAAACTCTTCCGAGTATCCAAGACCATTACATTTAGGACAAGCACCAATTGGAGAGTTAAAGGAAAAGAATCTAGGCTCGATTTCAGGTATTGTTATTCCGCAGTCAGGACAAGAGTTCTTCTGGTTATAAAGCTCCCTTACGCCTTCATCCACATAAAAGACTTCAACCAGTCCTCCGCTCATATCGCATGCTTTCTCTACAGCTTCGCTTATACGTGTCCTTGCCTTTTTATTATTCTTTACTCTGTCCACCACAATAGATACGTTATGCTTAAGTTTTTTCTCTATCTGAGGTATTCCTTCATCCAGGTTATATATCTTTCCATCGATTTCAGCCTTCATATAACCTATCTTCAATGCGTCTTCCAATATCTGTCGATACTCGCCTTTTTTACCTCTGGCAAGAGGAGAAAGAATCATCAACTTTCCATCTTCAGGGTGAGAGAAGATAAAGTCCATAATCTGGTCTATGGATACTTCAGTTATTTCTCTTCCACACTTAGGGCAATACAAATGCCCGATTCTAGCCCATAGGAGTCTATAGTAGTCATATATCTCAGTAACTGTACCGACAGTTGAACGAGGGTTTCTGTTTGTAGATTTCTGCTCGATGGCTATGGCAGGGCTCAAGCCTTCGATACTGTCCACATCAGGCTTTTCAAGTCGGCCTAAGAACATTCTTGCATAAGAGGACAAAGACTCCATATATCTTCTTTGTCCCTCAGCAAATATAGTATCGAAAGCAAGGCTGCTCTTTCCAGAACCGCTTAAGCCAGATATGACTACAAGAGAGTTTTTGGGGAGAGTTATATCTATATTCTTTAGATTATGTTCCCTGGCTCCCTTGACTACTATTTTATCATTCATTGTTTAACTCCAAGAAAATGTGTCTTACACTTCTTCCTATTAGAATAGGACAATCCAAGAAATGATATAATAGAGAAAAAAGAAAGTGAACCACCTCTCTCTTTATCTTCTAAATGACTTGATGATAGATTTCAATCTCTCGAAGTCAATAGGCTTTGAAATATGAGCGTTCATTCCCGAAGCCATGCTGGCCTTTACATCGTCTTCAAAGGCATTTGCAGTCATTGCGATGATAGGGATGGATTTGGCCCTGGTATTGTTTGAAGCTCTTATTCGTCTGGCACTTTCATATCCATCCATTCTCGGCATCTGAATATCCATGAAGACCATGTCAAACTCATCAGGGCTGGATTCGGTGAATACTCTCAATGCCTCTTCTCCATCTTCAGCTATGACGCACTTTATGCCTATGCTGTCCAAGAGTTCTGTGATTATTTCAGCGTTGATCTCATTGTCCTCTGCAACAAGTATTTTTACATTAGAGAAATCGTCACTTTCGTTTCTTTCTTCTGTACAGGCCTTGTTCTGATAATAAGTATCCAATACACGCTGGAAGTTTGATAAAAAGAATGGCTTAGGTAAGAATAGATCTACACCTGCTTCTTCCGCTTCATCTTCTATCTCAGATACGTCGTAGGAAGAAAGAACGAAGATAGGAACGTCATTTCCCACTTCCTTTCTTATTCTTCTGACACACTCAACACCATCTAGGTCAGGCATCTTCCAATCAAGAATAATTACATCATAAGAGTTATCGTTTTCATATGCACTCTTAGCTTTGTCTACTGCGTCAAAGCCTCCAAGTGCTGCATCACACTCCAGTCCAGCATCCATAAGTGTAGTCTGGATATTATCTGTTATATCTTTCTCATCATCTCCAACAAGGACTCTTGTTATTCCATGATCTACAAAGAAATTATCTTCGTTTTTCTCTTGAGGTACAGAGAAGATCAAGTCAACAGTGAAGACACTCCCCTTACCCAGTTCACTCTGAATATCTATTGTTCCACCCATTAAGTCTATTATGCTCTTTGTAATGGACATACCAAGTCCAGTTCCCTGGATTTTGTTGGTCATAGAGTTTGTCTCTCTGCTGAAAGGTTCAAATATTTTCTCCACGAACTCCCTGCTCATACCTTGTCCGTTATCAGAGACAATAAATCTTAAGTGACATGTCTGTCCCTTGTTTCCATAACCCTCCACCACTAGAGAGATTGTTCCATTCTTTCCTGTATACTTCACAGCATTTGAAAGGAGATTTAACAGTATCTGGGTAAGTCTAAGTTTATCAGCAAAGATATATGGAGGAATATTTCCCTTAGTCTTAATTTCGAAGGACTGTTTTTTAGACTTTGTCTGGACAAGTACTATCTCGCTGATGTTGTTAATAACCTCAGAGACATCCACTTTATCTGTATTGAGACTTGTCTTACCACTCTCTATCTTACTCATATCCAAAACATCGTTGATCAATGACAAAAGGTGCTGGGATGAATATGTTATCTTCTTTCCGATTTCTATGACTTTATTCTTGTCATCTGCATCCTTCAATAGAAGTGTTGAGTAACCTACAATAGCATTCATAGGAGTTCGGATGTCATGAGACATATTTGCAAGGAAGTTACTCTTTGCAGCATTTGCATTCTTTGCAATCTCCAAAGATGAAGATAGTGCGTTCTGGAGTTTTCTTTCTTCACTTCTATCAGAAATAACAACAACAATCCTCTTTAATGAGCCAAACTCTGTATGGTATGCAGTGATTTCCAGATACCTTGTTTCACCGCTGTCGTTATTTAAATACTCTTGTGTCCAAGATATCTTATCCTTTGTCTCAAGCTCTTTAAGATTGGAAGAAATGAGACAATCTCTGTTACTTCCATCGATAGACGATATATCTCTCTTTACATCTTCTTCTTTGACACCGAGAACGCTATCGATATTAGGTGTAACGTACACGACTTCGTCTGTCTTCTCTTCCATTATTACAAAGACGTCATTTACGTTATGGCTTAAATCAGAGAATAGAGAATCACGGAACATGATCTCATCCTGCTGCCTCTTTTTCGTCTTTATATATGATGTGA
>CAMEQB010000160.1 GCA_945932505.1 uncultured Spirochaetales bacterium
CTTGACGGTAGCCACTGGAGCCGCCGCCACCTTTTTCTTCGGTTCTTCCGGTTTTGCAAACTTTCCTAAAACCTTCGACATCACTTTAATGGCGCCGATTAAGATTATAAGGAAAAGAAAAACCACAAGCATTCCGAGAACCATCACTACCAGACCGTCTTTCAGCTGTGCAGCCAAATAAGCGGAAGGCAGATTTGTCAGTAATGCCAACATCTATGTTAATCTCCTATATTGGTTTTTAAGCTATATATAAATATATCAAAACATATCGATTAGGTTCAACAGTAAGGGAGTAGTAAACAAAAGTAAAACATAAGAGGAATGCATTACACTTTGAACCTTCTATATATATTTGTTATATTTAAGGAGAGGTAAATGAACATGCCAGATAATAAAAGTGATTACGACATCCAAAACGAGAAAATCGGGAAGAGGATGTCCTTGATAAAAAGAAAGATCGTCGTCATGTCAGGTAAGGGTGGCGTCGGAAAGACTACTGTTACCGTAAACATTGCATCCGCTCTTGCATCCATGGGACTTAAAGTAGGTATCTTGGATACTGATGTCCATGGGCCTAATGTCGCCAAGATGCTTGGTTGTGAAGACGGAAGCGTTCTTTCCCCAGATGGAGTCGTGATGTATCCAGTGGAGACTGAGAAAGGCATAAAAGTGATGTCTCTTGCTTTTGTTCTTCCAGATCCTGACGAAGCCATCATTTGGAGAGGCGCCATGAAGATGAGTGCCATCAGACAGTTCTTGGGTGACACTGAGTGGGGAGAATTGGATTATCTTATTATAGATACTCCTCCTGGAACGGGAGACGAGCAGCTTACTGTAGTCCAGTCCATCCCTGATTTGACAGGTGCCATCATTGTAACTACTCCTCAAAGCGTCGCTATCCTGGACTCCAGACGTTCCGTGACATTTGCACGCCGCACAGGAGTACCTATTATCGGAGTCATTGAGAATATGTCAGGCCTTAAGTGCCCGAACTGTGGAACCGAGATTCCAGTATTCGGTAAGGGTGGTGGAAGGAATATGTGCCTCGATATGAACGTGCCGTTCTTAGGTGCCATTCCTATGGAGCTTGATCTAATGCAGGCTGAAGACAGCGGAAAAGAATGGGTTGAAGAAGGGACTTCACATCCAAGCCTTGAAGCGATTATGGAGATAGCCAATAAGCTTGAGTACTCAGATGCCTGCACTACAGGACGTGAAATGAATAGATTGGGGACGAGTAGCTGTTCACCTGAGGCTTGTGCCCACTGTACTTCCAATTGTTCATCTAAAAAGAAATGAAAGAGTATATGAAGTGGAGGGATGGAGAGAGAAAGAGACTTCTCTCCACCCCAATTTTTTCAGTAGACAAAATAGAGAGAACTTCGCCTGATGGGAAAAAGGGGGACTTTATTGTAATGGATAACCCTGATTGGGTGTCTGTAATACCCCTAATGTGGAAAGAAGGTGAAGGTTATGTGTTTATTATGGTAGATCAGTACCGCCATGGGTCTGGAAGTGTAACCAGAGAATTTCCTGCGGGTTTGACAGATGAAGGCGAAGACGAAGAAAGCGCAGCCAGAAGGGAGTTGTTGGAGGAGACAGGAATGACAGGAGATCTACTAGAGATCGCTTCCTTTAATCCTAATCCTGCATTTATGACCAATAGGCAGACTTTTTTCTTAGGAACAAACCTAAAAAAGGTTTCTGGACAGAGTCTGGATGAGATGGAGGAGATTGAAGTCTCATATGTCCCTGTCAAAGATGCTATATCCCAGATGGGAAGCGGAATCTATGACAACGGCATTATGATGGCGGGGCTTGGAGCTTTTCTTAGGTATGTTTCTCTTCACCCGGAAATAATGGAGGAAAAATAATGAGAAAGACTATTCTGACATTGACTGTTTTGATTGTTACTTTATTGGCTTTGACTAGCTGTCAGGCGCTGCAGAGTGAAAATAAGATAGTGCCTACAGTATCAGTATCTGCATCAGCTACTATTTCTGTCATTCCTGATAGCGCTTCATTCTCTATTACAGCAGAATCTACAGAACCCACTACAGAAGAAGCAAGAAACGCCTCATCTCTGATGACAGAGAAGGCTGTTGAGATTTTGAAAGATGAGTTTGGAATCACAGAAGAGAGTTTCACAACAGATTTCATGCAGATCAGCCCATACTACGAATGGGTTGACGGCCAGAGGACTTTGGTGGGACAGAAAGCTACTCAGAAGTTATCTATCGTCCTCTCCGGAGAAAACCTCTCAAAGGTAGGAAAGGTATATGACAGACTCAGCGTTCTTGACGGCATTTCAATTTCTTCCGTCAGCTACTCTAAGCTCGATACCACGGAAGAAGTAAGAAGCGTAAGAGAAAAGGCTGCAGAAGAAGCATTGAAGAAGGCTGAAGCTTATGCCAAGGGAGTAGGAAAAAAGGTCGGAGAGGTAATCTCAATCTCTGACGGATCCGGCGTCTCTTATACTACAGTTACATACAATAGTCCTAAATTGATGATGGCTGAAGCTTCAATGGATTATGCTTCCACCACAATCTATCAAAGCGATGTAACACTTTCTGATAGTGTGACTGTAGTATTTACACTAATAGACTAATAACGGATAGTTCTTTTCTGAGACCACCGGGAAACTGGTGGCCTCTTGATTTTAACTCTTTTTTGCTAAATAGTTATATCGACAGAATATTATTTTCTTTAAGCAATATTGAGAATAATACATTTGTATAAAAAATAAAGGTGCGAGTATGACTGAGAATGTATTAGATGGGAGAGATTTTGCAGAATTAATTCTAAGAGATCTGATAAACGAAGGATACGTTGGCAAAGAGCTTTTTGATGAGTTTAATATTCGTCAGTCCGAAATAAGACCTAGAGTAGAGGCCATGCTTAGAGAGGCAAAAAATGTAGCACATGGAAAAGGAGAATACGAAACATATAATGATGTTTTTGGAAATGAGGAGTGATTATGTCGGCATTTCGTATTCTTTCCTCTGGCAGAGAAAGGTAAAAAAGATACTCAAGGTATTTTTCTAAGAGGTGAATTACTCTTATCTTTTTTGTGCATCGTTAAATGCCACGTCCCTTCTATTCTTAAATAGTTTCATGTCTCTTCCACATAACAGAGGGATAGAAAGCATAAGGGCTCTGAACGTGTTGTCCAGAAGCATGCAGATCCAGACTCCATAGAGAGAAATAGAGAAGAACTTTATTCCTATGAGAGTAAACAGAATTCTTATGCCCCACGCTCCTATGGTCTCAACCCAGAATGGGAAACGAGTATCTCCTAGCCCATAGCATATTCCTTCGGATACTATCATCAAGCCAAATATAGGCTCTGAGAATGCGATGAGCTTCAATACTTCCGCTCCCATTTCTATTACTCTTTCGTCTGGAGTGAATATTTTCATAATAGGAGTTGCAGTTAGATATAAAAGGACACCTGTTATTGTCATCATAGTAAAGGTAATGATGACAGAGAGTATCTCAACTTCCTTGAAGTTTTTCTTGTCGTCTTTTCCAACTGATATTCCGATGAGAGTCTGCGTGGATCCACG
>CAMEQB010000161.1 GCA_945932505.1 uncultured Spirochaetales bacterium
CTTTCTATCAAAGGAGCGGAGAGTATTGATCATCTCTTTTCTCAGAAGACTTTTTTCCATAACACGAGCCCTATAAATAGGAGTAAGGAAAGAATCATTATTGCCCAATCTCTTTTTCCCAAAAGAACCTTTGTCCTCTCTCCCCCGGTAGTCCAGCTTCTTGAGTACAGTGCATCTTGAAAGATTACTACCTTTTGAAACAACAGTCTCATCATCGACACTATATATTCTGTAATAGATTTAATTGGATGATAGAGAAAACTACCTCCTCTGGAACGCCTGGCGTTCATCATCTCTGTGGCAGTGGAGAAGATGATGGGAAAGAGGGCTAGAGTCATCATCAGAGCCGATGCCGCCTTTCTCCCTCTCTTACCAAAGACAGGAGAAAGAATAGAGCCCATAGTTGTAGAAAGATCTATTAAGTCAGATTTCTTTATATATAAAGCTGAGAGCCCGATGATTGAAAGAAACTTTGCCGTATCTGATAGTGATGAAAGTAGCGTTTCTTTTCCAAAGTAAGAGAAGAGGAATATAAGTAGGGCGGTAATCAGCATTACTTTCATGGACCACATTATTTTCAAAATATTTACATTGAAAAAAAAGGGGACGATAACCACAAGGAGAAGAACTATTATAGTTTCATATCCAGAGAGAAGAGATGATGCGATACTGGCTAGTATCAACATAACTAGGGAAGAGAAAGGGTTTATTTGAGCCATGACAGGTCCTCGAATGAAGCCTTGGGAGGTAGATAGACTTCATTCTCTCTTAAAGTATCCATCATATCTATCGAGGGCCCCATGTCAACAAGCTTTCCGTCAGATAGAATTATAGTATTATCAGTAAGAGACAATAACTTCTCCGCTTCGTGAGATACTATGATTACAGTTACGCCTTTCTTCTTCAGTTCTATGAGAGTAGAAAGAACCATTTTGACAGAAGGGTAGTCCAGATTTGCCAGCGGCTCATCCATTAGGATTATCTCCGGCTCCATAGCCAGGACCCCTGCAATAGAGAGTCTTCTTTTCTCTCCCCCTGATAGCACTGATGGAGGAAGATCCTGAATCTTTTCCAAGTTAAAGAGAGAGATCATTTTGTTTGTAGTCTCTTGGATCCTCTCCCTCTCCATTCTCAGGTTCTCCTGTCCGAAAGCAATATCTTTTCTTACTGTAGAACCTACGATCTCAAGAGAAGTATCCTGGAACACAAGCCCGAAGGCTTTCATCCTTTCTCTCTCCTTCTTCAATACTTTACCATTTACTTTTATTATTCCTTCGTCAGGCTTCTCTAGTCCCTTCAGACACTTTAAAAGCATGGATTTTCCACTTCCATTCTTACCTGCAACCAGTGTCAGAGAGCCCTTTTCAAGAGAAAAGGTAATATTCTTCAAAAGTTTTGTTCCATCTATGGAAAAAGAGAGATTCTCAACAGATAACAAAGACATAGTGAAAGTTTAATCCATTTTCCTTTTCTACAACAAGAGAAGTGAGATTTTGTATTGTGCTTTATTCTTCTCGACAATAGAATTGAGACAAAGAAATACAATTCGGAGGATAGAGTATGCATATAGAGGAATATGGATTATTGGAAAAGAAGGGGATCCAATTAGGTGTCGGCACGACAAAGAGCGGTCTCGGTGTTTTATTGTATGCTTCTCTCGATGACTCAAATGTGTTTGTGGTCTCTTCAGAAAAATATAAAGTCGTATCTACAATATCTTCAGAAGAGATTCTATCTTCCTTGGAAGAGGGAAATAATATTTCTGATACACTTTCTGAGATGGACGGTGATGTTTCTTTTGCTGCACTGGACCAGACTGACAAGTCTTCTATTGTTGCAAGGAAACTTAACGGAAAGATTGAAGTCTGGAAGTATAACCAGTTCGATGGCTTTGGTCATATCTTATCTTCTTCCAGTGACTTTGACCCAGTTGTAATTGATTGGTATGATGATTTTTCATCTTCCTCCAATAAACTATGGAATGCATTAGATGGATACAAAGAGCTGTTTATTGATATTGAAGGGGGAGTCAGGAGATTTAAGAAATAATGAAGAGAGAGAGAATAAGTGATCTATACGAAGATTTTGAGCCGGAGATGAGGATTTGGCCATATTGGGCCCTAGGTCTTCTCATTCCTCTGGTGCCCTTATGTCTCTCTTTATCTATTTCGCTTTCTTTCTCGTGGCAGGCCATTTCAAAGTATGTCATTTCGACACTCCCTTTGATCTTTACTGCTTTCATTATGAAAGACGGAGAGAAGTCATGGCTTTTACCTCTTTCCGGGGCTCTCTATGCCTCCCTCACTCTTATACTATGGGTTGAGTCATCGTTAGAGGGAGCAGTTAGTTATCCTCTGGGGATTCCTCTTGCATTTGCCATCTCTCCCTCCATTCTATCCCTAGCAGCATTCTCCTTCTTCTTAAAAAGAAAGAGAGGTAAGTGGATCCTTCCATTTCTTCTCTCCTTGCTTCTTTCTTCTTCTCTCGTAGTTTTATCAGTGTACTCAGGAGAAGAAGGAATAATGATTTATAGGGGGATTTATCCTCTTCTCTTGGTTCTTCTCTCTTTATCAGTTGTGTTTGTAACAAGGCGTAGTGATTCTACACCCTGGTTTGTGTTCCTGCTTCTTATCCTACTTCTTATCTCTTCCTCTCTCTTCCACTCTGGAATAATGTCCATGGCAGAAGGTGAAGTGATAGAGGGAGCTAGTTTTGTCTCTTCTGTCCTTGGTGTATTTGTACACGATACAGAGTTCTGGTACACACTTACATTCCTCTTTGTATTTGCGGGGCTATCTGGAAAGAGCAGCTATAGGACAGTTGTGGAGGATATTCCTGGGAAAGAAGATAATATTGATGATGATATAGAGGATACTTTCAGAGTAAGAAATGAAAGAACTGAAGACGTAAAGTATACATATCCTCCTTCATCTTCCCGTTTTTCTGGTAAAACAGAAGAAGTAAAGAGAGAAGAGCCTGCACAAGAAGAACCTCCTAGACCTAGATATGAAGATGAGCCAGGGCAAAGCGCTCCTCAAGATGATAAGTGGTACGAGTTTATTTCTGGAGGAGTGAGGGAAGAAAGAAGAGACAATAGGTCTCGTGATAGTTATAGAGATGACAATAGAATAAGACGTGATGACTATGACGACTATTACAGAGACTCCCGTCGGGATCAATACTATAGGGATGACGAAAGAACAAGGCGAAGAGACGATGGATACTATCGTGACGGATACAGAGATATAATGGATGACGATAGGCGTTATGTTGATGAAAGACGCTATCGTGATGACAGGCGATATAGAGATAGAGACGAGTATCCTCGTCGTGATGATAGGGACTATAGGCGTGATGACGACTATTATAGAGATAGACAAAGACGCCCTGATTATGACGACTGGGATAGAAATCATTAAAAATCTTTTTCATCTCTGTTGACATAGTCAAAGGAAACTTGTATTGTACATATCGTTGATGCCGTTTTAGCTCAGTAGGTAGAGCAAAGGACTGAAAATCCTTGTGTCCCTGGTTCGATTCCTGGAGACGGC
>CAMEQB010000162.1 GCA_945932505.1 uncultured Spirochaetales bacterium
ACAGCGCCAATGGTTCTTGCAATAGTATTGGGTGGTATGATGGACTCTAACTTTAGACGTACAGTATCACTTTTGGAGAGTGAAGAGCATAAGATAGCTTATCTTTTCTCTAGTCCAATAACAGTTGTTCTCTTTATTTGTGTCATAGTTACCCTTGTTTTAAGCATACCTCAGACAAAAAAACTTATTGCAAAGTTTAGAAAAAAGAGATAATGGCTAGTTTTAAATCTTCTTTCTCTGCCATAATGCATGTGTGAAAGAAAAAACTAAAGATAAGCTTATTACAGCATTAAAGTCATATGTAATTGGAGCCACCATGACTGTTCCAGGTGTCAGTGGTGGTTCCATGGCAATGGTTCTGGGGATCTACGACCAAATAATATCCAGTGTCCCTGATCTGTTATCGAAGAATTTTAAGAAGGCATTTATATTTCTTCTTGTTGCAGGATGTTCTGGCCTTATTGGCGCCTTAAGTGCATCTCCGCTTCTTAAGTATTTGTTGTCAAACTTCTACTTGGTGGTCATGTACTTCTTTCTGGGAGCAATCATAGGCTCTATTCCTATGATAGTTCGTAAGAGTCAGATTACTAAGAAGAACTGGATAAATGCATTCTTTGCTATTCCTGGCATTGCAGTTGTTCTTCTTATTTCCATGATTCCTGAAGGCTTGATACAACTTGGTGGAAGTAATGTTATCCTTCAGATAATCTGTGGAATCGGGGTATCTATAGGTTTTGTACTTCCTGGAATATCATTTAGTTACCTTCTTGTTGTACTTGGTCTCTATGAAGGTTTGATCACTTATCTTTCTGAACTAAACTTCTTTCCTCTTATTCCTCTCTGCATTGGATTGGTAATAGGAATAGTGTTATTGGCAGGACTCTTGAAGAAAGCAATGGAGAAGTGGCCTACTATTACATTCCCTGTGATCATGGGCTTTGTGCTTGGCTCTCTTCCTCAAGTATTCCCTGGTCTTCCTAGTGGCATTGCCATTCTATGGTGTCTTTTGTCTTTCCTTGTAGGAGCTATAGTTATTTGGGCAACTAGCGGAGAGTTAAAGTATATTAAGAAACCTATAGCAAAATAGACCTTATTTTGTTATTCTAATGAAGCGCCAAAATAGCTCAGTTGGTAGAGCGACACCCTCGTAAAGTGTAGGTCAAGGGTTCGATTCCCTTTTTTGGCTGTATAGTATAGTAATTCTTTAAATGTACGATTTTGTACGTTTCTATTATTTTATAAATCGATATATGGCAGATACAAATAATCGTAATAAAGGAAGAAGCCACCCTCGATAGGTGGCTTTGCGTCTACTATTTCAACGTTGTCATATAATATTGGAGCATCTATTGATGGAGTACAAAATATACTTTACGTGTAATTGGAAAAACTTGATCTCAATTCAAAACCTATTATTGATTTAATCTTTGACAGATATGAGATTATAATTGCTGAAGAATAATCAAGTATTACAACCAAGAAGTTTATTGAATTATGGAGTGTACAATGTTGTGCCCTATCTTCTTGATCTTGATATTTTTTAGTAGCATAGGATTTATTCCATATATTGATATCGAAGCTACCTTTGTTATTCTCTTATTATTATAGATCTCAATACATTGAGATGCTAGTTGTAATACATTGAAGTAAAACAAGATTGAGTTCTATCTCAAAAATAAGAAAACTTTTTATTGAATACTGTTATATTTTTTCGTTACCATAAGCATGGGTAGAATAAAAAAGGAGTGTTGTTTTGGAAAACAACAAGGTAAAAATAGGTCAGCACTTTATTAAGCTGCTTCTTCTTTATATTCTGCTACTTTTGGTGTTTTTAACACTGTATGTAGTTTCTGTCCTTGTTTCAGATTATAAGCTTGATAAAGATAAATACAGTGTTGAGTTAACGAAAATGGAGGATGAGAGCAAAAGTGTCTTGGACTCCATGTTAAATAGCGCCCTAAGTATTACAAATAGAGTCAACTATTCTCTTTCCTTCCGTGATCCATATATTCAGCTGTTATCTGGAGGAGAGTTGAGTGTCAAAGATAGGACTACTATAATCCAAGAGTTAAGAAGCGCTTATGCTTGGTGCGGAAATACAGACATCGAGGAAGTGGTCCTATTTCTTGATAACTCCGATATTGCTCTTTCTGCCAGCGGCATTGTCCAGCTTGAGGAACCCTTTCAGCATGTATCTTTTCCTACCGCTTATATTGAGACCACAAATATATCAGACTTATTGGGTGTGGAGACCTCTCGTTTTACTTTCTCAGACTCCAACATCATATATCTCATTGGATTTAGGTATCAGGGTGGAAATGATAGGGGAGTGTTGTGTATAAGTTTCAATAAAGACAAAGTCTTTAAGAAACTTGAAAATATTCTTGGTAAGGATAGTTTTAGTCTTCTATTTGCAGGTAACACTCTTTTGTCAAATAGAAGTGAAGTGGAGAAAGAAGAAAAGACAATTGGCAGTACATCTAATAAGAAGTTTAGATTATTGTTGTCTGTCTCTCCTTATAAATGGAATGGACCTGATAGTACTGCTCTCGTTTCGATTATTGCAGGATTAATACTCTTTACTATTATTCTCGTAATCTATCTTATTTCTAGATATAAATATACTGAGTCTCTTAAGAAGATACGTAATCTTATTCCATATAAAGAAGGAATCCAGGACGATGAGTTTGAATCAATGCTCAATGACTTAAAAGGCGTACTACTAGAGAATAATAGTTATAAAGAAACACTTAATGATGTTGGTGAATACGTTGAGAGAGGCTTCTTCTCTTCAGATCACGATCAATTCAATGATAGCGTCATGAGGTACTTGGGGGTTGTAAAACCATATTACCTGGTGATGGCGATAAACGTGGATGGCGAGGAGGGAGAACTGGATAGAGTTCTTTCAGCAATATGTGAAAACTCAGAGAATGAAGAGATCAGCATTTCTTCCTTTAAACGAGACAGCGAAACTGCACTTGTGTTTATTAACTCAGACACTATTCCTGATGAAGAGAAGTATACAGATATTTTCTATAAGGTTGGTAAAGTCTGTATAGGTAGTGAAAGCAAGATTACTATTGGTGTGGATATTCCAAGGCAAGATGTAGTTGAACTGCGTCTTAGTATCTCTGAAGCCCTTTCAGCTTTGAAGCTGATGTTGGTAAGGGGGAAAGACGATATTTACTTCTCTGAAGATAAGGAAGATGATAAGTGTGAGTACTACATGATTCCTTCCTTTGACGTCCAGATAGCTTCCTCTATAAGAGATGAAGACAGAGACAAACTCTCAGGAATGTTCGACTCTCTACTACGCACTAATTTAATGAAATATGATCTGACACCTTCTTCTGTCTTTGCTCTCTCTGATGAGCTCTATTATATAGAACTCAAGGTGTTGAGGAGTTTGAGCCTAGGAAGGGAGATAAAAGCTCAAAAGCCAAGCAAGTATCTGACTATCGAAGAGATTATTGAGTTCTATAGAGATCTATTTATTTCTTTCATTGATACTATGGAGAAGGAAGTGGAGAGCGAAGATGA
>CAMEQB010000163.1 GCA_945932505.1 uncultured Spirochaetales bacterium
CACGAAGGATGATGAACTGACCTGGCTTAGCCTTTGCGGCTACGAGAGGTGCCTCGATTTCCATCTGAGTAACAGTTGGATTCAAATTCTTCTTTCTTACAATCTTGTACATAACCGACTCTCTATTCGTTTTTAATTTTGAATTTGCATTATTCTGGCCCGATATAGTCGGAACCATCATTACAATAATATCGATAAAACTTTAATTGGTAAACACTAGAGGTGTTAACCACACAAAAAGGACACCCGAAGGTGCCCTTTTTGTATTCTATTTAGATTAGAAATCAACTTCTGTATCGTAATAACAGCACTTGAGAAGCTTAACCATCTCTTCCTGGCTTGGCTGGCGAGGGTTAGAACCTGTGCAGGCATCGAGGATTGCGTTCTTTGCAATATCTTCTACTCTTTCAAGGAATACGTTCTCTGGAACGAAGCCCTGCTCGCAAGGATAGCTGTCAGCACCGTAGTTCTTGATGCAGTGTGGAATGTTGAGGTCATCATTCATCTTTCTCAGGAATGCGATAAGGAGAGCAACCTTCTCATCATCATCCTTTCCACCGAGGTGCATGTAATCAGCGATGACGCCATATCTCTTCTTTGCAACTGGGTCCTTAGCGTTAAATGCGATTACCTTTGGAAGATACATTGCGTTTGCTGCTCCATGAATGATATGAGCACCGTAATCCTGGAAGATAGCGCCAGTCTTATGTGCCATTGAGTGGACGATGCCCAATAGAGCGTTGGAGAATGCCTGACCGGCAAGACACTGGGCAACGTGCATTCTGTCTCTAGCTTCCATATCTCCGTTATATGAAGGGATGAGGTCCTTCTGGATCATCTCGATAGCATGGATTGCAAGAGGATCTGTGAAATCACAGTTAGCTGTTGAAACATATGCCTCGATTGCATGTGTCATGGCATCCATACCTGTGTGAGCGACAAGCTTCTTAGGCATTGTCTCGGCAAGGTCTGGGTCTACGATAGCTACATCTGGAGTAATCTCGAAGTCTGCAAGAGGATACTTGATTCCCTTCTTGTAGTCTGTGATGACAGAGAATGCTGTAACTTCAGTAGCTGTACCACTTGTAGAAGAAATAGCGCAGAAGTGAGCCTTCTTTCTCAGCTGTGGCATACCAAAGACCTTACACATCTCTTCGAATGTAATTTCTGGATACTCATATTTGACCCACATAGCCTTTGCAGCATCGATAGGTGATCCACCACCCATTGCAACGATCCAATCAGGCTGGAAAGCAAGCATCTTCTCTGCACCTGCCATAACTGTGTCTACAGAAGGATCCGGCTCGATTCCATCGATAACCATAACTTCCATACCAGCTTCCTTAAGATAAGCTTCTGCTTTGTCAAGGAATCCGAATCTCTTCATGGAACCGCCTCCAACACAGATGACAGCCTTCTTTCCTTTGAATGTCTTAAGTGCTTCCATAGCACCCTTTCCATGATACAAATCTCTAGGTAATGTAAAACGAGCCATATTGGTCTCCTCCCATTTATTTAGTTATGTTATTGGTTAGTCATCTCCAACAAACTCCTTATATCACACTAAAAAATAAAAAGCTAGCTTTTTATCGATATTTTCATATCAATAATTCAATATTTTTATATTTCTCTTTATTTATTCAAATAGAGAAGAAATTTCTACTTATAAAAACCCCTGAGAAAGACAACTAACGTTTTATAGCGTTGTTGATTTAGCAACAAAAAAACCAGTACTGACAGATAGAGGCCGGAAAACCGGCCTCAAAACACATAAGTCTAATTCTCTTTATTTAAGAAGAATATCCATATCAAGTTCTGCCATAATAGATGGCATTGTGCAGCCCCAAGACTCCAGAACCTGAGGATGTGTCTCTCCAAAGATTCCAGCCTTCTCGCCCTTATACATTACATAAGCGGCACGTCCAGGAATAAATCTTGGATCATCCTCCACTGGGGCAAGTGTATATTCCTTTCTCAAGAAATACATCAAAGTCTGGATGTAGGATGCAGCATCGTTGTATCCCATAGAAACGTTGGAAGCAAAGAAGCCTACGCTGTTTCCTGTATGGGTTCCACTGTTGTCATTCTCATCCTTTACAGTCACCTTTCCGCACTCAAAGATAAGGTGTGGATATACTGCGTGGCCGCTGACACTCTCACTCTCCAAGAGACAAGGAAGAATAGAAGGTCTGATCACTTCATAGTTCTCGCTCATTGGGTTTGCAATGAATACAGCCCTATCTGGTGAGATATGCATATTGTCGATGTACTCTTTCTTTGAGCCAAGGTAGTTATACATCATCTCCTGGAAACCAAGACCTGTCATAATATCTTTGACCTTTCTTGAGAACTCCTCCACAGGGCTCAGTCTTCCGACAGTAAAGTCTGAAGGCATGACAGGAGTAAACTCTCCAAGTCCATGTCCGATCATTACATCTTCAGCTACATCTACTTCATGTAAGAAGTCATTTCTATACTCAGGACACTCAATATATACATACTCATCGTCTGCAACAGCATATACACCCATCTTAGCAAGAGCCGCAATGCATTCGTCCTTAGTAAGGTCAAGACCAAGAGTCTTTCTGATTGTCTTCAACGCTGCTCTCTGTGGCTCCTGGAAATAGTATGGAACAGTTATTTCTCTTCCATAAGGAGTATCCTGATTAAGGATTACTTTTACAGGAAGAATTTCAAATCCCATATCGCTGAGGTCGCAAGCAAGTATGTTTACAGCAAGTAGAAGGTCGTTGAGGATAGGACCAGAGACTTCAATGAAAAACTCACTGTCACCTACCTCTACAGCTCCGATGCGATCAGAGTTAATCACAGGAGGGAATGAAAGAGCCTCACCTTTGTCATCATAGAGATATGGGAACTTATCATAGGAAGAGACAATATATCCATATTCTTTTCCCTTTGGATGCTTCTGGCAGATTTCTCTCAGAGACAACTCTTCATCCATTCCAAGTGGAACGAACTTTGTCTTATCAGGATCTACAGCAGCATAGTGGACAGGATAGTTAATGAGATTAGAGCGATATATACCCATTGCAATGGTCTTTCTCTTTCTTCCGAAGTTGAAGCAAAGTTTCTCCTGGCTCTGAATCAAGTTCTTAAGCATATCGTCATCAACTTCAACTCCACGGCAGGCAAAACCGATGGAGAAGTCTCTGATGCCGATGGCAGACTCGTCATCGATGATCACCCTTCCTTCATTATCCTTGCTCTCATCTTTTGTAGAGAAGAAATCATAATAAGGAATCTCACCGCTTTCATAAGTGGAGAGGGCTCTTGCTACTCCTGCAGGTGACCAAAGGTCAGGGCGGTTTGTATCGTTAAGCTCAATCTTCAATACCTTGTTTTCTACGTCATGGCCATCAAGTTCAGCCTTTGCCACAGGGAAAATATCTATTAACTCCTCTTCTGTCATCTCTTTTCCAAGAAGACTGAAGAATAATTTTTCTTGCGCATCAATCTTTGGCATTAGTTTCCCCTCCTTGTTCTTACAGATTCAATATTAGG
>CAMEQB010000164.1 GCA_945932505.1 uncultured Spirochaetales bacterium
ATTTATCACCCAACTGAGAGTCAAATACATTTATCTTCCACACAGATAAAAGTATTAACTCTCATAAGAAACAATCCAAATATAACAAAGCCTGAAATGGCAAGAATAACAGGTGCAAGCAACGGCACAATTGATAATTGTATCTCTTATCTAAAAAAGATTGGCGTAATCGAAAGAATAGGATCAAACAAAAAAGGATATTGGAACGTCTTGAAATAGAAAGTAAAACGAATTTGTTTTTTGAAAATACGGGGCTTTTACAGCCCCGATTCTTAGTAGTTATATCCAGCTTCTACAGCCTTAAGGTTTCTTTCATACATCTCAGGATGCTTACTTACAACCTTTTTCAAAGCTTCTTCCATGCCGTTCATTCCAATTTCAGGACACTCTTTGAGAACCTTACCCAGCAATACGATGTTAGCCAAGTTTGGTGTTCCCATATCCTGTGCCATCTTTGTAGCAGGAATATAGAATGCTTTTACGTCGTTTCTCTCAACTTTTCTCCCGATGAGAGTGGAATCTACAAAGATCACTCCACCCTTCTTTACTGTTTTCTCATATTTATCGAGAGAAGGAAGGTTCATGACAATAAGAACATCCGGGTTATCGATGATAGGAGAGCCTACGCTTTCGTCGCTGATAGTCACAGAGCAGGAAGCTGTTCCGCCTCTCATCTCAGGGCCATAGGAAGGAAGCCAGGAAAGTTCCTTTCCTTCCGATAGAGCCTTATAAGCAAGAAGCTTTCCAGAAAAGAGAATACCCTGTCCACCGAAACCTGCAATAAGAATCTGACTTGTCATACTGAAGCCTCCTTATCTTTGTCTCTGTAGACTCCAAGAGGATAGTAAGGGATCATCTTCTCATCCACCCACTGAAGTGCCTTCTGAGGAGTAAGACCCCAGTTTGTAGGACAAGCTGAGATTACTTCAATAAGTGAGAAGCCCTTTCCTTCCATCTGGTTTCTGAATGCCTTCTCGATTGCCTTTCCTGCATGCTTTACGTTCTTCACATTGTTTACAGCAACTCTCTCGATGTAATAAGGAGCATCAAGAGAAGAAAGAAGCTCAGCAACCTTAATAGGATATCCAGCTGTCTTTACGTCTCTTCCATAAGGAGAAGTCTGAGTCACCTGTCCAGGAAGTGAAGTAGGAGCCATCTGTCCACCTGTCATACCATAGATTGCATTGTTGACGAAAATAATTGTGATATTCTCGTTTCTTGTTGCAGCATGAACTGTTTCAGCCATACCGATGGATGCCAAGTCTCCGTCTCCTTGATAAGTAAAGACAATGTTTTCTGGGAGAGAGCGCTTTATGCCGGTAGCAACAGCTGGAGCACGACCATGAGCCGCTTCAATCATATCGCAAGTAAAATAGTCATATGCCATAACAGCGCATCCGACCGGAGCGACACCGATGGCCTTTCCTTCGATTCCAAGATTGTCTATTGCCTCTGCAACCAAGCGATGAATGATTCCATGTGGACAGCCTGGGCAATAATGGAACTCTTTAGATGTAAGGCTTTTTGGTTTTTCAAATACAACAGCCATTATTTTGCCTCCCCGTTAGCCATTTCTTCAACGCTCTTGACGATTTTCTCGACATCAGGGATCATACCGCCGCTACGAGAACAAAGAGAAACAGGCTTTTTACACTCTTCAGCGAGTTTAACGTCTTCAATCATCTGTCCCATACTTAACTCTACACTGATAAAGCCTTTTACTTTGTCAGCAGCCTTTCTTATAGGTTCTGTTGGGAATGGCCATACTGTGATAGGTCTGATAAGACCTGTCTTTATGCCCTTCTCTCTCAAGACTTTTATTGCGTTCTTAGCAACACGGGCAGCAATACCGAAGGCTACGATGCAGTATTCTGCATCCTCCATCATATACTCTTCCCATCTTGTCTCATTTTTCTCAACTTCTTTATATCTTTCAAATCGCTCTATATTTGTGCGTTCCAAGACTTCAGGAGAGAGATAGAGTGAGTTGACGATATTGTGCTCTCTCTTGCACTCTGTTCCTGTAAGAGCCCAAGGCTTATCTACAGTGCAATTCTTTGGTTCAGGAAGAACAACAGGTTCCATCATCTGTCCCATAGTACCGTCTGCAAGAAGCATTGCAGGCATTCTATATTTATCTGCCAGGTCAAAAGCAAGAGAAGTAAGATCTGCCATTTCCTGTACACTGGAAGGGGTGAGGACGATAAGATGATAATCCCCATGTCCGCCACCCTTAGTTGCCTGGAAGTAATCGGACTGGCTTGGCTGAATTCCTCCAAGTCCCGGGCCTCCACGCTGTACGTTGACGATGACTGCAGGGAGGTCTGAACCTGCAATGTAGCTGATTCCTTCCTGCTTAAGGGAAATTCCAGGAGAAGAAGAGCTTGTCATAACTCTCTTACCTGTTGCAGCGACTCCATAAACCATGTTGATGGCGCTGATTTCACTTTCTGCCTGTAAAAATACTCCACCGATCTTCGGCATTCTCTTAGCCATATATGCCGCAACTTCAGTCTGCGGTGTAATAGGATAACCGAAATAATGGAGGCATCCTGACCTGATGGCGGATTCGGCGATTGCCTCGTTACCTTTCATCAATACCTTTTCTGCCATTTTACTTCTCCACCTTGATGACACAGTCTGGGCACATAGTTGCGCAGAATGCACAGCCAATGCACTTTTCCTGGTCTGTCATAACTGCAGGATTGTGTCCTTTCTTGTTGATCTTGTCTTTTGCAAGCGCCAAAATGTGCTTTGGACAAGCGTCTACACAGAGGCCACAACCTTTGCAGATGTCTTCATTAAATGTAACTTTAGCCATTTTTTCCTCTTAGTCAAAAATCCTCTTCTGGAGATTCAAAGGAACCATATCAGAAGTGGCGATACTCTTCTCAGCCGTAACCGCTACAATAGGGATTCCGCTGAGCCTAGAAAGCTTATCAGCCTCACCATATGTTTCAGTTATAGTCTCCACTTTAGTTTCTGCACCTAAGTTCGAGTTGTTCAATATTCCTGTAAATACCAGGCCTGAGGCAACTTCGATCTCTTTCATACAATAGTAAGCGTCTTCTGCATTTCTTGTAAGGGGACGATGGAAATTAACCACATAGAACATATCGTAGTTGTCTTCCTCCCTTATATATGGAGAAAAACGCCCCAGTGCATATGCTCCCCTTTCATCGCCTCCGATATCCAATACACCGTATCTGGATTTATCTTCAACAAGAGCATACGCCTCGCTGGGGATGGAAGGGAGATCAACGCTGGAGTTGGCGAAAGGAAGAGCAATAACCTTTACGCCCGCCGCTTCCAACTCTTTCTGGCTGTCTTTGGTCCTGAAATATGGATTGACGATATCAAGGTCGGCTATTTCGACGCTTTTACCACTCTTAGCCATATTCATTGCCCAGTTGACAGCCAAGTTGGTCTTGCCAGAACCATAGTGGCCCAAAAAGAGGGTCAATCTCTTCATGCCTTGAGGCCCAGTGGGTATACCCAACC
>CAMEQB010000165.1 GCA_945932505.1 uncultured Spirochaetales bacterium
ACAAGGGCGATATCAACAAGAGCTGTTGTTATTACAGCCTGCAGTATACCTACAGTAATAGCTGCTCTTCCCATTGTCTTCAGGTCTTTAAGTCTAAACTCATTGCCGATGGCAAAAGCAATGAAGCCAAGAGCTGTCTGACTGATTATATCCATTCCACCTACTTGAGAGAGTGAATTAAACCCAAGCCCTGCGATATTCAATCTTCCAAGACAGAATGGTCCGATCAATAGACCAGCAATAAGGTATGCTGTAACAGCTGGAAGATTTACCAGTTTAGCGGCACGGCTCATCAAAAGACCTGCTATAAGAGCGAAGGCCAAAGAAACAAGAATTGTATCCACGTGATTTTCCTCTTGTGTAATATTTACAAAATAAATTTTATTGTCGGCTTTGTTTTAAACGATTTAACCCCTTCTACACAAGAGAGTTGGCACCCCTTTTCTATAGGAGTGCCATAAAGATTTGTAAATTTCTATCTATTTTATGGTTATGCCGGGCTTATTGTCGTCAAGATTTGGAGTTCTGGCATTGGATTTACCTTCTTCCTTTATTTCACCAGCTCTCAAAAGTGACCACTTTGTCAGTGTCGGGCCAACAAGTTCATAGACTAAGACTGCAAACAAAACTACGTTTCTGACAATCTCTCCATCTGAAAGATTTCTAGCTGTCAAAGCCATGCCCAATGCTACTCCTGCCTGAGGAAGAAGAGTAATACCTAAGTATTTCTGAATAGTTGGACTTGTCTTCTCCAATCTACAAGACAAATAAGCACCGCTTATCTTACCAAGGGAACGGAAGGCGATGAATATCAAGCCGACAATAAGAACGAGAGGATTAGATAATACATTAAGGTTAAGATCTGCACCACTTAAAACAAAGAAAAGCATATTTAACGGCCCTGTCCATCTATCGACTCTATCCATAAGTTCTTCACTTGTTTCGTTTATATTGCAGAACACTGTCCCTTCTATCATACACACAAGAAGGAGAGAGAAGCCGAAGTGTACCCCACCTATATTCCACTCCAATAGTGCTATACCTACAGTCAAAAGAACAAAAGCAACTGCTAGGCTCATTCTCTTACTTCTTGAATGGAAGTATTTCTCAAGCCAGTTAAGACTTAATCCTCCCAAGACTCCCAATGCAATAGACAAAACCAACTCCAGTAATGGCTCGACAACAACGCCTACAAAGCTGATGGCACCAGTTTCCAAAGCTGTAGCGACACCAAAAGAAACCGAGAACAACACAAGGCCTACTGCATCGTCGATGGCTACAACCATCAACAATAGCTTTGTCATCGGTCCCTCTGCTTTATATTGCTTTACGACCATTAGTGTTGCAGCAGGGGCCGTAGCTGCAGCAATGGCACCAAGTGTTATTGCAGAAGAGAGGGAAATAAGGGATGGTGCGATAAAATGAAGAAGAATAAGGGCTATGTCAACAACAATTGTGGTTATTACAGCCTGTAGTATTCCAATAGTGATTGCACTCTTTCCCATAGACTTTAAGTCTTTAAGCCTGAACTCATTGCCGATTTCAAATGCAATGAATCCTAGGGCAGCCTGAGAAATGATAGAAAATGAATCAACATACTCTAGACTTGAAAAACCAATCCCCTTGATCCCCAGTCTACCGAGAAGGAATGGGCCGATACATAGACCGGCAACTAGATAAGCAGTTACAGCCGGTAAGTTCACTAGTTTCGCCGCTCTACTCATCAAAAGCCCTGCCAATACAGAAAAGGCAAGAGTTATAAGCATAAATTCCATATAAATGCCTCTATTTATTACCGGGGTACGTTTTAGTTCTATCCTAGTATCGTGTCAATAAACGAGGGTACTTTTATCATCAATATTCTCTCTTTGTTACAAATTGTTTAGACTAAACGTAATCTGGAGTTTATATGTTTGAGAGAATAAGTCAGCACGTATATATAAAGGCACCTGAAGGCTATAGTGATAGGCCTACTATCGGATACATAAAGGGCGATAAGCTATCTCTTCTCTTTGATAGCGGTGCTTCAAAGTATCACACAGATGAAATAAAGAAAGATTTGGAGAGTGCATCACTCCCCTATCCTAGCCTTGTGGCTCTCTCACACTGGCATTGGGACCATTCCTTCGGACTCTCAGAGTGGAATGTCCCTTCAATAGCAGGAAAAGAGACTAACAAGATGCTGAAAAAGCTCTCTGCACTTAGGTGGGATGAAGAGTCCATAAAAGATAGAATCCAGAAAAGAGAAGAAATCGTATTCTGTTTTGAGATGATGAAACGGGAATATAAGGACACAAGAAATATTAAAGTCGTTCCTGCTTCTATCGAGTTCGAGAATGAGCTCCATATAGATCTAGGAGGAATAGAAGCTCGTCTCATCCATATTTCCGGCCCCCACTCTCGTGATAGTGTAGTTTTATATATTCCTGAAGAGAAAATCCTATTTCTGGGAGATAGCCACAGTAAGGATTTATATACTTACCCCTGGCACTTCGATATAAAAAAAGAAGATAAGTTTATGGAAGAAGTGGATAAAATACCCTACGATCTTATTGAGAAAGAGAGGTATATAGAAGCGTTGAAGGCTATAGACTTCTCTATTGCCATTCCTGGTCACTCGGAGAGCATGGAAAGAGAGGAACTCTTTTCTCTTCTTTCTTGATATAAAGAATACAAAAGATATAATAACTCTATGAAAATAGCAGTAATAACAGGTGCATCCTCAGGGATGGGAAGAGACTTTGCAAAGAAAATCGAAAGTGATTTCACACTGGATGAAATATGGCTTATTGCAAGGCGAAAAGAGAGACTCTTGGAGCTCTCAAAAGAGCTGAAGACCAAGACTCGTATTCTCTCTTATGACTTAACTGATAAAGTAGCAATTGAAGAGTATAAGTCACTTTTAAGTGAAACAAAGCCGGACGTGGAACTACTTGTAAATGCAGCAGGATTTGGCGTCTTCGGTGCCTTTGAAAAGAATGATGAAAAGCAGAGTGAAATAATCCTACTCAATGACAAGGCCCTGGTAGATGTTACATACACCACTCTCCCTTATATGAAATCTGGATCATCTATCATTAATCTAGGCTCCAACTCATCTTGGCAGCCTGTACCTTATATCGCAGTATATGGAGCAAGCAAGGCTTTTGTACTCAGCTTCTCAAGAGCTTTATCAATGGAGCTGAAACCAAGAGGAATAAAAGTGCTATGTGTCTGCCCGGGCTGGATCAAGACAGAATTCTTTGACAGAGCTGTCCATGATAATACTATCGTCTATTACGACAGGTTCTATGAAAGTAAAGATGTCGTTGAGAGAGCAATGAAAGACTTGAAGAAGGGAAAGCTTGTCTCTATATTGGGCTTCCCAGTTAGAATGCAAGTTCGTCTTGTAAAATTCCTACCAGTCAAGCTTATTATGAGAATATGGTGTAAGCAACAGAAAAAGCCTGTTTAATGGTTCTTTAAAAAGCCCCACCGGT
>CAMEQB010000166.1 GCA_945932505.1 uncultured Spirochaetales bacterium
GAAAACATCGTGCCAATTTTCTTCAAACTACTTTACCACAAAGAATTAACTATGTTCAATATAAAAACGTATGTTTAGAATATGCAGAAAAGTGTTGGCAACTTTGACCATTAGGTGTATTTTTTACCTATGAATGGATATATGGCACCCCCAGTACAGGGAATAGGAGAGAGCGAAGTATATTTAAAGTTCCAAGATCAAGTCGCCACATGTGCAAAGGTGGATAGGCCTGTCTTGATAGTTGGAGAAAGAGGTACAGGAAAAGAAGTCGCTGCAAGACGTATACACTATATGTCACAGCGTTGGGACGGCCCGTTGGTTACTGTCAACTGTGCGTCCCTACCTCAGAGCCTCATTGAATCAGAGCTCTTCGGAGTAGAGAAGGGGGCATATACAGGAGCTGTAGCTTCTAGAAAGGGAAGGTTTGAAGAAGCGGAAGGAGGAACATTATTTCTCGATGAAATAGGCCTGGTTCCTATGTCTGTACAAGAAAAACTATTGAGAGTAGTTGAGTATGGTACATATGAGCGCCTTGGCTCCTCTGAGACGAAGATAGCCAATGTCAGAATTGTAGGGGCGACTAATGCAGACCTACACCAGTTAGCTATGGAAGGTAAGTTCAAGGAAGATTTATTGGATAGATTAAGCTTCGATGTCCTCTTTGTTCCGCCTCTTAGATATAGGGGTGAAGATATACTCTTACTTGCCAACAACTTTGCTGTAAGAATGGCCTCGGAACTTGGTAGGGATGATATTCCATTCTTCTCTGAGGAAGTGGAGAAGAAGCTTTTATCATATTCATGGCCAGGAAATGTAAGAGAGCTTAAAAACGTTGTAGAGAGGGCTGTCTATAGGACCAAGGGCAGTTTGATAGAAAGTGTTGAGACCGATCCATTTCATAATCCATATCTTCCCATTGGAAAGGAAGAGAAGAGAGAGAAAGAAGATCCTTTCTCTTCCATTCCTTTAGAATCGTTGGAGAGAGCCCATGAAGACTTGGATGTTTCATTTTTGTCCAGAGCATTAAAGCTGACGGACGGGAACCAGAAGAAAGCTGCTGAAGAAATGGGAATAAGCTACGATAGTTTCAGGGGAATGTATCGTAAGTACAAGGATAGACTGAAAGATATTTCAAAATAAGTTAGGATATAAACATGGGAACACTATATATGGTAGGAACCCCTATCGGGAACCTTGATGATATTACGCTTAGAGCATTAAACACTCTGAAAGAAGTTGATGTTATAGCCTGTGAGGACACTCGCCACACATCTAACCTTCTTTCGCACTTCGATATAAAGAAAAGACTAATAGCCTGTCATAGCTATAACGAGGAAGAGAGTGCCAAGGGAATAATTGCGCTGTTGGACCAAGGCATGAACATTGCATACTGCTCAGATGCAGGAACGCCTGGGGTGTCGGACCCGGGGGCAAGGCTTGTGGAGAGAGTCAGAAGCGAAAGCGACCACAAAATCGTTCCAATCCCCGGAGCCAGCGCTTCTGTTACCCTTGTTTCTGCTGCAGGACGTATTGGAAAGGCCTTTCTCTTCGAAGGTTTTCTCTCCCCAAAGAAAGGCAGGAGACAGAAAAGACTTAAAGAGCTCGTATCTAGAGGAGACGCTTTTATTATCTATGAGTCTCCCTTTAGAATCCTAAAGACACTTGAAGAGTTGAAAGACTTGGGAGGAGTTGAGAAGATCACAATCGGGCGTGAGCTAACAAAAGCTCATGAGGAGATAATCTCTGGCCCCCCAGAAGAAATATATGACTCTTTTAAATCCCGTGATTCCATCAAGGGAGAGTTTGCTCTTGTGGTAGTGCCCTTTGGAGAAAAGGACGATGCTGACAATAAAGAAGATTAATACTCTTAAGCCCAGAGTAAGAGTGAGAAAGCTTGGTGCCATCTTTCACGAAGCTTACTCTGGAGTAGTATATGAGGAATCATACCTCAAAGAGTGCCTGAATCTATTGATATCGCAGGAGTTGGTTGCAACAAAAGATAAAAATGATATACTTCTCTTTTCCCAGCGTGGAAGAGAGGGATGGGAAGATATTTATTATCGCACTCTATATATTCTAGGAGAAGCTCCTGCAGACTGGGATGCCGTAACAGAGAATGGTGAGAAAGATTGGAGTAAAAGGAGAGTCTTTTCCCACTCTTTATATCTCGATCACCTACGCTCCCCATATAATGTGGGTTCTATCTTCCGCTCTGCTGAGAGTTTCGGTGTAGATAAGATATACATCGCTCCAGGAAGCGCAGATCCCCTACACCCAAGGTCAATTAGAACCAGTAGGGATACTGTAGAAGGCGTAGAGTGGGAGTGGAGAGATATTTCCTCCATTCCTGATGATATTCCTGTCTTTGCCTTGGAACTGGGAGGAAAGGATCTATGGGACTTTGAGTTTCCATTAAGAGGTGTCTGCATCTTGGGAAGCGAAGAAAGTGGTGTCTCTCCAGAGGCTCTGGAGAGGGCTGATAGGTCTCTGGGAAGAGTATCTATCAGGCAATATGGAGCAAAAGGTTCTATTAATGTTTCTGCTGCAGCTTCTATTTTGATGGAGCATTGGATAGAAAGGGAGGTAAGAGAAGGTGAAGGAAAGGGAGAGCTTCGGTTCTAGACTTGGTTTTATTCTGGTCAGTGCAGGTTGCGCCATAGGAATAGGAAACGTTTGGAAGTTTCCATACCTGGTGGGAGAGAATGGAGGAGGATTGTTTGTCCTCTTGTATTTAGTGTTCCTTCTTATTATGGGAGTTCCTGTTATGACGATGGAGCTTGCTGTAGGTAGAAGAAGCAGAAAGAGCGGGGCGGAAGGTTTTAGAGAAATCGAAAAGAAAGGCACCAAGTGGCACTTCATAGGGTATTTTGCCACCATTGGCTGTTATTTGTTGATGATGTTCTACACTTCTGTCGCTGGATGGATGCTCTCTTATTTCTGGAAGTTTTTGACTGGCACGTTTACTCAATCTATGGATAAGACGGCTGTTGCTTCTGTCTTTTCTGATATGCTTTCTTCTCCTTCAGATAGTATTATTTTTATGTCTGTTTCCGTTGTCTTGGGAATAGTTGTATGCGCGTTTGGATTAAAGAATGGTGTGGAGAGAATAACAAAAGTAATGATGAGCGGGCTCCTTCTGTTGATCATTATCCTTGCTTTCCACTCTTTGACGCTGCCTGGAGCAATGGAGGGATTGAAGTTCTATCTTGTTCCGTCATTGTCTGCTGTAAAAGAGAAGGGAATATTGAGTGTAGTGGTTGCAGCCATGAACCAAGCCTTCTTTACTCTTTCTCTTGGAATATGTGCAATGGAGATCTTCGGTACATATATGTCCAAAGAGAACACTCTGCTTTCCGAGTCATTGAGGATATCGCTACTGGATACATTTGTTGCAGTAGTCTCAGGTCTCATTATTTTCCCATCATGTTTCTCTTTCAACGTATCTCCTGATGCAGGACCGTCGCTTAT
>CAMEQB010000167.1 GCA_945932505.1 uncultured Spirochaetales bacterium
AAGAGAGAGAAGAGATCGGAAGTATCTATAGGAGAGAAAGATATAATCTCTTCTTCTGGTTCTTTGACAATAGGGGAGTCTGTAATAATAATCTCTGTAGGAGCATCAGCACCACCAATAACTGTGACTGAGGTTGGTTCTTCTTCTGTTATAGAAGGGGTGGTGATATCTTCTAGAGGAGATGGTGTTTCAACTTCCTTAGGTTCTTCTAGAGGCTCTAGAGTATCTTTATATGGCTCTTCTACTTCAATAATAGGAGTAGTTTCTACTTCTACTATTGGTTCAATAGGTTCAATATTTGTTTCTTCCTTCTTTTCACTGTCAAAAGGAATCTTAATTTCCATCTCAACACCTGGCGTGGTGCCAATGAGTGTTATCTCGCCACCGATTTCCGCCCTAGGCTTATCGCCAGTAGATGTAGCACAGGAAAACAGAATCAAAGAAAGAAAAACAGACAATAATACTAATAGAGATTTCTTCATCTTATCCCTCCAAAAAATAAACAAATTCCCTATATAGAAGGTAACACTATTAAGTGAATAATAGATGAAGAAGTAAGATAGATTAAAAAAAGAAAGGGATAAGCTTCTTCTGCCTATCCCCAATTGAGTTTTCCTTAGTTCTTCTTGAGTGCATCTCTGATTTCTCTGAGAAGTGCGATATCCTCTGGAACTGGAACCGGCTTTTTAGCCTCTTCTTCAGCCTTTGATTTTGCTTCAGCTTCAGCTTTTGCCTTAGCTTCAGCTTCCTTCTTGTCCTTAAATCTGTTTGTAGCACGGATAATGACAAAGAGTACGAAAGCTGTAATAAGGAACTGAAGAATGTTCTGAATGAGAGCGCCATATCTGATTGCGACTTCTCCAGCTGTCTCTGTTGCAGGCTTGAGAACAACTCTCAATTCCTGGAAATCGATGCTTCCGATCAAGAGACCAATGATTGGGTTGAAGATGTCTTTTACAACAGACTGGACGATAGCTGTGAATGCAGAGCCGATGATCATACCTACAGCCATGTCAAGAACATTGCCGCGCATGATGAACTTCTTGAATTCAGCCATGAAACCTGATTTCTTTTCTGCCATTTTATACTTCCTTTACCTTATGAGTATAACAGAAAAGCACCTTTGATAAATAGAATAGGGGGACATTTTGTCCCCCGAAAAGAATGTTTTTTCTTCTTTATTCTGCAATTGACTTTAAGTTGATGCGGAAGATAAGAAGTGAATTAGGCTCGATTGAAGAAGTACCGGTTTCACCATATCCGAAACTAGGATGGATATAGACCATTGCTTCCTGTCCAACCTTCATGTTTGTTACAGCTTCAACAAAGCCAGGAATAAGGGACTGGAGGTCGAATGTAACATCTGTTCCTGCATCATACTGGTTTCCGTCCAATAAGAAGAGATCATAGTCAACGACTACAGAATCTGTATCTACAGGTGTTGCTCCGAGAGTCTCTTCTTCACTGATGATGATCATCTGGTTTCCTGAAGGAAGAATGAGGATGCCTTCTGTGTTCTTGTTTTCTTCCAAGAATGCTTCAGCTTCTTCAAGGTTAGCTTTTGCAAGCTGTGCTACATATTCTTCATATGCTGCATCAAGGTATTGAGCATATGCATCGATAGCTGCTGTCATCTCTTCATCTGTCATCAGCTGGTCTGGGTTTTCCCAAAGAGCATCTGCTGCTCCTTCCATAAACTCAGGTGCTGTGATGTCAAGGCCGTTATAGTAGTAGAGCTGGATAGCATACATCACGCCATAAGAGTATGAGAACTTATCGAGGAGAGTCTCTGGAGTAGGGAGAAGAAGAATATCTTCCTTGCTGAGCATTAAGCCTGGGTCTGATGTAAGACCTGCTGCATAGAAGTTAGCTGCATACTCATCAACCACAGATGACATATCTTCTGTGCTTACTAAAGGCTCAGCAGAACCTTCAAGAACATCTGAAATACCTCTAAGCCAATAAGAACCGTTTAAGCTGATTCCCTGGGAAGTAAGACTTTTTGTAATGGCATATCCATATGCATAACTGAAAGAAGAATACATATCTTCTTTATTGACTGTACCATAATGGACTCTATCGTCCTTGATTTCCTCCATTACTTCAGTAACAATTTCCTGATTGTTCTCTTGTTCGATGATCTCCTTTGCACCTGTTGCAAAGAGAGAAGATACTGTGAATACGACGAGCATAAGAAGAACTGCTGTTGTTTTGACTGTCTTCATTAATATCTCTCCTTAGTTAGTTATCTCAAAATACTCTAATCCTTCTTCCTTTTTGGGGCAATAAAAGTTTATGTCCTTGAGTGAAGAATGAGTGTATTTTAGGTAATCGCAATATGTGTTATTCTGACTCTATGAAAGGTATCATTGCAGGAACAGGCGTAGACAAAATAGAAGAAATAAAGAGAAACTCACATGTAATCGAAACAAAGTATGGAGAAGTAGAGTACTTTGTTTATGACGGCGTTGTGATCATTCCCCGGCACTGTAGTAATCACTCCATCCCTCCTCACAAAATAAACTACTTGGCAAATATAGAAGCATTTAGTCTATTGGGTGTAGATGAAGTTGTAGGTATATATTGCGTGGGCTCCATTACGGATAAAGTAAAGATGGGAGGATATGGAATCATCTCTGACTACTTGGACTTCTCTGGGCGTAACATCACATTCTTTTCCGAGAGTGTAAAGCACACAACAGTAGATAATCCTTTTGATAAGAATCTATCAAAGAAACTAAAGAATGCTTTGAAGGAAGCGGAAGAGGGTGTAATTTATCTCACTACAAACGGCCCAAGATTCGAGACAAAGGCTGAGATCAACGCTTATAGAATACTTGGCGCTGATGTTGTTGGAATGACTGGGGGAAGTGAGATGACACTTATGCTGGAAAAAGGCATAAAGATGGCGGCCCTTTGTTATTCCATCAATTGGTGTACCGGCGTTAAAGATGACTTCAGCTTCTCTGAAGAAAAAGACGAAGTAGAGATGTCGAATGTCACTCTTAAAGCAGCATTGGAGGCCTTGCGATGAGTGACGAATTAGATAAATACAGAAAGATGCACTCTGACATGAAGAGATTATATAAAGAGTGCGAACTCGAGATGGATAAACTCAAGAAAGAGAATAAGACGAAAACTATAACATTCAGAGAAGCTATGGGCAAGAAAGGTTTCTATGCCAAACTTCTTTCTTTATATGGAGAGTATGGAATAGAGGATGTGGAATAAGAGTTATGTTTAAAGGTCTAACTATCTGAACAAGAAAACTGGCACCATTCTTATAACTCTTTTTCCTGAAAAAATCGTAAGGTAGAAGTCTTAAGACGATATCTTAGACTTATTAATGTAGATCTATTTCATATTCTCCATTGAAAATAGCATATGCCAAAAGTTATATTAAAATTATATGTAGTTAAACGTCTTACTTTGCG
>CAMEQB010000168.1 GCA_945932505.1 uncultured Spirochaetales bacterium
TCGTAATGACTCTAGAATGAAGTGATGAAGAGTATGTCTCTCATCCATAGAAGCATCCAACCGCCATACCTTAACAATCCCCTTACTAAACAAAATATGCCTATAAGACTCGATATTATCGTTCCTATAGGCCATTTTTTACGAGTGTTTTCTTATTCTTTTTCTACAAAGACTTCTTCTCCGTCTTCAGATATCTTATTTCTCTTTCCACCATAGATAGACCAGCACTCACCTGCAATTACTTCGCCCTCTTCTGAGGAGTAGATATAAGTGCCGTCAGGAATACACATTACTGCTCTATTCAGGAAGAATGGATATACAACGTCTTTATAGAGATTGATGCCGTCCAGGTAGTAATCTTCTTCCACTCTATAGTGAGGGATAAGTACTAGGCTTGTCAGCCCTATGCCCTTTACTAACTTGTTGCACTCTTCACTCTTTGTTTCACCTTCCTCTTCAGGCATCAGATATACTTCTTTTCCGCAGTTCATACTTCCTGCACTAATAGTAAGAAGCGTTCCTTTAAATCGGGAAATAAGCATCTTCAAAGGAAAAGAAGAGAAAAACTTATTTTGTGTAGGAACATGCCCACCAGCAAAAACAACAAGATTGCACTTAGAAAAAAGGGAGGCTGCTTTTCCTTTGTTTCTATCATCCAGAAGAGTAAGGGAGTTTACTTTGACGCCTTCCTTTTCAATTCTCGACACCATATCATTGGCATAGAACTCAGTCATTTCATAGGCACTTGGGTCCGAAGCTACATATAGAATATCTGTGCTTTCTCCCAAAGAGGAAATAAATCTCTCTCTGAAGTTGTTCTTCTCAAAGAGTCTTCCTGTATTATCATCGACTGGACTGGATGTAAGAAAGTATTTCACGCTCTTTCCCTCTCTATATCTCTATATTCCTTTATTTTCTCAATCAATGCTGGGAAATCTGAAAAATCAAGATTCGGATTAAGAAGAGTAAACTTCAGCATTACTTTTCCATTCATTACAGTCTGTCCGATTACTGTTCCGTTCTCCAAGAGTCTTCTTCTTACCCTCTTATTCACTTCGTCACCGTCTGTTAGGGCAAAAACTACACTAGACAGTTCAGGCTTTACAGGAACAATAAAATCCGGGTCATCTTTAATAAGGCTCCAGAAGTAGTCGGCATTATCGATGACTTTTGTGATCATCTCGTCAAAGCCGTCTTTTCCCCTTGTCTGGAAAGCCATAAAGACTTTCAAGGCATCAAAGCGCCTTGTAGTCTGCATACTCTTTCCTACAAGATTAATATATCCGTCTTCCTCGTCTTCTTCGCGGTTTAGGTAATCAGCATGGAGTTCGAAACACTCCAGCTTTTTTCCATTCTTCATCAGTAAGGCTGAACAAGAAATAGGTAAGAGGAACATCTTATGAAAATCGATAGTGATGGAATCTGCAAGAGACAAGTCCCCGATTCTCTCTCTATACTTGCTGCTCATTATAGCTCCAGATCCATATGCGGCATCTGCATGTAAGTGCATGCCATATTTATCGCATATTTCCCTCATGGCTTTGACGTCGTCAATGGAGCCGAAATCTGTTGTTCCGATTGTGGCCACAGCGGCAAATGGATAGAAGCCGTTGTCAACATCTTCTTCCACCATAGCTTTAAAAGCGTTGATGTTTACTTTACACCTATCGTCTACAGGGATCTTTCTTACTGCATCATACCCCAGTCCCAAGATATGACAGCCCTTATCCATAGAGAAGTGAGAAATCTCAGAAGTATAAAGAGTCAAAGGCCTGCCATCTATTCCTCTCTTCTTTACATCAAGACCAAAGTTTTCTCCCAGGTACCAGTCTCTTGCAGCGATGATAGCAGAGATATTTGATTGGCTTCCACCACTGGTGAAACAACCATCAGCTCCCTCTTTATACCCATAAAGATTCAAAAGTCCATGGATCATAGCCTCTTCCACTTCTGTGGCGGCAGGACCTTGGTCCCAACTGTCCATACTGTCGTTGAAGGCTGCAATTAGAAGCTCAGACGCTATCGTCTCCAATAATGCCGGAGAGTGAAGATGAGGCATATAAGACGTAGACCAAGTCCTAAGAAGATTCGGAAGAATAGTTTCCTCCACTTTCTTCATTGTCTCATCAAAACCGATGCCCTTTTCTGGAAGAAAGCCCAAATCATTTATTTCTTTTCTTAAGACATATGGGTTGATACCAGAAAATGCACTCTCGTCGTCTATAGTTCGAAAGAAGGAAGCCATGGTCTTGTTGATCATGGCTTCAAACTCCTTCTTGTCCTCACTCTTATTTGAAAGGATAAAGGGCTTATTTGACATAGTCTTTGTTAATATTCCTAACGACTTTCTCAAGAATAGAAATTCCTGTCTCCAAGTCTTCGTCGCTGATATTAAGGGCTGTAAGGCATCTCATAACAGAGCCGTTTCTACCACCCTTTTCCATTACTAGGTGATTCTCGAAGCACTCTTTCTGGACACGTGCGCAAATAGTGCCGCTTTCCATCGGGTGTCCCATGATATCCACAGGCCCAGTTGGATCTACAAATTCGATACCAAGCATCAAGCCTTTACCTCTTACGTCCCCAATGATCGGACACTCTGCCTTCAGAGCCTCCATGCGGCTTCTGAACTTATCACCCTTTCTTACTACATCTTCAAGGAATCCTGGGGACTTCAGTCTCTCCATAACCACAGTTCCTGCAACCATAGCCAGCTGGTTACCTCTGAAAGTACCAGCATGGGCTCCAGGTCCCCAAGTATCCAGCTTCTTGTTGTAGATTACGACGCTCATTGGCTGAGTTCCGCCAATTGCCTTTGAAGCGAGAATTACATCAGGAACGATTTCTGCATACTCAAAAGCAAAAATCTTTCCGCTTCTTCCCATACCACACTGTATTTCGTCGCAGATAAGTGGAATATCAAGCTCAGAAGTAACTCTTCTCACTGTCTTCAGGAATTCTATAGGTGCAGGTATTACACCACCTTCACCCTGAATTGGTTCCAAGATGACAGCTGCTGGCTTTGTTATACCGCTTTCAGGATCTTTCAAAAGTCTCTCGAAGTAAGCACCACATGCTTTTGCTCCTTCGTCTCCACCCAATCCCATTGGGCATCTATAAGAATAAGGATAAGGCATAAACTGGACGCCAGGCATCAGATTCTGAACCTTGTTCTTTGCATTACAGTTACCTGTGAGGGCCATAGCTCCATGTCCCATGCCATGGTAACCGCCGGAGAAGGCTATGACACTACCTCTCCCTGTTGCACTCTTACACAATTTGATGGCTGCATCTGTTGCATCTGTTCCTGATGGAGAACAGAACTGGATCTTTACATCCTTTGCCATTCCGAAGGGAAGAATCGAATGAATCTCCTCAACAAACTTATCTTTGGCAGGAGTCG
>CAMEQB010000169.1 GCA_945932505.1 uncultured Spirochaetales bacterium
CTTTATCGAAGTAGATACTTACCGTCTATGCGGTCATAGTAAGTCAGATAAACTTTTATATAGGACGAGAGAAGAAGAGAAAGAGTGGGAGGATAAAGATCCTATAGAGAGGTACGAAGCATATCTAGTCTCTAATGGCATTCTCTCACGAGATGAGTGCGGATCTATTAAAGAAAAAGCAAAGAACGATGTAGATAAAGCATGGATTAATGCATGGAACAAACGTGACGAAATACTGACTCTTGAAGAAGCCGAGAGCTTAGTAATGCCAAAGAGCGATGCTCCGTTGTTTTCTAAAGGAAATGATACTCATAAAGGAACCTACCGTACTGCAGTAAGGGAAGCATTATCTGAGATAATGGAGAAAGACGAAAGAGTCACTCTCATCGGCGAAGATATCGGTGTATATGGAGGATGCTTCGGAGTTACAGGGGACTTATATAAGAAATATCCTGATAGAGTAATTGAGACCCCTGTCTCAGAAGAAGGATTCTCAGGTCTAGCGGTGGGAGCTTCGATGCTTGGAGAGAGACCGATTATCGAGATTATGTATGCCGATTTCATGACTCTGGTCTCCGACGCAGTGATAAATCATGGAGCGAAGACTTACTTTATGTCCGGCGGCCAGCTTAAGTGCCCCTTCATCGTCAGGACTGCAATGGGTGGGGGTACTGGACATGGTGCCCAGCATACAGCATGCCCTGAGTCTATGTTCTTGAATGTTCCTGGAATAAAAGTATGTGCCCCAAGTACTCCTTGGAGTGCGAAGGCACTATTGAAGGCGGCGGCTAAAGAAGAGTGCCCTGTAGTATTTTTTGAACACAAGGCTCTATACTCCAACGAAGGAGAAATCGGGGGAGAAGATGATATTCTTCCTCTTGGTAAGGCTCTTATTGATGAAAGAGGAAGAGATGCTCTTGTCATAGGATACTCCCGTGGTCTCTATGAAGCCAGAAAGGCCTTGGAGAACGAGAGCGTCACCTTCCTTGATCTATGTACACTTAAGCCACTTGATGAGGAATCTATTGTAAAGTGGGCTGGAAGAATAAGGAAAATACTTATTGTTGAGAATGTCCCTATTCAGAGCTCTGTGGCTGAGAGTGTAATTAGGATAATCATGGAGAACAATATAAAAGCAGAGATAAAGACAGTATCTGCTCTTGAGCTACCGTTGGCTTTTTCTAGAAAACTAGAGAATGCAACCCTTCCAAATAGAGATAGAATAAGAGAAGCCTTTGATAAATTAGTGGGGGAGAGTGATGACTGAGAATACTTATGATATTCTATATGGGGAGGAGATTCCTCAGGATCTGTTTTCTACTTCCCACTCTATTCCTGTCTACGATATAGAGAAGAAGGCCTCTACAGGAGAAGAAGTCACTTTTATCCTTCCATACAATGCTGTAGATAAAAAATGGAGTACAAATCCAGAGAAGAAGGTACTTCTTCACCTCTATGAAAGACTCTCCGATGAGGGGTATGTGATTTGGATTCCTGAGTATAGAGGGGAAAGATTCTCGCTTTTGGCTGAAAAGGGTGGAAAGAGGTTCTTGATCCTTATAGCCCTGGATAGTGAAAGTGAGAAAAAAGTCTGGATTGCAAAAGATAATTCAGACGCATATACAGTAGTAATTATTAGAGATAAGGTGATAGATGAGAAAGGAGCATATTCTATATCTCTGGATATGGCCCTCTCCTCTTTCAATTTTCTTTCTCTTTGAGTTAACATTGCATAAGGGCTTCAGCCCTACAGGAGATTAATAATGGATATAGATGTAAAGAATCTGCATCCCTTGGAAGTCAAACTTCTTAGACATGTGTCAAAAGGTGAAGAGATCACTAGTGACAGAATTGTCAAGGAACTGGACTATAAAGTGGGACAGTGCAACCAGGCATTCTCATGGTTAAGTGCAAAAGAGTGCCTTGCAGAAACAGGAAGAACCAAGAGAGTTATTTATGAACTCACAGATTTGGGCAGAGACCAAGAGAAGAATGGCATGCCTGTAGAACGCATCTTTACATTTATCAAAGATAACGGTCCTGCTGCTATGCCTGAGATTGCAGAGGCATTGAAGCTTGAGAAGAGTGATGTAGGTTCTGCCTTCGGTCTTCTTTCAAAGAGTGGTGTTACAAAACTTAATGAAGAGAGAAAGGCGGCTCTGGCAAAAGACGAGCTTCCAAACGACGTTAAGCTTCAGAGCACTCTCTTGAAGAAAGCTATAGAAAAGGGTTTCTTGGAGGAGGGTGAACTCTCTGGAGAAGAGAAGTCTGCCATTTCTCAGATGGCAAAGAAGAGAGGAGCTTCATCTTCACCTTTCAAATACATTGAGAGAGAAGATGTTACATATGCTCTTACAGATAAGGGAGAGGAAGTGAAGAAGGCTGTACTGGAAGCCAACATTACAGGAGAAGAGTTCGGTGTTTTGACTCCTGAAATGCTTGCAACAGGCGCTTGGAAGAACGGATCATTCCGCCCATATGGTATCAACGCACCTACATCCCGTCTCATTCCTGGCAGACATAACGCTTACGGCGACTATCTGCAGTGGGTAAAAGATAAGCTCACATCCTTGGGCTTTGAAGAGTTTGACGGTCCACTTGTAGAGAATGAGTTCTGGAATGGAGACGCCCTCTTTATGCCTCAGTTCCACTCAGCTCGTGATATTCATGACGTCTACTATGTAAAGGACCCAGTGCACTGCAAGGAAATAGAGGAGCCATGGCTCAGCAACGTCGCAAGAACTCATGAAAACGGCGGAGACACAGGTAGCCGTGGTTGGGGATATAAGTTCGACCATGAGTTTACACGCCGCCAGGTTCTCAGAAGCCAAGGGACTGTACTTTCAGCTCATCAGCTGACAAAAGCTAAGGTTCCTGGAAAGTATTTCGGTGTCGTAAGATGCTTCCGCTATGATCAGGTTGATGCTACTCATGGCGCTGACTTCTACCAGACAGAAGGAATCGTACTTGGAGAAGATGTAAACCTCAGAAACCTTCTTGGCCTCTTGAAGATGTTTGCAGAAGAAATTGCAGGAGCAGACGAAGTAAAGTATGTTCCAGGATACTTCCCATTTACAGAGCCAAGTATCGAAGTACACATCAAGCATCCGGTTTTGGGATGGTTTGAGCTTGGTGGCGCAGGCATTTTCCGCCCTGAGGTTACAAAGAGCCTTGGTGTGGATGTTCCTGTATTGGCATGGGGTCTTGGAATCGACAGAATGGCTCTCATGCATTTGGGCCTCAATGACCTGAGAGAGCTCTTCACCCCTAATATTGAATCTGTAAGAACAAGGAGGGGAAACTAATGCC
>CAMEQB010000170.1 GCA_945932505.1 uncultured Spirochaetales bacterium
GTTGCCCCGAGTAGAGTATATGTTGTATAACCACCCAACGGGGAGTTGATTTCTCTTTTTGATAGTTAAATAAGTAGAGCTAGTGTAGAATAATCGGGATGAAAATAGAAAAACACTTTTTAAGAGAAGAAGCCATCAAAGGCTTTATTCCTTCAGTTACTCTCTATCTTCTTGATAGAGTTGATAATGCTCCACTTCGTCCCATGGTCATGATCATTCCAGGTGGAGGATATGTAAATAAGGCAGAGAACTGGGAGGGAGAGAGAATAGCCATCGAGTATAATAGGGCAGGATTTAATGCCGCGGTCCTGGATTATTCTGTTTATCCCATTCATCATCCCCAGCCCCTGTTGGATGCTATGGATGCCATTGCATTTATTAGGAAGAATGCTCTTTCGTGGCAGAGTGACCCCAATATGATAGTAGTCCTGGGCTTCTCAGCTGGCGGTCATCTTGCAGCCTCCCTCTCCACGCTTTGGGTGAAATATGGAAGAGGAGACAGGATCTATAGACCGGACGGAGCAGTGTTGTGTTATCCTGTGATTACATCCGGAGAGTATTCACATAAAGACTCCATACGCTTTCTTACAGGAACGGATGATGAGAGTTGTGAAGTATGGAAGGAAGTGTCACTGGAGAATCAAGTGGACGAGAATACTCCTCCTACATTTCTGTGGCATACTTATGAAGACACTATAGTTCCTGTAGAAAACTCTCTTCTTTATGCTTCTGCTTTAAGAAAGAATAAAATACCTTTTGAGCTACACATATTCCCCAAAGGGGACCATGGGCTTTCGTTATGCACAGAAGAGGGGTTGAGGACAAGGAGTATTTTCCCGCGTCAATATAACTGGATGGGTCTCAGCATCGACTGGATTACTCAACTCTTTGGACTATAATGGCAGTTAGTCCAGAAACTAGGTAGACAGTTTGTATTCTTACCTAGATACTACAGAAAAGGAGAAACAAAAATGAAATTGATAGTTGTTAAGGACTATGAGGCGATGAGCCGGAAGGGGGCCGACATCATTTCAGCCCTCCTTACTCTTAAAAGTGATGCTGTATTGGGATTAGCAACAGGAAGTACTCCTGTTGGAATGTATAAAGAACTGGCTAAGAGAAACGAGAAAGGTGAGATCAGCTTTAAAGATGTAACATCTGTAAACCTAGATGAATACTATCCTCTCTCTCCTGAGAATAATCAGTCATATCGTTATTTCATGAATGATAATCTCTTCAATCATATTGATATCGATAAGGAGAGGACTCATGTCCTCAATGGATTGGCAGAGGACCCAGAGAAGGAGTGTGCAGAGTATGAGAAGATGATAGATTCTCTCGGAGGCATTGATCTTCAGGTACTGGGAATCGGAAGAAACGGCCACATTGGATTCAATGAGCCAGGAGACTTCTTGTATCCATGCACTCATAAGACTTCCCTTACAGAAAGCACAATAGAAGCTAACAGCAGATTCTTCGATTCCATCGACGATGTACCTCGTTTCTCTCTTACAATGGGAATCGGAACAATTCTGAAGGCAAAGAGGATCATTGTCCTTGCTTCAGGAAAAGATAAGAAAGAGGCTGTACAGAAGATGCTTTCCAATACTATTGATACAAAGTGCCCTGCCACTTTGTTATCACTGCATAGTGACGTGACAGTCATCGTTACTGAAGATTGTATCTAAAAAATATACACACATTCACTTGGTAATGGCGGTTCTCAGAGCCGTCATTTTTTGTAAATTTTGTGTCTTTTTCTTTTTGTCATTGAAAAGTTTTGTGTCATAAAAATGTTTTCCTTCAATACGTGGTTGCAATTTGTTTCTTTAAGAATAAAAAAGAGACAAGAGGAAAACGTATGAACAAAAAACTTATATTTTGTGTTGTATTGTCACTTTTGATTGTGCTAGCTGGCTGTGTTTCTAAGAGCGCTGAGACAGAAGAAGCTAACGTAGAGATAGAAGCCAAAGCCACTCCTAATGCTATGCCTGAAGGCATGGAACCACCAAAGGGTATGACACCTCCAGATGGTATGAATCCTCCAGAAGGGATGATGCCAAAAGAGGGAATGACAATGCCAGAGGGCAAAATGCCAAGAGAAGGTATGACTCCACCTGAAGGAATGAATGGGATGATGGCCTTTGGTGATAGAAACATGGGAAGTAATGGATATCTGTCACTAATAGATGATGTCTCTTTCTCTTCTACATTGGATTATGAGGAATATATCGGCGAGTCAAACTTTGAAATAGATGAAGAAGAGTATCAGAATTATCCGATTCTGTTAGGCACAGATGGCCTCGTGGGAACCACCATGATGTATACAAAGCTTGTTGTGGAAGTGGATGGAACAGACTTGAAGATAACAAACACATCAAACGAGAAATATAACATCATCCTCTCCGGTTCATGGAATGGCGGAATAACAATAGAGAGCGATGAGAGTGACATAATGGTTACTCTTGCTGAGTCTGTGATTACTGGTATAAATACCCCGGCTCTTATTTTGAAAGGCGAGAATACTACTTACATTAAGAGTATAGGCTCCTCTGTCATCTCTGATACAGGAGACAATAAGAAGAAGGGTGTTCTCACCAGTGACGGTAATGTTGTTTTCTTTGGAGAGGGAGAAATCACAGTAAATGGTGAGAAGAAGCATGGTCTTAAAGTCGATGGAGTCGTAGAGATTGAAAGTGGAACAGTAAGGATCAACATCTCTGAGACTGCAGAAGGAAATGGAATAAGTGCAGACGATGCATTCTTGATGAATGGTGGATACTTATATATCTCAGCTATGGGAAATGTCTATGGAGAAGAAAGTAAGGGCATCAAGGTAAACGGCAGAGAGTCTGATAACCCAATGGGCTGGGTTGAGATCAACGGCGGCTATATTGAGATTGAGAGTGTAGGTAAGGGAATTACAGCTGGCTTCAAAGCAGACGAGGACGGAGAGACTGAAGATACTTCCGATGACCCTGATCCTATCCTCACTATCAACGGAGGAGTAGTTAAGATCCGCTCTACAGGAACTCCATATGAAATAAGCGATGAAGAGAGCCTAAGCCCAGAGGGCTTGGAAGCTAAAGACAAGCTTATTATCAACGGAGGAATAGTGGAAGTATCTGCAACAGACGATGCCATTAATGCCGGCTCATCTATTGAAATAAATGGCGGATATATATTCGCTGTCTCTCGTGGAGACGACGGAATGGATAGTAACGGAACTATTGTCTTCAACGGAGGAACGGCAGTCATTATAGGAGCCGGCGGCATGGGGCTCGGTATCGATTGCGATAACGACAA
>CAMEQB010000171.1 GCA_945932505.1 uncultured Spirochaetales bacterium
AAAGTATAATGCTGAATTTCTTTATCCTTATTCTTATATACACATGTATCTATGCCTTCATGAGTCTTGGTCAGAACTTGATCACAGGATACTCAGGTATGCTCTCACTCTGTGCAGCAGGCTTCTTTGCCATCGGTAGTTACACTACAGCAATCCTGACAACTACTTTTGGTTGGTCATTCTGGGCTACTTTACCTATAGCTGCTCTTCTTTCAGCTTTGATGGGAGTATTGATCGGATTGCCGACACTAAGACTTAAGGGAGACTATCTTGCCATTGCTACTCTTGGTTTTGCTGAGATTGTAAGAAACATCATCAATAACTGGGATGCTCTTACAAATGGTCCTATGGGAATCCAGAGAATTCCAATGATCACTATTTTTGGAATCAAGATTTCCCCTTATCAGAAGTATGGGTTCCTGTTGATGGAAGTCATAATGCTTGTGATCTGCTGGTTCCTCTTCGAGCGTCTGGCTTCTTCTCGTATGGGAAGAGCATTGGAAGCTATCAGGGAAGATGAGATAGCAGCAAACAGCATGGGGATCAACGTTACAAAATATAAGGTAGTATCTTTTGCCCTTGGTGCAGCTGTAACAGGAATCGCAGGATGCCTTCAGGCTGAGTTTACTCTCTCCGTTTCTCCTGGTTCCTATGTATTCATGGTATCTATCATGGTTCTTTGTACTGTTGTACTCGGAGGTATGGGCAACTTCCTGGCTGTCATCCTCGGTGCATTTATCATTCAGTTCATCTCATACCTGCCACAGCTTATAGGATTATCAAACGTAATACCTGCACAGGCAAAACAGATTATCTTCGGTCTCATCCTCGTCATCATGATGATCTATAGACCTCAGGGTATTCTTGGTAGAAAAGAGAGAAATAACAAGGGAGCCGAGAAGAATTGGCTCGAGAGTAAGAAGGAGGCTACAAAATGAGCATGCTTGAGACACAGGCTCTCACTAGAGAGTTTGGCGGCGTCATCGCTGTTAATAAAGTAGACTTCTTCGTTGAAAAGAATATGATCACCGGCCTCATCGGTCCTAACGGGGCAGGAAAGACTACTCTTTTCAACAACATAACAGGTCTCGATACTCCTACAAGTGGTAAAGTATTCTTCGAAGGCAAGGAGATAACAGGTACTTCTGCCGATAAAGTCTGTAGACTTGGAATTGCAAGAACCTTCCAGAACATCAGGCTTTTTAAGGAACTCAGCGTTATAGACAATGTAATGGTGGGGCGTCATTTCCATGCTGGAAACACTCATAACAGGACAATCCAGGCTATTCTCAGTTATCTGAATGTTGAGAAAGAAGAGAAGAAGACTTATATGGATGCCATGAAGTGGCTTGAGTTCTTCGGTTTGGAGGATTTGAGAAACGAGAAGGCTAAGAACCTTCCATATGGCTATCAGAGAGAGCTTGAGATAGCAAGAGCTTTGGCTACGGAACCTCGTCTCTTGTTCTTGGATGAGCCTGCAGCAGGTATGAACCCTCAGGAGACTGAGGATCTGATGAAGACTATCAGAAGAATCAGAGATATCGGTGTAACAGTAGTCTTGATCGAACATGATATGAAGCTTGTCATGAATATCTGTGACAATATCACTGTTCTCAACTATGGTCAGAAGATAGCTCAGGGAACGGCACAGGAAATTCAGTCCAACCCTGCTGTAATCGAAGCATATCTTGGTAAAGATGAAGATGAGGAGGACGATGAAGAATGACAGACAAAGAACTTCTCAAAATCGATAACATCAGCGTCAACTATGGAAACATTAAGGCCCTGAGAGGTGTATCCATGAACGTAAATGAGGGAGAGATTGTAGCCCTCATTGGCGCCAATGGTGCTGGAAAGTCTACACTTTTGAAGGCAATCGTAGGACAGGAGCCTCTTGTGGAGGGATCTATTTCATATGATGGCGAGATGTTATATGAAGTGAAAGACAAGCACTACCATGGTGTTCCTACATATAATGTAGTAAAGAAGGGTATTGCCCTCGTTCCTGAAGGAAGACGTGTCTTTGCGGATCTGACAGTAGAAGAAAACCTTGATATGGGTGCCTTTATGCTTAAGGATGATGCTCTTATCAAGAGAAAGAAGGAAGAGATGTTCGATTTCTTCCCTATCTTGGGACAGAGAAAGAAGCAGAAGTCCAGAAGTCTCTCCGGTGGTGAGCAGCAGATGCTTGCCGTTGCAAGAGCAATGATGAGTAGTCCTCGTCTTTTGTTGTTGGATGAACCTGGTCTTGGTTTGGCTCCACTTATCGTCCAGGAAATCTTCAGTAAGATCAAACTCATCAATAATGAAGATAAGGTGACTGTCTTTGTGGTAGAGCAGAATGCGCGCCTTGCTCTCAAGAGCAGTAATGACGGATACGTCATGGAGAATGGTGTGATCGTGCTGCATGATGAAGCTAAGGCTCTATTGAAGAACCAGAAGGTAAGGGCTGCATATTTAGGTGAATGATTTTTGTGGTAGAGGTCTTTTCTCTGTTATAAAATCAAATTAAGGGAATAAAACTATGATTATAGAAAGAAGAATGACTAAGAATCCGGTGACATGTTCTCCTGACATGTCTATTCAGGATGCTTCCGACCTTATGGCAAGGGAGCATGTGCATCGTCTTCCTGTCCTCGATAAGGGCGGAAGATTGGTCGGGGTCATCTCCGAAAAGGATATTTTGAAGGCTGCTCCTTCTCCTGCATCAACTCTCAGTGCTTATGAAACAAACTATCTTTTGAGTAAGCTTACTGTAAAGAAGATCATGAGCCGCAACCCTGTCACTGTTACAAAAGATACTACAGTAGAAGATGCAGCAACAATGATGGTTGATCAGGATCTTTCTTGTCTTCCAGTACTTGAAGATGGGAAACTGGTTGGTATTGTAAGTAAGAGCGACTTGTTTAAGATGCTTCTTGAGACATTCGGTGCCAGAATTCCTGGAACAAACATCTCATTCTTGGTAGAAGACCAGAAAGGATGTATGGCAAAGATCATCGGCGACATCTCATCCAGAGGCCTTGATCTTGTGACATGCGCTGTCCTCAACGGCACTGATCCTTCCAATAGGCTTATTACTGTAAAAGTAAGCGGAGCCACAGAAAGTGAGCTGGTGGATATCATAAAGCCATATGCTATCCAAGTAATGGATGTAAGATCTTATTCGTAAAGAAGGGGCCGGGAAACCGGCCTTTTAAAATGGCACGTTCTCGGCTTCTTTCAT
>CAMEQB010000172.1 GCA_945932505.1 uncultured Spirochaetales bacterium
AAAGGAGATGAGACTGTCTCCACAACAGCCTTTCGTCTGGATTTCTTCTTTCCAAATATTTCGTTGTCCAAGACTACAGCATACTTTATCTCTGGAATCTGGAATCCCATAGATAAGTCGGAGACAGTATACTCGACACTGAAGTCTCTCAAGACATTTTCCAGTCTCTCTTTCTGGATATTGGATGGAGCTACAATGTTTACATGCCACCCTTCATTCTCCATTACTCTCAGTTCATCTTTAAAGAACGTAACATTTCCAAAGTAAGAATGTGATGGCTCGATAGAGAAATGATAGTGGTCTGGAGCCATAATCTCATAGATAAGAAAACCAGCTTTAAGAGAAGAGACAAATTTATTCCAGTTGAAAAGATATTTTTCTGGAATAATTGAATCAGGGTCAGTCTTGTAAGCTTCATTAAACCTACCCTTTGCTTCCTTCTCCATGGCTCTCCAGCTTGTATCCACTTTCTCAGTGCCAAGAATCATGAAGTAGTCGTCGCTACGGAGAAAAGAAGAGATCGACTCCATCTTTACTTCGAGCTCTTCTTTTTCAAACATAAGAGGAATGGAGACACTTCTTACACTTTTATCAGCCTGCTGGGAGATAGGATCAAAGTAAGAGATACGGTCTATAGTGTCCCAATCAATATAGAGCCGGATAGGCTTGTCGAAGGAGAATGGATAAATATCCATTACTTCTCCTCTCAAGCTATAGCTTCCACACTCGATACATTGAGGAGTCCTGAAGTATCCATTCTCAACTAGTGTCTTTGATAGCTCGTCTGGATCTATCTCATTTCCTGCCTTTAAGTTCAGTGTCATATCTGAGATAGACTCTTTAGAAAGAAGAGGTGAGACAAAAGACCTGAGGGAGGTTATGACAATAGCCTTCTTCTTCTCATTCATCTCCTCCTGGGCTTTTCTTCTCTCTTCCTCTTGCCTTGAGGCAGTATACTCTGAATATAGCTGCTTACCATCAGAAGGAAGCAGGATGACATCAGTGTTGTCGACAAAGGAGAGGTCCTCATATAAGCCCTTTGCATACTCTTCTGTCGGGGAAATGGCAAAAACACGCCCACCCCTTTTGTCAGAGACAGCCTTGACCAAAACAGAAAGGGGGAAGTAATCGATTGTGTCGGCACTAAGTATAGCATCCTGATTCTTCAGAAACGCCTTATATGCCGTACTATTCTTGATGTAGTCATTGACTATTTTCTCGTATGACATTTAGACACCGATGAAAATATATCAGAAAACAAGATATGTATTCAACATTGCTCATTAATTCTCTCTTCCATAAATAAAAACCAAATATTAAAATCCCATTGGAGGCAATATGGTTCTTGATAAATCAAAGCTGGATAGAGTTGAAAAAGAAATACTGGATTGTGGCAAATGGGCAGTAGAAAAGCAGTGTGATCTTCATGTCAGAAAGAAAAGTGATTCTTCTCCTGTAACAGAAGTGGACATTACTATCAGTAGCCGGGTTTTGTCTCTCCTAAAAGAGCTCTTTCCAGAAGGAGCAATAATCTCAGAAGAAGAGACAACTGAGATAAAAGACGATGCACCATATACTTTTGTCTTAGACCCTATTGATGGAACAGATGTATTTAGCCAAGGTCTCCCCTCCTTCTGCATCGCTCTTGGAATACTGGACGAAAACAAAGAACCAGTGGGGGCAATGATATATGCCCCGCGCTTTGGTAATGCAACAGAAGACGGCCTCTTTCTACGCTTAGACCCGGAAGGAAAGCTATTATTAAACGACAAGGAATGGAAGACAAATGGAGATAAGAGCGAGATCAAGCAGATTGCCATGTCTTCATCAAATGTATGGCGTTTTGATTTCTCTCGTTTCAGAGGGAAAGCAAGAATATTTGGCTCTACTATCATCCATATAATAGCTCCAGTAGTATTCTCAGGAATACAAGCCTCCATTAACGAGCCATGCTTTATCTGGGATTATGCTGCAGCCCATGCCGTAATCAGGAGCCAAGGTATGGACTTATATAACCCAGATGGCTCAAAGTATGTTTATACTCCCGATTTCCTTCATAAAAAGAGAAGCGCTACTTGCTGCTATGGAGGCTTGGAAGAGAGTGTAAAGGTACTTAGAGAAATCTGTCCACTGAAATGATATCGGGAGTAACGGAGGGAAAGAATTTATTCTTTACTTCCATAATAAACTCTCTTCTTACGCTTATAACTAAATCTATATCCATTAGAGGGGCTTTCTTGAGAAACGTTGCAAAGCCCCTTTCTTCTACTTCAAGCATTCCCACTTCATCAAGAACTACTTTAGTATCATTAAAGGAGAGAAGCTTCTCGTTTGCTTTAGAAAAAGTGGAACTATTTATATACCACCTTTTCCAAGCCTCATTGAAAACTGGATGACGAGAGAGAAGAAGAGTCTCTTCTTTTGTCTCTAAATCTTTCAAAAAGTACTCGTCATTTCGATGAAGTGTGACATATCCCTTATAGTTAGAAAAATGAGAGAGGATATAAGTGGTTTTCCCTTCTCCTCTCTCACCAGTGACAATCTTAAAGCTCTTCATCTAAGAAAGTCTGCAATACGCCATAGGCTCTTATAGAATCCTGACGCTTAATGATGAATGTCAAAACATTTAACGTGGATACAATCTCGTAGATGTTTATGTTCTCCCATGCAAGTTTTCTAGTTGCAAGGTATGTAATACCGGGAGTTTCAAGGAAGTTATCCTTGAATACAATAGTTAGAGCAACCATATCTCTTTCTCTGGCAATTACTTTTTCTTTTTTTACTATCTCATCGATAAGGTTTTTATACTTGTCGCTGACAGTCACGACTATTTCATGCTCTCCGATAGATACATTCAAGAAGTCACCGTTTTCAGGGTGAACGACATTATATAAGGCAGGGAGACGTGAGATAAAACTATTGGACCTGGCGATGTTGACATCATAAATACTTGTCTTCATGCTTAACTCATAGTCAATCTTTCTATCTCCGTTACTAATTGAGGTCTGTTTCTTCAAGTCTTGGGCATAACGGCGGATAGCCATGACAATTGATGCACTTGATACTTCTCCACCATAAAGTTGCTCAACTTTCGGCTTAATAAATTGAGCAAGATTAGAGAATGAGATTACTTCCTGAATAAGCATCTCAGAAATAAATGGAGATCTGTTTATTACATCTTTAACACAACTTGCTGCGCTTCCTGCCATA
>CAMEQB010000173.1 GCA_945932505.1 uncultured Spirochaetales bacterium
TACAGATAGCAAAGGGAGAGTGATCAACTCTCCCCTCCTTCTATCTCTTTTCTTGATCTCTCCAAAGCCTTCTCTATATTATCTTCCAATAGGCGTTGGAATCTTTGTGGCTCTCCCGATAGTCTTTTATGTAGCTCTCCTTTCGTCTTTGGAGGATCCAAGGCAAGTGCTACTACATGGTGCTTGTCCATTACGCGGGAGGCTGGCACATTAAAAGAGCGTGCGATTTTATCACGGGCGATATATATGTTCCTCACATATACTCTCTCCCACTTTTTTAAGTCTCTCCACCTGCAGATGTTCTTCCAACCAGGAGTAGGCTCCTTGACCACCATTACTCTCTTCATGGCTTCCTCCACATCTCCTCCAAGTCCTTCTTTGGCGATAATTGAAGAGAGCACATCCTTAAGCTGATGTAGATACTTTACATCCAAGAGAGCATATTCCATTAAATCTACATCAATAGGCCTCTTAAGCCAGTTTGCCTGTTGGTTCTTCTTTTTATTTATGTTTACTTCGATTCCAAGATACTCTTTCTCAAGCCCCAACAAGTTACCGTTGTACCCAAGGATTTTGGCAGGAACCCTCACATCATAGACATTATTGATCTTGAGGCCATAAACCTTATATATAAGGGCTGCATCCCCCTGAATATCGAACCATATCTTCTCTGTAGACAGCGTAAAGAAAGTTTCAAGACCCTTCTTTGTAACACGAGAAGAACGGGGATCTATAATATAGAAGCCTTCTGTGTCGTAGATTTGTATCAAACATAAGTGCTCACCATAAATATGAAGGTTATATTCACCTTCAAAATCCACGGCAATAGAAGGGACATTCTCCCATCTTTTACATTGGGTGATTATCTTCTCATCACTATCGAGTGTAGTGTATATCACGTTTCATCCCCCAGTTTTTCTGCCATTTTCCTTACCTTTTCCTTATAATTATCAACAAACTCTTTTGGAGCTACAGGCTCTGAGTCAGGAGCAAATGATAACACTTTTCCCATAACCTCAACATCACTTACAGCAGGGACAGAGATCTCATAGCTTCCATCTTCATTCCATTTGCTCTTCTGCTCTTTGTGCCAAATCTGGTTTGATACAATATTGGCGGCTGAGGAATAGAACCTCATCGTATACCAAATAGGCTCCTGTTTTGCAGAAGAAAATATGCCATAAGAACCTTCACTCTTCTTCAGCTTCTCTTCATCCCACTGAAAATGAGTATCCATCATTCTAATACTCTGTACTCTTGATAGATTATATGTGCGTATATTGCCATATTTAGTCTCTACTTTCAAATACCAAAGCTGGGAGTAGTTGATGAGCTCCATAGGATGGACTTCAAGAGTCGTACGTTTTCCCTGTACGTTAATATAATCCAGCTCAACGCACCTATTCTCTTTTATAGCAGCCACCAGGGTTGTAAAAAGGCTGTAGTCCACTTTCTCGATTGCAGAATACATGTACCTCACAGGCTTACGCTTATTTAAAGTCTTATCGCTGTTTTTCGTAACATCAAACTGTTCTCTCAGAGGATTATATGCAGCGTCTCTCATGGCTTCAGCAATAGTAGAAGACGCAAAGGCTTCGTTTAACTTAGGCTTATCGCCATTGAAGACATAATAGTTACCTTTATCGCTTCTTACATACTCTACTGTAGCAAGCTTATCCATATAACCTATATCTGTAAGCCTTTCCCTGATAAACTCGATGTCTCTTCTGAACTCTCTATTGGATGTACCGTACTTATTGCGGATATAACTGTAGTTCAATCTTCCGTCTTCAAGACAAAGTACATTTATCATATCCATGATACGTTCCAATCTGCTCATACCTGATATTATCACAAATCTTTATTTATTGCATTTTCCCCTATAAGAGTATGAACCTTATTGATGGAAGATATATAAACAGAAAAATTACTGTTAGCCTTGTTCAGCCATTTAATACATAACATATTTCACTACAGAAATTTACCAAAAATAGAGAGGAAAAGTACAATCAATTTTTCTTGAATCCTGATCCGTGATGGTGGAAAATCAAACATAAGGGAAAATAGGAAAAATGGTTCACAGAAACCCCATAGACACAAACGGAAACGAAAGATTCATTACAATAGGCGAGATAATGCTTCGTCTCACTCCTCCTAACTATGAGAAGATAAGAATGACACACTCCTTTGAAGCCAGTTATGGCGGGGCGGAAGCCAACATTGCCTTGGCACTGGCAAACCTAGGAATAGACTCGACATTCTTTTCCGTAGTACCAAACAATAGTGTCGGTAAGAGTGCCATAAGAATGCTGAGAAGTAACGACGTTCACTGTACTCCTGTCATTCTATCCACTCCAGAGGAGACTCCAACTCATAGACTTGGAAGCTACTATCTTGAAACAGGCTATGGCATAAGACCAAGTAAGGTCATTTACGACCGAAAGCACAGTGCCATAACAGAATATGACTTTTCCAACTACGACCTTAAGGGTCTACTTAAAGACTTCACTTGGCTACACCTTTCAGGAATCACACCGGCACTGGGAGCAAACTGCAAAAAGCTTATTATGGATGCTCTCAAGGCTGCAAAGGAGCTGGGGCTTACTGTAAGCTTTGACGGCAACTTCAGAAGTACACTGTGGTCCTGGGATGAAGCGAGAGACTTCTGTACAGAGTGTCTTCCATATATAGATGTATTAATCGGAATCGAGCCATATCATCTCTATAAGGATCCTAAAGACCCCACAAAGGGTGATGTAAAGGATGATATTCCTTTCCATCCTACTTATAAACAGCAGAAGATGATCTTTGATGAGTTCAAGAGACAGTATCCGAACCTGAAGTGCATTGCGCGTCACGTACGATATGCAAATAGCGGAAGTGAAAATAGTCTTAAGGCTTATCTATGGTATGAAGGAAACACAATAGAGAGTAAGATGTTTACATTCACGATCCTCGACCGCGTAGGAGGCGGAGATGCTTTTGCTTCAGGCCTAATATACGCAATGATGAACGAATACTCACCGGAGGATATGATCAACTTTGCAGTCGCCTCCAGCGCTATAAAGCATACAATCAGAGGAGACGCAAACATCACAGATGATGCCGAGACAATCAAAAAGCTTATGAATATGAACTACGACATCAGAAGATGAA
>CAMEQB010000174.1 GCA_945932505.1 uncultured Spirochaetales bacterium
AAAAGGAAAAATTGTCCCATAGGAGGTAGAAATAAGGGGGACAATTTGACCCATGAGGATGAAAGAGGGGGCAAAGAGTGTCAAAATGACTCTAAGTGAGATTATTTGTTGTTTTCACTAGCCAAAAAGGCACATACTTCTTTTTCTAACGCTGGGTCAGAGATAGAGAGAATCTCTCCGTTTTCATCAATGACGGCAATGTCGAAGATAACTCTGAATACATCCGGCCTTGTGATCATGATAAACCTTGATTGAGGAGAAGCAAGTGTTACTTGAGATAAAAGAAATGGCTTAGTCTGGGCGATACTTTCTGCTTTTTCTCTTGGGATAAATTCGATTTTCATAGGGCTATAGTACTACGCAGGAGTATTTTCTGTCATCTGTAGAATCATCTTAAGTTTCCAAATTGCCTTGGGAATAGCTGAATAAATGCTTTCGCCTTCGATATCGCTGCACTCTTCAAGTCTTTCCCCATACTCGCTCATTACAGGAACATCACTTCTATTTGCTTTAAGGAGAGCAGCATCTATCTCTTCTTTTTTATCTTCTTTCCATTTACATGCTCTCCAAACAAGGTTATGGTTTTTGTCTTCACTGCAGGAAAAGCCAAAGAGACGGCATACCATACTTCTTCCTTCATAAAGGGAGCAGTGATATGGTCCTTCATCATTATATAATGGGCAGACTGAAGACTCTGTGTCTCCACAATTTAGGCGTGACAATACTTCATCTTCCCTTTCATCCCTTATTATTACATAAGCTGCAACTAGGGCCTCCGCCTGAGTAAGGGCAGGAACATAGTGGCGGCAACACTCGCCGCAACTCTCTATACAATGTACAGGAAAGTCTTTTTGAAAACGGGACTGTTTATCATCTAGTTCCCTATATACATCTCTAAGAGAAGTAATCATTTCTCCTGGTATTGTGTCCGCTATTTTACTCAGTAAATCTTCCATGGCGATTTTTCTACAACAAAAAAAGAATGAAAATCAAGATTTTGCTTCATCATTTTTTGAGATTTATCTAAAAAAACACTACTTTTTTCTTGATATAACTTATCACTCGAAGGAATGAGATATACATAAGTTATAGCACTAACAAAACAATGTAATGAAAGAGGAGTTTATTTTAGTTGTAATCATTGGCGATTATCGTTCACAATTAGGGGGATGAATGTTGTAATTCTTGGTGCAGGAAGACGTGGAACCAGGCTGGCACGTCACCTAATTGAAGAGAAAAAGTCAGTAGTCATAATCGATTGGGACAACGAACGTTGTTCTCAGATTATGTCTAAGCTTGATTTAATGGCTATCTGTGGCAGTGCTACAGATATCTCTGTATTAGAAGAAGCAGGAGCAAAAGAGGCGGAAGCCATCATCGCTGTAACAGATAGCGATGAAGTCAACCTTGTAGCCTGCGGTATCGCTGCATCAAATTTTCCCCAGACTAAGACTATCGCCGCCATAAGAGGTATCTCATATCTGGGAAAAGAAGCTGAGAATAGAGGCGGAAGAATCCTAGGCATCGACCACATAGTAAACCCGGAGGAAGAGGCTGCAAAACGTATTGCAGGAATAATAAACTCAGGTCTTTTCTCTGACGTTATAAGGTTCGACGAAGCAGACTTCATTCTCTTTACTTCCACTGTAAAGAGTGGCTCCATGTTTGAAGGGAAATCACTTATAGAAGTAAAGAAGATGCTTGAAGGACAATATGTAGTAATAGGAGTGAGACGAGGTAAGGAAGTCTTCTCTCCTAGTGGCGGAACTGTATTGTTGGCTGGAGACGAGCTGGCAGTTATGGCTGTTGATGATGAAAGCGAGTCTATATTCTCTTCTTTTAGAGGTGAAAACTCCTCAATCAAGCTAAAAAAAGCCTTTATCGTAGGAGGAACCAGGATTGCCAGGTACCTATTGAGGATGATGGGCAAGAAGACTCAGGAAAGGATGGTACTTATAGAGAGGGACAGTGATATATGCTCATCCTTTGCAGAAGAGTTCCCTTATCTCTTGGTTCTCAACGACTCCATAACAGACGAAGAAGTCTGGGATGACGAAAGGCTTCATGAAGCTGATCTTATGGTCTCTGTCACAGAAGACGATGAGTTAAATATCATCACAGCTTCCTATGCAAAAAAGGTGGGGACAAAAAAGTCTATTGCTCTATTGAAGACAAACCCGAACTATATGCAGTTTGCCACCACTCTGGGTATCGACGTACCTATCAGCACAACATCCAGTACTGTAGATACAATAATGAAACACCTGAGAGGAGAGAGTGTTAAGACACTGCACTCCACTTTCGATGGTGAATTGGAAGTCTATGAATATGTTCTTTCGCCTTCATTCCGACTAAACGGAAAGAAGCTTATGGATACAAACTTCAGAGGAAAGTGTATTCTTACAGGAGTAAAAAGAAACGAGGGTGAAAGCTTTGTTCCTGATGGAAATTATGTTTTCAGACCAAATGACACAGTCCTTGTATCATGTGTACATGAGAACTATGATTTTGTAATGGAGATGTTCGGTGAACGTTAAATCTGTTATTCGCCTTCTCTCATTTATACTTCTCTTCATCGCCATCATTATGGTGGTGCCTCTTGTCCTTGCAGTCGTTTATAACGAAGATTTGGCTTTCTCTAGTTTTCTTAAGACCATCATCCTGATGACAGCAACTAGCCTCATTGGAGTATTTGCCACCAGCTGGGGAAATAGGGAGATTAAGATAGGACCAAAGGAGAGTTATCTATTTGTAACACTAGCTTGGGTGCTCTTCTCACTCTTTGGTGCCTTGCCCCTCTTCTTTTCTTCCATTCTTCCTTCCTATGCAGGGTGTTACTTTGAAATAATGAGTGGTTTTACAACAACCGGTGCTACAGCATTAAACAATATTGAAGCTGTAGATAAGTCTCTTCTCTTCTGGCGAAATATGACTAACTGGCTGGGAGGAATGGGAGTCGTAGTCTTATTTGTAGCTATTCTTCCAGCCTTCGGAGTAAAGGGAACGGCTCTGGTTGGAGCTGAATCCGTTGGTCCCACAAAAGATAAACTTACTCCTCATATCAGGCACACAGCAATGGCTCTATGGTCTATATACTTCTTCCTCTCAGTGTTGGAGACAGTGCTGTTGATGGTATTCGG
>CAMEQB010000175.1 GCA_945932505.1 uncultured Spirochaetales bacterium
GGACTCAGCGGAGAGGAAGTGCTCTCGAGAATAAAAGAGACACCTGTAATTGTAGTAAGTGCAAAAGACAGCCCCAAAGATAAAGTGGCTTCCCTGATGGGAGGAGCTGTAGACTATGTATCAAAGCCATTCGATAACGATGAACTCTTGGCTCGAATCGCCCTTAGGCTTAGAGAGAATACAAAGAAAGAGAAAAGGTTATTCTCCAAAGGCTTTGAGCTGGACGAAGAGAGCAGGGAGATAAGATATCAAAACCAGCCCTTACGACTGACGAGGACTGAGTATTCTATTCTAAAACAACTAATGATCATGGATGGCTCTACTCTTACTAAGAGTGCACTTTTGGAACGTATCTCCCACGATACTCCAGACTGTACTGAAAACTCTCTGAAGCAACATGTAAGTAACCTGAGAAAGAAGATAGAAAAGCTTACAGGCTCCGATAGAATTGAGAACATTTGGGGAGTAGGCTTTAGATTGGTGTAAATCTTTACTTTTTCTTGACTATCTGTTGACTCCTTTCTTTTCCATTGAGATGGAGACTCTTTATATAGGAGAACGAAAATGGACTATGTACTAGAAACAAAGAGTCTCTTAAAGAGTTATAGGCACATAGAAGCCTTAAGCGGTGTCGATATGCATGTGCCGAAAGATTCTATTTATGGACTCGTGGGAAGAAACGGAGCTGGTAAGACTACTCTTATGAGAATAGTTGCCGGGATGCAGAAAGAGAATGGAGGTACGTACTCTCTATTCGGAGTAGACAAAAACAGTAGCGAGATAAAGAAAGAGAGAAAAAGAGTAGGAGCTATGATCGAGTCTCCAGCAATATTCCACGACCTCTCTGCTGAAGAAAACTTAAAGATGCAGTATAGGATACTGGGACTTCCTTCTTTTGAATCTATTTCAGAAATACTCGCAACTGTAGGTTTGGAGAACACTGGAAAGAAAAAGGCTGGCTCTTTTTCCTTTGGAATGAAGCAGAGACTGGGTATAGCAATGGCTATAGCAGGAAACCCTGATCTATTAATTCTGGATGAGCCTATAAATGGACTGGATCCAGAAGCCATTGTGGAGATGCGAGAGTTGATCCTCCGACTAAATAGAGAAATGAATATGACCATAATAGTCTCCAGCCATATATTGGACGAGCTGGCGAAAGTAGCCACTTACTATGGCTTTCTTGATTCAGGGAGAATGGTGAAGGAAGTAAGTGCAGTAGATATGGAGAAAGAGTGCAGGAAGGCTGTAAGAATAAAAGTTGAATCAATAGAGAAGGCTGTCATTGCCCTTACTGAACTAGGAAATGAATACTCGGTAATCGACGATAATACTATCGACGTTTTTGGAGACATAGGAATCAAAGAAGTAATAGATGGATTAAGTGGAGCAGGAATAAAGGATATCGAGAAGAGAAACGAGAATCTTGAAGGATATTTTATCAACACAATGGGAGGAAGTGTATGAGAAGACTAATCAGAGCAGACTTACATAACCTATTTAAAGATAAAACCTTTTTAATCATCTCCGTCTTTTCATTTGTTTTGGGTGTGTTCATGCCTCTAATGGGATTTAAGAACAAGATAATGTATGATGAGATAACTGTATTTGAGGATGGATTCTTTATTTTCCTTTCTGTGTTTGCACTTCTAATCCCAACTTCTGTGTCATTTTTTGTGGGAAAGAGCTTCGATTGGGGGACACTGAGAAATAAGATATGTGTGGGGCATAGTAGGATCAACGTATATTTTTCTTTCCTCATAACCTCTCTTATAGGAACCACCATACTTATTGCCCTCTACTTCATTCCTTATTTAGTACTTGGCTCTTTTATGTTGGAGGCAATGGATATTCCTCTAAAGGCATTTATCCTTTTCTTATTGACTTCCATTCTGGTACTCTTCTCTTTGACAGCGCTTTCTGTGGCAATAGTTGAGAATATAGAGTCGAGAGTGGTGTCTATGGCCATAACCATGGTTGTTGTCATAGCACTATTGATGGTTGGAACAATAGCAGTGCAGATGCTGATGGAGCCTGAGATGATCACTAACTCTATGACCATGATGGACGGGGAATTTGTATTTGCTGATCCTTATCCTAATCCCCGATATGTGAAAGAGAGCCAGCGTTGGATTTGGGAATTGATGAGAGACTCCATACTTGGAGGCCAGATACATCAGATTACAGCCCTTGAATGTAATTGGGTAAGTGTATCACTATACTCTGTAATAAGTGGTATACTATGTTCCTTTATTGGCTATATTTTATTTAATAGAAAGGATTTAAAGTGATAGTTCTTTATTCTGTCATTGTTGTATTGTCTATTTTGGTCATCACTCTCTTAATAAGGGTGGTGACCACAAATATTGAACTAAAGAATATTACTAGAGAGCTTAAAGAGATTACAGAGAAGGACACGAATCTTCTTTTATCCACATCCAGTGGAGACAAAAGCATAAAGATTCTTGTTGACTCTCTGAATAAAGAGCTGAAAAAACTCTTGTCTCTTAAGCGGGAATACTCAAAAGGCATATTCGATGTAAAAAAGAGTGCAGAGAATATTGCCCATGATATCCGCACACCCCTCACTGCAATAAAAGGTTATGTTGATCTATTGGAGAAAGAAGAGTTAAGCGAGGAGGGTAGAAAGTACCTTGAAATAATAAAGGGAAGAGTGGATTACATGAAAGAAATGATAGATGAGCTCTTTTTATCTCTTTCAATGAAGAGCAGGGGAGTGTTAAATCTCTCGAATATAGATGCAAAAAGTATCCTTGAAGAAGCCTTGGTCTCCTATTATAACGAGTTTAAAAAGAAAGGCATGTCTCCATCTCTCATGACACCAAATGAAAAAGTGATCATAAAAGCGGATTCCAAGGCTCTATATAGAGTATATAGTAACATAATATCCAATGCTCTTAAGTATGGAGAAGGTGAGTTTAAAGTCGAGATGGATGAAAAAGGAAACACAATATTTTCGAATTTAGCTCCCAATATGGATAGCGTGGAGGCAAATAAGCTTTTAGATCGTTATTACACTATAAGCGACGCTAAAGCTTCCAGCGGGATAGGGCTCTCTATATCGAAAGAGATACTCCAAGAGATGGGGGGAGAGCTGAAAGTAAAGTTAGAGAAC
>CAMEQB010000176.1 GCA_945932505.1 uncultured Spirochaetales bacterium
TGTTGGCAGTGGACTATATTTCAATAATTGTCAAGGTTCAACTATAAATGTAGAGATCCAATCTGATAATCCAGATTCAGTAATAACAGGAAAAACTAACAAAATAAGAATTGAAGGAAATTCTACTTCTGTTAACTTGAAAATTACAAGCCCAACTACAGGGAAAACAAAAAAAGCTGTTATTTCAAACAGTGTTAGTAGTTTTACGACTGGATTAACTTTTACTCAAATATAATTCTTCGATTAAAGGGCTGAATCCTTCGACTCAGCCCTTCTCTTTTATTTAATCAATCTCTGATTACTTCTTCCTGAAGAATGCCTGACTATAGCAAGTTGTATATTCAGGAGTAATCAGTGCAGATACGCCGCCTTGAGGAACAAAGCCTGCAGCAAGGATAGTTTCGATGTCCTCTCTTATTGCAGTCTCGACTTCATCTTCCTCCTCATCTAAGAAGTCATCATAATCATCGTCGTCGAGTTCTTCGTCTTCAAAATCTTCTTCAACGAGTTCCTCGTCGTCTTCATCTTCTTCGTCCTCATATTCCCAATCTTCATCATCTTCAGGGATAAAGATTCCATCGTTCCACTCATAAACGATGTAGTCTCCCATAGCTGTCTCTGCTTTAGCAGCGAGAAAGATTGTTCTTCCTTCCAGTTCAATTGAGTATGCCATAACTATTCTCCTTTAGCTGGGTATATAAATAATATATCCCATTTTTGCTTTTGAGCAAAACGGGATATTCAATTCTTCTCTTTATCTACACAAGAATCACTTTTTCTTTTCAAACCAGATCTCGTTGATTACATAATCCTTGTCCATACCCTTCTGCTCGAACTTAGTAAGAGGGCGCCATGTTACAGGAGGAGCAAAAGTATAGAAAGGATTCATCAATAATGGCTCGCCTTTGACAAGTTCCAATACCTCGTCAGCATACTCCTGCCAGTCTGTAACCATGTAGATATATCCACCCTTCTTAAGCTTTGTAGCAAGGAGATGTAAAAACTCTGGGTTCATAATTCTTCTTTTATGATGCTTTTTCTTTGGCCAAGGATCTGGGAAGAAGATATGGAAGCCTTCAACGCTGTTATCAGGGATCATGTGCTCCAGGACATCTACAGCATTAAAACGCATGATTCTGACGTTATCGATATCGTTCTCGCCAAGAGTCTTCAAGAGCTGTACAAAGCCCTTTAGATATACTTCGAGGCCAATATAGTTGAACTCTGGCTTAATGAGAGCCATTTTGGCTGTAGTTTCGCCATTACCGAAGCCTATTTCAACAATAGTCGGGTTATTGTTCTGGAAAATATCGGAATAAGAAAGCATTTCATCTTTAAAAAAGAGACCATACTTCGGCATATACTTTATTACGTTTTCTTTTTCTTTCTCTTCAAGAACGTTATTACGTAAGACATAGCTTTTTATTGTTCTTTCTTTTCCTTCCCTAATCTCGATTTTACCGAGATTCTCTAATATTTCTTTATCTTCCATCAGATTAATCTCCTGAGTGTTTCAAGTATAAATTGAGCTTTATCTTTGAGAGATACAGCCTGGGTATCGAGGGTGAGATGATCCATTCTTCTTGGGTCCAGTCTTACCCTGCCTCCCGATAGAGATACCAAGTGAACAACCTTACTTGGGTTTAGAATGGATACTTGGCTAAACTCGACGTCTGCTATTCCCCTGGTCTCCTTAAGGTGATATATCTTAAGCTTTCTGCAGATGATCTTGATCTCTGCAATGCAGAAGAGGTTGTCAACTTCTTCAGGGATAGGACCAAATCTATTCTCCGCTTCACTCTTAAGTCCTTCTAGCTGGCCTTCTGTAGTAATAGATGCAATTCTCTTGTACATCTCGAACTTGGCAGAAGGATCAGTAATATAAGAGTCTGGAATAAAGCCAGTGTAGTCAAGCTCAAGAAGCACATCACGCTCATTGGCTTCTTCTGTATTTGTAAGTCTGTTGATTTCTTCTTCAATAAGCTTGAGATACATATCAAGGCCAACTGCTTCCAAGTGACCGGACTGTTCTCGACCAAGAATATTACCAGCTCCTCTTATCTCCATATCCTTCATACTGACCTTGAATCCAGAACCAAGTTCCGTATTTTCGCTTAATACTCTGAGTCTCTTTACTGCGTCATCGTTGAGAGATCCGGTATCAGGATAAAAAAGATAACAGTAAGCCTTCTTGTCACTTCTCCCTACTCTTCCCCTCAGCTGATAAAGCTGAGCCAGACCCAATCTATCTGCTCTGTCGATAATAATAGTGTTGACATTAGGAATGTCGATACCATTTTCAATAATTGTAGTGGAGACAAGAACCTGCACTCCTTCATAAATAAAGCGGTGCATTATATCTTCCAGCTCCTCGGAGCCCATCTGTCCATGAGCATACTCGATTATTGCAGAAGGTATGGCCTTTCTAAGTACCATTGCCACTTCCTCCAAGTCTTCGATTCTATTATGGAGGTAGAATACTTGGCCTCCCCTCTTCAGCTCTCTGTTTATAGCTGTAACAACTGTATCAAGGTTATATTCCTCGATCTCTGTTGCAATAGGGAGTCTTTCACGGGGTGCTGTAGTCAAAAGGGACATGTCTCTTACTTTCAATAGAGACATATAAAGAGTACGAGGAATAGGAGTAGCGGAGAGTGTAAGACAATCAACGTTTGTCTTCATCTGCTTTATTTTCTCTTTATCTTTTACTCCGAATCTCTGCTCTTCATCTACGATCAAAAGTCCTAGATCTTTGAATACTACATTCTTCGATAATATCTTATGAGTACCAAAGAGAACATCTACTGTTCCCTCTTTAAGTCCATTAAGAATATTTCTCTGTTCTTTAGAAGAGACAAACCTTGTGCTAAGCCCCACTTTTACAGGAAAGTCACCTAGACGCTTCTTGAAGTTTTCATAGTGCTGCTGGGCAAGAATTACAGTTGGAGCCAGGAACGCCACCTGCTTACCAGACATTACTGCTTTGAAGGCTGCACGGAAAGCGATCTCCGTCTTACCATACCCTACGTCACCGCAGACAAGTCTATCCATACACTTGTCGCTTTCCATATCGGCTTTTATCTCTTCAATACACTTCA
>CAMEQB010000177.1 GCA_945932505.1 uncultured Spirochaetales bacterium
TGGAACACTACTACAAAGAATGCCCATTTTCCTCCCAGCTCTCTCCTAATGGAAGCGATGGCTGCTACACATGGAGTATAGAGAAGGCAGAATACGAGGAGAGAATAAGCGCTACCAGGAGTAAGGATGGAAGCTACAGCCCCAACAGTTCCTGTCAGGACTGAGAGAGTAGAAACTACACTCTCCTTTGCCATAAATCCAGCGACGAGGGCTGTAACTACTCTCCAGTCTCCAAAGCCTTGTAGAGAGAAGATGGGAGCAACAGCGCCGGAAACCATGGCAAGGATACTTCTCGAGTTGTCTACATCGGCGACGAAGTTAAGCTTAAGATCAAATGACTGCAAGAGCCATATAACAATGGAAGCAACGAATATTACTGTAAACGCCCTCTCCAAGAAATCCTTGGCTTTATCCCAAAGAAGCATCAATACATTCTTTGCTCCAGGCATTCTATAGCAAGGGAGCTCCATTACAAACGGAACGGCTTCACCTTTAAAGAATGTATTCTTTCCTATTACTGTAACGATTATTCCCAATATGATTCCCAAAGCATATAGAGATACTATTACTAAGCCCGAATATTTGGGAAAGAATATGGAAGCAAAGAATACATAGATAGGAAGCTTGGCAGTACAGCTCATAAATGGCGTGAGAAGAATTGTAAGCTTACGGTCTCTGGCTGATGGGAGAGTACGGGACGCCATAACCCCCGGTACTGTACAGCCAAAGCCAATGAGCATAGGAACAATACTTCTACCGCTGAGTCCTATCTTTCTCAGGGCTTTATCTGTAACGAAGGCTACTCTCGCCATATATCCTGTATCTTCCAAGAGAGAAAGGAAGAAGAATAGAACGACGATGATAGGAAGGAAAGAGAGTACGCTTCCCACTCCTGTAAAGATACCGTCTATTATGAGGGAGTGTATTACTTTGTTCACGCCTCCTCGGGTCAAAGCACTATCTACAATGGCAGTCAGGCTCTCTATTCCACTTTCAAGTAAGCCTTGAAAATATGCTCCTATTACATTGAACGTCAAGAAGAATACAAGGGCCATAATAAGGATAAAGCAAGGGATTGCTGTATATTTTCCTGTAAGGATCTTATCTATCTTGGCGCTCCTTGCGTGCTCCTTGCTTTCATGAGGCTTGACTACAGTTCTATAGCATACATCCTCAATAAAAGAGAAACGCATATCAGCCATGGCGGCAGCTCTGTCCATGCCTCTCTCTTCCTCCATCTGGAGGATGATGTGTTCGATCATCTCTTTCTCGTTCTCAGTCAGGTTAAGAGCGTCTTCAACAAGATGGTCACCCTCGATTATCTTACCTGCAGCAAAACGTACTGGAATACCTGCACTCTTTGCATGGTCTTCAATGAGATGCATTATGCCATGGATTGCTCTATGCACCGCGCCTCCATGCTCAGAGGGGGAACAGAAGTCCTGACGACCTGGCTTCTCTTGGTAGTAAGCTACATGGATAGCATGCTTTACCAGTTCGTCTACACCTTCATTCTTACTTGCTGAAATAGGGACAACAGGAATACCAAGCATTCTCTCCATTTCATTTATCTTGATAGTTCCACCGTTTCCTCTTACTTCATCCATCATATTGAGAGCGAGGACCATAGGAATATCCAACTCCATCAGTTGGAGTGTAAGGTAAAGGTTTCTCTCGATGTTCGTGGCATCTACGATGTTAATAATTCCCTTTGGGTTTTCCTTAAGGATAAACTCTCTCGATACTATCTCTTCAGCTGTGTATGGAGATAAGGAATAAATACCAGGAAGGTCTGTAACGAGAGTATTCTCATGACCTCTGATCTCTCCGCTCTTTCTATCCACAGTTACTCCAGGAAAGTTTCCAACATGCTGGTTGGAGCCTGTAAGCTGATTGAAAAGCGTAGTCTTACCACAGTTCTGGTTTCCAGCCAGGGCAAATGTAATAGTCTCATCATCTTTGAGGGGAGTCTCGCCCTTCTTTTCATGGTACTTACCCTCTTCACCCAATCCCGGGTGGTCTTGGGAATCTCTAAAGAAAGGCTTGATCTCTTCTTTGTCTGCCTCTGCCTTTTCACAATCTATTTCAGCTGCATCGTCTTTTCTTATTGATAGCTCATATCCATGGACCATAAACTCCATAGGGTCACCCATAGGTGCAAGCTTAATCAGCGTCAACTTGGCATCAGGAATAAGACCCATATCCAAGAAATGCTGTCTCAAAGATCCTGAGCCTCCCACCTTTGTTATTACTGCACTTTCACCAGGTTTCAGTTCACTTAATTTCATTTAAAAAATTCTCCACATGAAAGCTATCCATCTATCTTCTTTTAGTCAATTAGTTTTTACTAACTAATCTATTTTTCTACAGAATTATCAGAAAGGACAATAGCATGATCACTCCTATGAGAAAAATTCACGCCTCCCCATATCAAAAAAGTAACGCCAATATATGCGTATGACAAATAGACGCAATAAAGATAAAGAAATTGAAGAACTAAAAGCAAGAAATACATATCTTGAGAATAAGAACAAGATATTCACATCATGGAAAAATATGAGCGACAAAGAAAGATTATTTCTAGTTCTCTTATGGGTTGTCGTAGTTATACTCCTAGCTTTCATAGTTACCCTATCAGTGACAAACACGACAAAGAATCCAATGGAAACAAAAGAAGATTACGAAAGGATAATAGGGACACTGGAGGATAGAGAGTGGAAAGTATCTGAAAGCACACTTAAGAACCTTCAGACTCTAATACCTCAGACGAAAGGGGAAGCCAGCACAACTATCGAATATGATAGGATATCTTTGAAGATCTTAATCGCCAATGGCGATAGTTACACTCTAACCTTCACTTATAGAAACGGTAGGATAATCTCACTCTTTAAAGGGGAAATAATATACCTAGAGTATACTGAGACAGTATATGGAGGCGGTAAAACTCTCACTCTTTACTATAGAAACGAGAAGATAGTTTTCAAAGAAAAGAGATAGACACATCTACCTCTTTTCACACTTCACTTTGCATCTTTTCCTGTTGAAAGATATGCCATAGAGAAGTATGTCTCT
>CAMEQB010000178.1 GCA_945932505.1 uncultured Spirochaetales bacterium
AGCTACCAGTCTATTCAAGATCTATCGCTTTTCAAATTCCTATCTTGCAATATTCTCTAATATAACGTTGACCAAAACTTTTAATGAGTCCCATTAGAGAAAATATGTCATTGTTTTTCATTTCTTTTTTCGCAATTCAGCAACCCTTTCTACAGAGACTTTTGCTATTTCACTAATAGATTCATCATCCATTCCTCTTGATATAAGGCTACGTATCATCCCGTTTATCTTTTCCTCGTACTCGTCTTTCTGTGTATTTAACTTGTCCTCATACTCATCTTGCTGTGTGCTTAACTTATTCTCATATTCTTCTTTCTGTGCATTCATCTCCTTTCGATGAGCTTCATTCAATTCTTCCATTCTTTCCTTAAATGTTTCTTCCACCCATTTTTTTGTTTTATCCATAATCTTTGGGTCTCCCTTGTATTCAGAAACAGCATTGGCTGCAACAGAGGACTTCATATCTCTAGGATCCGCCTTCTGCATATCCTCAAGATACACCTTCACAGCCTCCTATTCGTCGCTTCTAGGGTTTTCTTCACTCCAAACCTTTTTCCCATTATATATCAATACATTCACTCCTTCAAACGGATATGGTTCTCCTCCGATTGTATTGAATCTATCAGAATCATCCTCACTTTTGAGCGTGTATCTCATTCTAGTCACACCCTCGTACGGAGTTCCTTTAAATGGGTCGAAGTCACAAATAAAAACTACGATGCTCTTTGTTTGTGGAATATTCTCAATTCCTTTACTGAAATCTACAAGAAGTCCTCCAAGATAATAAAGTGCTCTTTCCAGTTCGTCTTTATTCCTGAATTTCTGAATCTCAATATCTGCTCTAATATTGCCTCTTAGATTAATTCTTGCATCCATTCTCATGGATCTTCCGTTCTTTACAGGAGCGAGGAAGTTCTCCACTTTCACAAACATTTCTTCCATATCATCAACTTCAATTCCTGCCAAAACCTTCAACGAATATGCAGTATACGTCTTGTTATATTCAAAAATACCCATAAGAGGAGGATCATACATATTCATGTCCTCCAAGCTCTTCAAAATAATTTCTTCCATTAATTTATCTCCTACATATAAGGATATGAAAGAAAAACAGAGCCAAACAGGGGCAAAAGAGGACACTTTTTCAAGTTTTTCAATTATTTTGTAGCTTTCAAAAGAAAAACTGCCAAACATCACTAGTCTGACAGTTCACTTTTAAATAAGCAAAAAGACATGAAAACTATGACTCTTCCAGCTCTCACACCTCTCAGTTTAATCTGGCTATGCTTTAGTCCATCTTCTTGTATGTCTTCTGGATAAAAGCTCTGTTACTTGTCTTCTTTGCAATAAAGGAACCTATTGCCTGAATAATACATACGCCAATAAGAAGAACGATTACACATACGTTTACGATATCCTGATAGTGTTGTCCCTGACCATAGTTGATAGCAAAGGATCCGATACCACCTGCTCCTACAGCTCCAGCCATAGTTGTTAGCCCCACAAGGCTTATGGCAGTAATAGTCGTGACTCTAGCCAGTTCAGGTACCGCTTCGTGAAGGTAAACACGGAAAATAAGGCCAAAGGTACCGGAGCCCATAGATCTTGCAGCCTCGATTTTTCCTTCGTCTACGTTGGCTAGTGCTGTCTCGACTTGTCTTGAGTAAAAAGGGACAATACCGAATACAAGTGGGATTATGGCACCCTTTACACCTATGGCAGTCTTTACGATTGCTCGTGTAAAAGGAATGAGAAAGATAAGAAGGATGACAAAAGGAATGGCTCTGAATACATTGACAAATGTATCAAGGATACGGAATACAACTTTGTTCTCCTTTATTCCACCTTTATGAGTAATAGTAAGAATTACACCAAGAAGCATTCCCAAGAAGAAGGAGATTACACCCGGAATAATAAACAAGAGACATGTCTCTTTCACACTTTGACCGAACCTAGCCCTATATGCCCATAGATTGGGTGCTATTGTTGCAATTAAATCAGACACCTTGAACCTCCTCGACTCTTATATTCGACTCCTTAAGGAAAGCGAGTGCTTCATTTATATTCTCTTCTTTTCCTCTTATCTTTACGATCATGGCTCCGATGGTTGCATCAGCCACCACTTCTACGTTTGCTAGAATTATGTTGAAGTCTACATTATATTTTCTCGACACCTCACTTATTACAGGAGAGTCTACTTTAGTATCGAAGAAAAGCTTATATAGTGGGCTCTCACCATTCTGTGACTTTACAAGAGGGGAATCCGCCTTAATAAGATCATTGATCTTGGAGAGTGATGATGTAGATGATACAAAGCGTTTTGTTATAGGAGCCTTTGGAGAAGAGAATATATTCTGCACATCGCCTTCCTCTACAACTCTTCCATCCTCCATTACAGCCACTCTCTCACAGAATGACTTTATTACAGACATCTCATGAGTGATCAAAACAATTGTAAGTCCAAGCTTTTTATTAAGATCCTTCAACAGCTTAATTATTGACTCTGTAGCATCAGGGTCAAGGGCGCTGGTAGCTTCATCAGAAAGCAGTATCTTCGGGTCATTTGCAAGAGCTCTGGCAATAGCGACTCTCTGTTTCTGTCCTCCTGAAAGCTGGGATGGATATGCGTTGGCTTTATCCACAAGACCAACCAGCTCCAAAAGATTAAAGACTTTGTCAGAAATCTCTTTCCTTGTCTTTCCTGTATACTTCAATGGGTAAGCGATGTTCTCAAATACAGTGGACCTGTCAAGAAGATTAAAGTGCTGGAAAATCATACCTATGGAGCTCCTCATTCTATTGAGCTCCTTTTCACTCATTTTCTTCTTCTCGCCGGCGTTGACTGAATATAGAACGCCGTTCACAATCTCCATTGTCTTTCCATCTATTGAGACAGAGCCGCTATCCGGCATCTCAAGAAAGTTAATACACCTTACAAGAGTACTCTTTCCAGCTCCTGAATACCCTATCACGCCATATCGCTCACCATCGTTAATGTTAAGCGATACATCCTCCAGGGCTTTTACAAGACCATCTTTAATTCTGAATGTCTTCGATAAGTTTTTTATC
>CAMEQB010000179.1 GCA_945932505.1 uncultured Spirochaetales bacterium
GTCTCTTGTAGGCAGAAAAAATCTGCATCGAAGGATGAGAATATATCTACAAAATTCTTCCCCATCACAGCTCTCAGTCCATTAACATTCCACGATACAAACTTCATTTCTTCCTCCAGAATGAGTATACATAATAAAACAGCTTTTTCTCAACGGAGCGTTTGGTGAATAATCTCAACGCAAGTGTAATTATTAGTCATGGACAAAAACTTTACACTTATTGATATTGAAAAATGGAAGAGGCGAGAAATCTTTTATTACTTTTCTCATACAGCACCTACTACTTACTCAGTTACATCCAACCTCGATATAACAAGGATGATGAAAGTCTTGAGAGACCATGATCTCAAGTTTTTTCCTTCCATTCTTTGGCTGTCTACTACTATTATCAATAGGCACCAAGAGTTTCGAATAGGGATTAAAGAAGAAAAGGTAGGATACTACGACACACTGACTCCCTTCTATCCTACATTTCATGACGATGACAAGACTATATCTATGCTATGGACAGAATACTCACCATCCCTATCAGAGTTTCATGAAGCATACTTGGAGAAAAAAAAGCTATATGGAGAGAACAAAGGATTCTTGGGGCTTCGTGGAGCCACACCACCAGAGAATGCCTACACTATTTCTGTCTTGCCTTGGCTCTCTTTCTCTTCCTTCTCCCTTACATCTTCTTCCCCCTCTCCTTACTTTTTTCCTTCCATCGAAGGCGGGAAGTTTATTAGAGAAGATGATAAAATAATCTTCCCTCTTTCCATCACTTCCCACCATGCAACTACTGATGGATATCATGTTGCAGAGTTCTATAGGGAATTCCAAGAAATGGCCGATGACTTCTCACTTTTTCTTTCCTAGTCTTGCATGAAAGTCAAAAGGCAGATAGATTTTCTGTGGAGGCTAAAATGGGAAATATCATCTGGATAATAATATGTGTGATCCTTGTCATTTTCATCGCACTCTCTATTTTTTCTATGGCCACAGGAAAAAGGAGAAATGAGAGCCTAGAAGAGAAATATAACAATATTTTCGCTCCATTAATGGAAAGAGTAAGAGAAAAGGAGTTAATGGGAGACGATAGTCTAGTGGTTAAGATTCTCACAGACAAAGAAGATGGAGTTCTTGCTGTAAGAGACGACGAGAAAAAACTCTGTGCTGTAGCATATTGCGATGAGACTCTTATTTTCCCTTTCGCCGATTATAAGTCCTGTACCCTCGATACTGAGAGTAAGATTGTCCTTAACCTTTCTCTTGTTGATAAAACTTATTCAGTCACTATCTCCAGCGGTAAGTTTAAGAACACTAGTATAGTAGGGAAGCAGCTTCTTTCAATGGCTAATAAGATGAAGAACTTTCTTGACGAGATGATAGACGAAAGTTGACCATGGCCTTTGATTACAAGAAAGAATACAAAGAGTTTTATCTTCCACCAAAGAAACCTGTCATAGTCACAATTCCAAAGATGAACTACATTGCAATCAGGGGTAAGGGAGATCCAAACGAGGAAGATGGAGAGTACAAAAGAGCTATGTCTCTTTTATACCCTATTGCTTATACATTGAAGATGAGTCCAAGAAGTGGAAAAGAGACAGAGGGTTACTTTGAATATGTGGTCCCTCCTCTAGAAGGCCTATGGTGGCAGGAAGGTATAGATGGTTTCAATCTGAAGAGAAAGAATCTATTTAACTGGATCAGCCTTATCCGTCTACCTGAATTCTTCAATGAGAGTGATGTTGACTGGGCAAAAGAAGAGGTAAAGCGAAAAAAGGACTTGGATACCTCTTCTCTGGAGTTCTTCACTTATAAAGAGGGATTGTGTGTCCAGATGATGCATATAGGTTCTTTCGATAACGAGGGAGAGAGCGTAAAGCTAATGGATGAGTTTATAAAAAAAGAGGGTTTCGAGAATGATTTCTCTCCCCTCCGACTTCACCACGAAATATATCTCTCAGACTTCAGAAGAACAGCAGAATCTAAACTTAAGACAGTAATAAGGCACCCGATTAAGAAGCGATAAGTAATGGCCACAACCGTGGCCATTATTCATCTCTTAATAAGTAATACTGCAAAGTCATTGACGTTGGTTCCAGTAGGACCTGTCATTACAAGGCCTCCCGATGCCTTTAGCGCATTATATGCATCGTTATCAAATAGGACTTTGTTTATATCGATACCCTTGCTTTCAAGAGTCGAGAGTGTATCTGTATCCACATATCCACCTGCTGCATCCGTCGGTCCATCTGTTCCATCGGAACCTACGCTGAATATTGCTGCGTTTTCTACTTTGGAGAGAATCGGAGCTGAAGCCAATGCAAATTCCTGGTTTCTTCCACCCTTTCCTTTTCCTGTAAGTTTTACTACAGTCTCTCCTCCGCAGATAAAAGCTAAACTCTCCTTTGACGAACTGTATGTCTCTGCAATGTTTGCCATAAATACACCGGCTTCCCTAGCGATACAAGAAAGAGAAGAAGTAAGGATAAATGGCTTGTAGCCTAGTTTTTCTGAAGTAATGAATGCAGATTTACAGAGTTCCTTTACACTTCCTGTAACATATGTCTCTGTATTATCCAGGGACTTTGGAGTCTCTTTCTCCAAGAGTTCCTTCATAAAAGGAGTAAGCGTGAGGTTATATTTCTCTGCAATAGCCACAGCTTCTTCTTTTGTGCTCTTATCTGGATAAGCAGGGCCGGAAGCGATCATATCCAACGGATCTCCGATGATATCGGAAAGAACGATTGAAAATACTCTGGCTGGTTTACAAAGAAGCGCAAACTTACCACCCTTTACGGCACTCATTCTCTTTCTGATAGTATTCATCTCTGTTATGGATGCACCTGAAGCAAGTAGCTCGGATGTAAGCTTCTCCATATCTTCCGTTGGAATCAACGGTTTCTCAAAAAGAGCTGATCCACCGCCGGAGACAAGGAAAAGGACCATATCGTCTGATGAGAGGTTACTTACAGCATTAATAGCTTCTTCTGTACCTCTATATGAGTTTTCATCAGGTACAGG
>CAMEQB010000180.1 GCA_945932505.1 uncultured Spirochaetales bacterium
GTGGAATACTTCATGTATATATCTCCTAAAAGTGTTTTGACTTATGTCACTATTTTTATTCTAAACCGAAATAAGCGGTTTTGAAAATATCCGCATATTCCCTTATTAGCCTATATTGATAAAAAATGCATTATATCCAATCTCTGTATGTACCTTTTACATAGATATCTACGTCCATTGGAGAGAATACGACCAAGAGTTTTTTGTTTACAAAGTCCCAGCCTATGTTGGTTCTAAGGCATCTTTCTCTTCTTGAAAGAGCTGGAGAGCCCACAGCAAGAGGAGTAATACCCACCATTACTCCCAGCCCGTTGTCATCTGTCTTCCAGAATCCTCCGAGAGAGAGGAGAGTGTTAATGTTGACTCCACTTACTTTGCTTCCTGTATTTCTCTGTCCCATAAGCGCAAAAGATATCTCAGCTCCAATGATATTGGACTGGAAAGGCTGAGGTATCAACTCAGAGACGCCCCAGACACCAAACTCAATTTTGTCTGTAAGCCCCATATCGAAGCCATAAGAGACGCCGATTCCATCCACTGGCCAGTTGTAGTTTCCTTGCCCTATCATAAAAGCAAAGTCGAAGTAATCGTTCTTTGCAGAAAGAGGCAAAAGCATAAGCACGGATAAGAGGATAATCAAAAGTATTTTCTTCATTATTTTAAACTCCCAAAGCTGGCACTGAACTTCATGATAGTAATTCCCCAACCATAGTTTCCTTTAAAATCGAAGGAAACATAGGGAGAAAGGATCTCATACATAAATGCAGCGTCCTGGAATACAAATGGCGATATCTCCACCATAGCCCTAAAGTTATTGTTATTTCTGTATTGTACTCCAACGCCTATTGTAGGCTGCCATAGTACTCTATTTGAAAATACATAGTTAAATGGATGGTCCACTGTCTGATAAACGGGAGTAGAGAGAGTCAAGTTTACTCCTCTAAATACAGGGCTCTTCATAGATAATAGTAAATCTGCTTCTATTTTCCCGATGTTTCTGAGTCCTGTGGGAGAGAAGTATCCACTGATTGCGGCGCCTCCAAAGTGTTCGTCTCCAAAGGTCTCTCCTATTGGGGAAACAGAGTATCCTCCCCCGATTCCCGCATAAAGAGAAAAAGCAAGAAGAAAAGTAAGTATGAGAGAAATAATCTTTTTCAAAATCAACCTCCAAAGTATGAGAAGAGATAAGCAAATAAGTTACCATACTCCTTCTTTGCCTTTATCGCCTCTTCTTCTGTTAGAATTACACCCTCTCCTGCACTGAGCTTGGCAGCTTCTTTCGCCGCTGTTGCAAAGGTCGGAGAGTCAACTACCAGCGCTATTTCATGAGAGAGAGTCATTGATCGATAATTAAAGTTACTAGATCCAATGACAATATACCTATCGTCTACTACCATCATTTTCATATGGTACATAGGAAGTAGTTCGCCCTCTAGGCTATATGTAACTTCATGGAACGTAGCTCCAGTGTCTTTTATAAGCTCTGCAACAGCCCAGGAAGAGCCGGCCTTTGCATATCCTCTGCTATCTTGGGAGCACCATATCTCAACGTCCACGCCTCTTTCTTTTGCCATTCTCAGGCTCTCTGCCATTCTGTCGTCGACTGTAGGAAGATATGGACAAAGGAAAATAGAAGACTCAGCTTCATTTATGAGAGTTGCAAACATTCCTGCAATAGAGACATCTCCGGAATATACATTCCTGTTAAAGAGCCAAGCGTCGTTTCCTTCCTCTTCTGTGGTATATTTCTTAAAAGAGTTTACATTGAGGTAATCTACACTTCCCTCATTCCAAATCTTTACAAATTCATCAATAAGGAGGGAAGAGAGAGAGGGAGAAGAGAATACATACATACTATCTCTCTGGGTCTTGTCTCCAGCCCCCATTGAGATGAAGTTGATGTTCATGCCTCCGATTGCAGCTGTCTTTCCATCGATGACCATCATCTTTCTATGGTCTCTTATTATTATCTGCACAGGATTTATTAAGTGAGTGAAAGAGATCGGAGAGTAGATGAGGAGGTTTACACCCTTCTCTCTTAAATAAGAGAGATTGGTCATGACAAACTTCGATTCTGTCATATCCAAGGAGGAAGTGCCGTCTATGATTACATAGACTCTCACTCCCTCTTCAGCTTTCTTCACTATTGCATCAAAGAGTGGCTCTAGGTTGGGGCAAGAAGAGCCAAGGAAGGTGGAGAGGAGGATATAATCTTCAGCCTCCTCCACCATTGCCGTCATATCTTCAAGCCAAACTGAACCGTCGAAGTATAGAAGAGGATCATCTACTGTGACTTTCTTTCCACCATACGCTTCCAGCTTTTCTGATAGAGTCAGATCACTCTCTATCATTTCTTGGTCTGTAAAAGGCTTAGTAGTGGAGCAAGAGCAAGCTAGAATTGATAAAGCTAATACTAATGGAATAAATACTTTCCTCATTAAAGTGCCTCATAATCAAAAGGATGGGGTAAGAGATCAGAGAATTTGTAGTTCTCCTGTATGCCCATAGTGTTTACAAGAACTATTGGAGTCTCTGGTTTGATGAACTCTGACATAAACTGGAGGCACATGGCACAAGGCATTGCAGGAGGATTACATCCGCTTGCAACTACCAATAAATCTATTCCTATTGCACCCTCGTTTGTGATAGCTGTAGTTATTGCATTTCTTTCAGCGCAGATTGTGGCGCCATAGGATGCGTTCTCTACATTGCAGCCGCTATAAATCCTACCACTACTGGAGGAAAGCACAGCTGCTCCTACTTTAAAGTTTGAGTATGGAGAATAAGAGTGGGCCATAGCTGAGAATGCTTTATCTATCGCTTCCTTCATCACTTCCTTATTTAAAGCCTTTCTTTCTAAGCTCTCAATCCAATTGGCACCATAACGGATGGCGTTTCTTCCCTTCCCGCTTAGTTCTCTTAAAGCAGATTGTAAATCAAGAGAAGACGAATATTGAGGAAAGAGAAGGAAAGAGTCTAGGACTGCATCAGC
>CAMEQB010000181.1 GCA_945932505.1 uncultured Spirochaetales bacterium
CACTTTTTTGTCTGACGATATTATTCATCTCTCTGATGATTAACGACTTGTCTACGTAGAATGGATTACATCTGTCATCTCGAAGTTGAATATCATCAGGATTAAGAAACATTCCCATGTGTATCCTCCAATAATTAAGTCTTATTCCATGTAAATTATACAATCAAATTCCAGTGTTTTGGAACAACAGTTTCACTCTATATCAGAAATTACGAAACACAATACACACTATTGTGTTATTATGGCAATATGCACCTAATAACTGGAATCATAGCAAATGTAGACAGTGGCAAGACGACTCTATCAGAGTCCCTATTGTTTGCATCGGGTGCAATTAGAAAAATAGGAAGAGTCGATGATAAAAACTCTTTCCTTGATTTCGATAATATAGAGAGACGAAGAGGCATCACAGTATATGCAAAAGAAGCAATACTGAGTGACAAGATTACACTCATCGATACTCCTGGCCATGTAGATTTCTCTGGCGAAATGGAGAGATCCCTTTCTGCTTTGGATGCAGCCATACTTATAATATCCGCACAAGATGGAGTCACGGGACATACCCGCACTCTTTGGAGACTGCTAGAAAAATATAATGTCCCTACTCTTATTTTCCTTAACAAAATTGATATGCCGGGACTCGACAAAGAGAAGATAGAGAAAGAGATAATCTCATCTTTGTCTGATAATATCGTTTCTTATCCTTTCTCTGATATCGAAAGTATTGCTGAAAAAGATGATGAAGTACTAGAGAAGTATCTTTCAGGAGAAGAAATAAAAGAGGAAGACATTTCTCTGATGATCTCTAAACGTAAGCTTTTTCCTCTCCTCGCCGGATCAGCATTAAAAAATCAAGGAATACGCGATATTCTCTTTGTATTGGAACACTTCTTTAAGAGTAAAGAAACTACAGAAGATTTCGGTGCCCTGTTATATAAAGTATCTCGAGACAAGACTGGAAAGAAACTATCTCACCTAAAGATTACAGGAGGGAGACTAAAAGCCAAAGACGAAATCGGGGGAGAGAAAGTCGACGAGATACGAATATATAACGGCGAGAAATATGAGACAGTAAAAGAAGTGGAGAAAGGTGAAGTATGTGCTGTTGTAGGACTAGAGAAAGCAAAGAGCAGCGATACTTATGGCTCATATGAAAATAAAGAGAAGAATGAGTTCGAGCCAGTTCTTATTTACTCTGTATCAGACACCAAGAACACAGATAAATCAAAGCTGTTGAGAATACTAAAAGAAATAGAAGAAGAGTTTCCTGAAATAAAGACAAGAGTGATTTCGGGAGACATTCAAATAATGCTCATGGGGCAAGTGCAGACGGAGGTAATAACTGAAATCATACAAAAGCGTTATGGCATTACAATTACTCTAGGGGACGGAAAGATAGCCTATAAAGAGACAATAACATCGCCTTCCTATGGTATCGGGCATTTTGAGCCATTAAAGCATTATGCTGAGGTACATCTTCTCCTTACTCCCAACGAGAGAGGAAGTGGATTAAAGTTTGTAACAGACCTGCCGAAGAATGACCTGGATACAAACTGGCAGAGGCTAATCAGAACACACTTGGAAGAGAAGACTCATTTAGGTGTTCTATCGTCATTCCCTATTACAGATCTCACTATTACCCTAAAGGCAGGCAGAGCACACCTGAAACACACAGAAGGCGGAGACTTTAGGGAAGCAACCTACAGAGCCATAAGAAATGCCCTTATGAAGGCCTCTTCTATTATTCTCGAGCCTATTTATCAATTTGTACTTATTGTCCCCCAGTCTCTTTCAGGAAGAGCTCTATTCGACATAGAGAAAATGAAAGGAAACGGAAGAATAGAAGTAAATAGAGACGGCTTTGTTACTATAAAAGGCAGGTGCCCGGTTTCCACTATGAATAACTACTCGGAGGAAATAAGGGCATACACACATGGAGAAGGAAGCCTATCCCTTTTTCCCGATGGATACGAGAGATGCCACAATGAGAAAGAAGTAATCGAAGCTTCAGAGTACAATCCTCTCAGCGACTTGGAAAACCCTCCAGGCAGCGTCTTCTGCTCTCATGGTGCAGGCTTCAATGTACCTTGGAATAAAGTGGAAGAATATGCACACATAAAGAAAGTGGAATAAAGTTTTTCTGTTTTCATATGTGTCTGCGGTGATAGAATTTAATCGGAGGCTCTATGAAGAATATCCGAAGAAACGTTATCGCCCTCGTTATTTGTGTACTCCTTTGTTTTCTATCCATGTTTATTGCTGATAGAATTCAGAAAAACTTTGGTTCCACAAAGATTGAAACAGGTTCAATCTCAACCGAAAAGGGAGATGTTGCTTATAAATTATACATTCCTTCCAATGCTTCAGAAACGAACAAGGCCCCAGGTGTATTATTGCTCCATGGATATCAAAACGACCACGAGACTAGTGCCGCTTATGCAATTGAGCTCTCAAGACGTGGTGTAGTTGTCCTTGCTATTGACGAATATGGACATGGAGATACTCCGATTCCAATGAAGGAGAGAGGCTGGACCAACCATAAGGTCACAGTAAACTTCGGAGAAGACTCTGAAGAGAATAAGACATATGCAATGATTTCAGGTCCATTGAGATACAAAGTCCTGATGAACTTCTCTACCCTTTCTTTCTTCAACGATAGATACTCAAAAGGAACAGATGGATCTGCCGTCTCTGATAGTGCAATGGGTGGAATCGCATCATACGCATATCTCTCGTCTCTTCCATATGTAGACAATACTAGGCTCGGCATCTCAGGTCACAGCATGGGAACATGGGCAAGCTGGTCTGTTGCTGCCGCCTACGCTGGAGCAAAGGACGAGAAAGGTGTAGACATTACTCCAAAGGCCACTGTCCTTCAATGCGGAGAGCTCTTCAGAGATTCTGTATATGATGACTCGA
>CAMEQB010000182.1 GCA_945932505.1 uncultured Spirochaetales bacterium
CAGATGGCGATACTTTAAAGTGGTCTGCAATCTCTCTGAGACTTGGAGCAAAGCCATACTCAGAGATAAATGAAGAGATGAAAATAAGTATCTCCTGCTGTTTTTTTGTGGGACCTTTCATAACTAAATGTTAAGGCTCTCCCCTCCTTGATTCAATCATAATGTTGCAAAAAGGCTTTTTCCAAATGAAAAAGAAAGAAGCTGAGAAGAAGAAAATAAGTACAGTTTTCATGAGAAAAGGGCAGTGTTAATAACAGGACTATTCTAAATCTTTACCTGCAACGGCTGAGAATATGCACCGTTAAGCCATTTATAAATAAGGCACTTTCCCAGCTCTTGTCCAAGTTTCACAAATGACGGTCCTACTGCTCTAATGGGAGGAAGATATTGGGAATGGAACATCTCGGTGTCAGTATCAAAAACAAGCATGTGCTTTGGGATGACTCTATCCCTGGAACAAAGAGAATCTAGTATGTAGGCAGAGGAGTAGTCGCTGATAAACAGCCCTGTAGTTTTCCTCTGCTTTGCCGAATTCAAATCATAATCAAAACGCAAAAAGTAAAGATGTTATAAGCTTGTCTGTTTAGAAGTTATTGAATTCAAATACACTTTCTATGGGTATTTGAGGATTGTAACTAATATAACCCCTTTTAATCTTCTTAATATGGGGTTATAATGGGGTTATAAATAAGGTGGGCAGAGTGAAGACGAATGATGATAAGATAGCGAGATTAGAAGAAGAGATATCAGAGCTTCCTATTGGATATATTTCAAAGAAAAACATAAACGGAAAGATAAGACAGTATCATCAATGGACAGAAGACGGGAAAAAGAAAAGTAAGTATTTAGACAGTGAAACAGCCTTAGTAGTGGCGGAAAGAATTGCAAAAAGAAAGGAATTGGAGAAAGAACTGAAGATTGAAAAGGCGCTTCTTCCTCGTAGAAGTACAAAGAGAACGGGTAATTCTTTATTGTTCAAGACAAATATCCTTATTTCCGACAACCTAAAGGCTTTTATTCAAAGGGCAGCCAGTTTAAAGAGTCGTCCATGCCTGAAACAAATGCAATTATTCTTAGATTCTGGTACCCAGAGCCGCGTGTTTATTCTTTATGGATTAAGAAGGACAGGGAAGACAACACTAATTCAGCAGGCGATTACAAGCTTTAATCAAAGCCAATTTGAAAAGACAGTTTTTATTCAAATCTCCCCTGAAGATACTCTCTCTGCTGTCAACCATGACATGAAAATACTCTTGGAGCAAGGTTATAAATATGTGTTTATTGATGAGGTGACTCTTATTGAGGATTTTATAGAAGGGGCGGCTGTCTTCTCTGATATCTATGCCTCGTCTGGAATGAAGATAGTATTGTCTGGAACAGATTCTTTGGGTTTCTTGTTTTCCTCTGACGATTCTCTTTATGACAGATGTGAAATGTTACACACGACTTTTATTCCATATAGAGAGTTTGAAAATGTGCTTGGAATATCTGGTATAGATGAGTATATCCGCTATGGAGGAACAATGAGCCTTAGTGGGATTAATTATAACGAGCATTCCATATTCTCTAATAAAGAAAGTACGGATGCCTACGTTGATAGTGCCATAGCGAAGAATATACAGCACTCTCTGAAATACTATCAGAATGCAGGACACTTCAGGCACTTAGAGGATTTTTATGAGAAAAATGAGTTGACTAGTGTAATAAACAGAGTGGTGGAAGATATAAACCATCGTTTTACACTTAGTGTCCTTATAGATGATTTTGTCTCCCATGATTTAGGACTATCTGCAAGAAATCTTTTGCATGATAGAAATAATCCTATAGATATTTTCGAGCACATCGATAAAAAAGCCTTTACTGAGTCTTTGAGAAAGGCCTTGGATATTCTTAATAAAGAAGAACAGACTGTGGAAATTAAAGACGCACACCGCATTGAGATTAAAGAGTATCTAGATCTATTGGATCTTACTGTAGATATTCCTGTAGAGACTATTCCAATAGTCAACGAAAAAACATATCAGACTTGTGTTTCCCAGCCTGGGCTCAGATATTCCCAGGCAGAGGCTCTTGTGAAAGAGCTGATGAAAGATGAAAACTTTCAAAGTTTCTCAATTGCAGACAGAAAACATATCCTGGACAGAATACTTAATGAGATTAAGGGCCGCATGATGGAAGAAATCGTTCTTCTGGAAACGAAAAAGGCAATGAAAGATAAGGAAGTGTTCAAACTTAAATTTGCAGTAGGTGAGTTTGATATGGTTATTTTTGATTCAGAGAATATTACTTCTGAAATATATGAAATCAAGCATAGCACTGAAGCTTTTCCTGATCAGTATCGCCATTTAGTGGATGAAAAGAAGTGCAGGGAGACTGAGTTCCAATTTGGTCGGATTATTAGAAAGTGTGTGATATACAGAGGAGAGAATCGAAGAGAAGGGGAAATTGAGTATCTAAATGTGGAGGAATATCTGAAAGGTCTTTGATTCAAAGAAGAAGGGCCCTTTTTTCGGGCCCTCTGTAGTCTCTATCAGTTGTCTTTCATTATCTCCTTTTCTTTCTTTGCCACTGATTGGATCTTATCTGCAAGTTTCTCTATTCCTTCATATAATTCGTAGCAGTCCTCGCTTACGACTTTTTCTTTTCTCCATACGAAGTGAAGTACAGCATCGATATGAAAACCGATACCCTTTGCCTCCTTCTTTACAGCGATGTCGAGATCGTGAAGATAATCTTCAGCGAAAGCGATCTTCTGGAGCTTTTTGTCGAGAAATGCTCTGTCTTCGTCGTTTGGTGTGTAGCCGATGCCTCTGAAAGTGATGTTCATATATACCTCCTCTTTCCTCTGGCCTTTGCAGTCTAAGCGATATCCCTTGGGATAATCCAATATCTCTAATATAATTATCCTTCCTAAAG
>CAMEQB010000183.1 GCA_945932505.1 uncultured Spirochaetales bacterium
ACAGTATTTATAGAAAAACCTTTAGATTTTTATCACGTGCAAGTAGACACAGGAGGATATGGAATATCTTGGTCTGATGATCTTGATTTATCTTCTGATGAACTTTGGACTAATGGAAAGACAATTGAGACTCCATTCGATGGACTACTTTCTTTCAAAGACGCATCAGACATATGGAATCTGGATGAAAGCACACTTAGAAAAGCAGTTTCCAGCAAGAGATTTATCAACGGCATTGATGTATGTAAGTTTGGAAAACAGTGGGTAGTCACTATTGAATCCATGAAAAGAGAGTACGGACCATATCCTATTGAAGTCTGAAACTTATCATAACGAAGGGGAGAGAAACTTCTTAGACTACTCTCCCCTTTTCTATCTCTGTTTTTAAGTGCAGTTTAATCATCAAGATAAAATCTTTTTTATCCTCTCTATGTCGGCATCCATAATCGTCCCTCTAAACAGAGGCTCTCTTCCTCCTCCTTTAAGAGTGCATTCTTTCTTTATTTTCTCGAAGTCATCCTTTGTTCCAAAGAAGAGAAAGTTCCTCTTATTTGTTCCGTCAAGAATAAATATCTTCCTTCCTTCTGCATATTTCTCCACTATCTCAGGAGCTTCTGTTATAGAAACGGAAGACTCAAAGACAATAGTATCTTCTTTCCTTTCTATTAATTCCAATTCAATGACTTTCTTTTTCAGTTCCCTGTTTTCTTTTTTTAGTTCCAAGTCCTCAGAGAGAAACTTTTCTAGAGTTGAAGTCATTGTATGAGAATCTGAACTAAGAAGTTTGCCGCACTCTCTCACAGCCCTTTCATTCTCTCTTCTGTACTCCCTAGCTTTTTCTCCCACACTCCATATAGTCCTTACATGTCCCCTAATCTGTTCTTTTCCTCTGTAGCAGATTTCTTTTATCTCACTAGTGGAAGAGAGATGAACGCCTCCGCAGGCGACAGCATCCAAGTCTGATATAAATACAACCTTCACAGTCTCATCATCAACCTTAATAGAGCGTCGCATCTTAAGGCCTTCTGCTTCTTTTCTATCCATATCAACTTGATAGACTTTTCGAGATTTTATGATCTCGTCTATCGCCTTCTCTTCAAGGGAAAGGAGAATATCATCATTAATCTCGCTTCTATCAGTTTCGATAGTTAGAATATCTTCTCCTTGGTGTACTGCAACTGTCCCAATTCCATATTCATGAAAGAGAAGAGCAGACAACAAGTGCTGTGCAGTATGCTCCTTCATATAGAAATATCGATGGTTCCAATCTAGTGTCAGGAAACTCTTTGTCCCTACAGAAGGTAGTTCACCCTCAACAACGTGTAAGGGTGTTCCATCTTTATCTTTCTTTGTATCTAGTATTTTCCACTCTCCAAAAGTGCCTCTATCTCCTGGCTGACCACCGCACTCAGGATAGAAGATAGTCTTATCAAGGACGACTTTGCCGTCTCTTATTTCTATAACAGTTGCTTCAGTACTCTTAAGGTATCCGTCTTTATAATATAAAAGCTCAGTCATTCTTATCCCCCTTAATGTGTCCCTGATGTGCAACTGGAAGGCGAAGATGAAGCTTATAACCTAAGACTCTTGCCCCGATGGTAAAGAGTGCAGTCACCCAAAGATTGATAGAAGATGGACACCCGATATAAGAGAGAAGCAGGAATAATAGAGCTCCAAGAATTGAAGCGGAAGCATAGAAATCGGAAGTAAAGACCATTGGTACTTCTTTTGCAAAAATATCTCTAAGTACACCTCCTCCTACAGCACTTAAACATCCTGAGAAAACAATTCCTACAGGAATAATGCCAAAAGAAGCAGCCTTCTCACAGCCCATGGCTGTAAAGAAGCCCAAACCTACTGCATCAAAAAACATAATATGAGAAGGGAAAGTATCGACGTTGCAGTTCTCCGCTATCAAGAACATCAATAAGCCTGCAACAAAGGCAACGACAATGTAAACACTGTTTTGATATACAGCTACAGGAACAGCTCCTATAAGAACATCTCTGATCATACCGCCGGCACAACCGACAGTTATAGCAAAGACGATTACTCCAAGAAAATCCATTTTCTTGCTAATTGCCTTTGCAGCCCCGCTAAGAGCAAAAACAAAGGTACCGAATACATCGAACAAAAGAAGAATACTGCTACTCATACACTAATAGAATAATACTAAATAAATAGTCTCGTCACCGATTGAATATAGTATTTTTCTTTTGTCTCAATATCAATTAAATCATTGATAACATCAATTTCATGTTAGAGAAATAACAAATAACACAAATTTTAATTTTTCTATTGAAAATTAGTTTTGAAGTATGCTAATACTTCATTATTCGCGTATTTTAATTGTGTTATTTCTTTAACACAAAATAAGATATAGAAGTAATATTGTGAAATATTCATTTTATATTTCTGATTATTTCATAAATTTTTCTTCCATATTTTCCGCGATTCCTAAAATAGGAGGAAAACAATGTACGATTACGCAAAATTCATGGCAGAGCTCGAAAGAAAAAACCCTGCACAGCCTGAATTCATTCAAGCTGCAGGAGAAATCGTCGCTTCTGTCATCGACACAGTCAACTCAAACCCACTTTACCTCAAGAACAAGATCCTTGATCGTATTACGGAACCAGACAGAGTAATAACATTCAAAGTAGAATGGGAAGATGATGAACACAACATTCAGGTAAACAGAGGCTACAGAGTACAGTTCAACAACGCAATCGGTCCATATAAGGGGGGACTAAGATTCCATCCATCTGTAACCCTCGGTACATTCAAGTTCCTTGGTTTCGAGCAAATCTTCAAGAACTCTCTCACAACTCTCCCTATGGGTGGTGGCAAGGGTGGTTCAGACTTCTCTCCAAAGGGAAAGAGCGACCAGGAGATCATGAGAT
>CAMEQB010000184.1 GCA_945932505.1 uncultured Spirochaetales bacterium
CCCTTAAATGGAGGATTCTTTTCCAGTCCTCTATTTACATATACATTGTAGATTGCTCTTACTTTCTCGGTGAGAGCCTCTTCCAAAGCATCCATTGAGTTAAAGTGAGTAAAGATTGTTGCAGGAGCTGTCCCCAGTCTCTTTACAAGATTTCTTGCAGAGAGAGAATCTTCACCCTCTTCTCTTATGATGGCTACAGCGGTATCGATCAACTCTTCTTTTGTATATTTTGGTTTTCTTGGCATATTCTATCCCCTATATTTCTCTTATTGTCACATTCCCGTTTACAGACTCGATATCCCAGTCATAGTCTCCGTTTCCAACGATAAATGTCTTATTTCCACTGACTTTACCTGCAAATTCAGAGTCCAATGAGCCATTTATGCTTTCTCTCTTTAGTGTAAAAGAAGTGTTGGATGGAACAGAGATTGTAACATTACTGTTTACACTCTCCAAGTCCAGTTTCCTTGGTCCAGACTTCTTTACATATAAGTCCACATCTCCGTTGACAGTATCTCCATCGAGAGAAGAAATACTATCGACTCGAGCCTCCAATGTTCCGTTTACACTATTCCAATCTATCTCGTCAATGTTTTTCAATGATACTACAGAATCAGCAGACACAACGTCTATATCTAATTCATCCAAAGTCCAAGAAGAAGGTATCATCACCACAATATTTTTCTTCAAGCCATCGAGATCCAGCCTCTTATTGGCCTCAGCATATTGGATAATGACTTCGTTTCCGCTTCTTTTCCATCTCAGCTTCAACTCTTCAGTAAGAGTTCCACTCTCCACTTCATCTTTAATAGAGAGGGTATCTCCATTGTATTCCGATACTTTTACAGTGCCGTTGAGCCAATTGATAGTAATTTTTGAGACCTTTGAAGATATCTCAGTGTCTCCTACTTTGTAGGACTTAGAATCACTATAATTGAAGTTGGCTCCGTTGGATGCACTAATGTTTCCAACATTCTTAATAACACGACCTATACCATAACCGATGCCAAATGCAGATGCTATTACTACCAGCACTACAATGAGACATACGATAAGCGTTTTCTTCATTTATCCTCTCCTTTAGAAAGATAATCATTATCCGTCATTATGGAAACAAAGCTATCTATATCTTTCTTTTCAACTCCGTTTTCAATAAGCATTGAGTAGACTTTCTCTTTCCTTGTCTCTCCCTGATATCTCTCTATATACATAAGATAATCATCAATGGCAGACTTGCGTCTTATTCCCTCGATATATCCGAAGTTTGAGAAGAGATAGTCTCTATATAAATCGTCCTCCGTTACTCCTAATAGCGATAACAATACAAAGCTTACAGCTCCTGTACGGTCTGTACCTATAGAGCAATGGAAGAGAAGAGGATAGTTCTCTTCTTCTCCAAGTATGCTAAATAAAGCAGGGAAAGAAGAAAGATTCTTCTGTAGGTATCCTCCACCTGTTTCAAAAGGAATCGAGTAATAATTGACACTCGCTCCTATAGGGCTTTCTGTTATAGCGCCGTTCTCATTATCCACAGTCTTTCGTAAATCTATTTCACTCTTTATTCCAAGAGATAACAGCGTCTCCCTGCCCTCGTCACTCAACAATACTTCGTCGCTTTCGTTCTCATTAAGGCGAGCGCTTCTATAAATAAGGCCTTGCTTGACTCTTTCGCCATTATCTCTTTTCCAGCCACCTAAGTCTCTTACGTTTGTTATTCCATCTACATAGATATTTCTTGGAGGCAGTGAGGAAACAGTAAACTCACCTTCCTTTATTATCTTTCCGTTATTATCAAATACAGTCCAGGAATAATACTCGCCAAGAAGAAGGTTGTAGATCTCAACGCTTTCGTCTTCTATCTCTATTTCCCTCTCTTCCCCGCTTCCACTAACGAGGATTAACTTCTCGCCACTAGAGAAGCCATCAATTACATATGGTACAGGGCTACTCTTTTCTTCGTCTCCCTTTGCTATCAAAGTTGTAAGTTTCCAGTCCTCTAGAGCTTTATCTTGATCTACTGTATGAGGGTTATATATTTCGCTCTCTTTAGTTGTAGAGCAGGAAACAAGGAGACAAAGAACAAGGGCAACGACAGATAGTCTTCTAATAAGAGAAAGCAAGAGAAACCTCCATATCTATGGTAAATCAAGAATTAATTCAGAACAATAGTTTTGTTTTAACAGTACAGACAAAATATCGAAAAAATGGGGCATGCACGATGCACACCCCGCATTAGGAATAAGTACGAAATCAGAGCTGAGGACCTGCAGCAACAAGAGCCTTTCCTTCTTCTGTATTTGTGTACTTAGAGAAGTTCTTGATAAATCTTCCAGCAAGATCCTTTGCCTTGACTTCCCAATCTTCAGCGTTAGCATATGTATCTCTTGGATCGAGGATACCTGTGTCTACGCCATTGAGCTCTGTAGGAACTTCGAAGTTGAAGTATGGGATCTTCTTTGTAGGAGCAGAGAGGATGTCACCATTGAGGATAGCATCGATGATACCTCTTGTATCCTTGATGGAGATTCTCTTTCCTGTTCCGTTCCAACCTGTGTTGACAAGGTAAGCCTTAGCACCGGACTTCTCCATCTTCTTTACAAGTTCTTCACCATACTTTGTTGGAGGAAGTTCGAGGAATGCCTGGCCGAAGCAAGCTGAGAATGTTGGAGTTGGTTCTGTGATACCGCGCTCTGTACCAGCAAGCTTAGCTGTGAAGCCAGAGAGGAAGTAGTACTTTGTCTGCTCTGGTGTGAGGATGGATACTGGAGGAAGAACTCCGAATGCATCAGCACTGAGGAAGATGACGTTCTTTGCTGCTGGAGCTGCAGAAACTGGTCTTACAATCTTCTCGATGTGGTTGATTGGGTAAGAAACACGTGTGTT
>CAMEQB010000185.1 GCA_945932505.1 uncultured Spirochaetales bacterium
AAGTTTATCTGACTTACTATGACCGCATAGACGGTAAGTATCTACTTCGATAAAGAATGGTTTGTTGTTTTCAAGAATCTCTTCTCTCGCTCTCTTTACAGCGTCAAATACTGCCTCTACATCATTTCCATCGACTCTCTTGTGTGGAATACGATAGCCTTCAGCACGGCTATGGATACTATCAGTAGCAATCATCCTGTCACTTGAGGCACTCATTCCATAGTGGTTGTTTTCCATAAAGAAAAGAAGAGGGAGACCCCAGACAGAAGCGAGGTTCATCATCTCATGAACACTTCCCCTACTTGAAGCGCCGTCTCCGAATATTGCAACGGCAATATTTTCTTTCTTCTGTCTTTTGAGGGCAAATGCGGCACCACCGGCAATAGGTACTCCAGAACCGACGACGGCCGAAGAGCCAAGATTATATGTGGAGACATCCGTCATATGCATACTGCCCCCGAGACCCTTGCAGAGTCCGTGGCGGGAACCCAGCATCTCGGAAAACATTGCTTCCATATCTGAGCCGGAGGCGATATTAAAGCCATGACAACGATGGGTCGGAACAATCCAATCCCCTTTTTCCAACGCTGAACATAGGCCTACGTGGGATGCTTCCTGGCCTATAGAAAGATGGGTTGTTCCATATAAGTTCCCTTCGTTAAACTCCTTTTGAAGTTTAGTTTCGAAGAACCTGGACAAATACATTTTCTCCAACATATTTATATAGTTCATCTTGTCCCCCAAGCTTAGAAAGGTTATAGCCAAAACAATAGTGGGTCAAGGGCAGATAATTATCTAGTAATGTTTGAGTAAAAGAACCATTACTCCATTCACCACTTTTGATTTTTTATATATGATGAGAAAGTATTTGGAGGAAAGATAATGCAGCTAGCCATACCGCCATTGACAGAAGACCTTAAAAGAGTTTTGATCGATGCAGATACTATAAGAAGTAGAGTCGATGAACTCGCAGCAGAGATTAATAGAGACTACAAAGATATTACAGAACCACTTGTAATCGTAGGAGTACTGAAGGGTTCTGTATTTTTCTTGACAGACCTTGCAAGAAAACTAAGAATCCCTCACATCATCGACTTCATAGCCATCTCAAGTTATGGAAGAAACGGCGATAAGCGTGGTGAAGTCAGATTCTTGATGGATACAAGAGAAAGCATCACAGATAAGCATGTATTGATTGTCGAGGATATTCTTGACAGTGGACATACACTCTCTTATCTCACACAGAACTTTGAGGCACGCCATCCTCTCTCTGTAAAGAAAGCCGTCTTCTTAGATAAGCCAAGTAGACATGAAGTTGAAACAGAGATCCACTACAAAGGTTTCGATATCCCGGATGTATGGGTAGTAGGATATGGACTTGACTACAAGGAAGAGTACAGAACCCTTCCTTATATTGCGGAAATGATTCCTAAAAAATGAGGAGGAAAAGATGTCCGTTAACTGTGTAATCGGTCTCCAGTGGGGAGACGAAGGAAAAGGAAGAATCGTTGATTATCTTGCCCAGCAGGCAGATATGGTCATACGTTTTCAGGGTGGCGACAACGCAGGCCACACTGTTGTAAATGAGAAGGGAAAGTTTGGACTCCATATCCTCCCTTCCGGCATCTTCAATGAAGATACAATGAACATCGTAGGTGCCGGCACTGTGGTCAACTTCGATAGAATGCACTCAGAGTTGGAAGAGATCGAGAAGGTCACAGGAGAGAAGATTGAAAGTGTCTTCATCGATGAAAGAGCTCATATCATAATGCCTTATCATATGGCCCTGGACGGAGCGGAAGAGGGAAAGAGAAGCGAAAGCGAGAAGATCGGAACCACAAAGAGAGGTATCGGACCATGCTATCAGGACAAGGCTGCTAGATGTGGAATCAGAGCTGCGGATATTCTTGATGAAGAGACTCTCAGAAAGAAGCTTTCAGCTCTTCTTGTAAAGAAAAACAGGGAACTTGAATACTATGGTCTCCCAACTTATACCCTGGAAGAGTTGATGGAAAAGGCTAAGGGATGGAGAGAAGAGTTCGGTAACCATATCATCGACACAAACCCTGCTGTAAGAGACGCTGTAGAAGAAGGAAGAAATATTCTTCTTGAAGGCCAGCTTGGAATAATGAGAGACAATGACTGGGGTATTTATCCTTACTCCACATCTTCAAACCCTACAGCTGCAGGCGGCTGTAACGGAGCAGGAATCCCACCAAGAGCCATAGACAGAGTATATGGAGTTGCAAAGGCTTACTCTACATCCGTTGGCGGCGGCCCATACATGACAGAGCTTTTTGATGAGACTGCAGACAAGCTCAGAGCCATCGGACATGAATTTGGTGTAACGACAGGACGCCCTCGCCGCTGTGGATGGTTTGATGCAGTTGCATGTGACTACGCTTGCTGGATGAATGGTGTAACAGATGTATGTCTTACAAAGATCGATGTCCTTGATACATTCGAAACTATTAAAGTATGTACAGGTTATATGATCGACGGAGAGTACTACTCTCACCTACCTGAAACAAGACTTCAGGAAAGAGCAAAACCAATCTATACAGACTTTGAAGGCTGGATGGAAGATACAACAGGTTGCAGAAAGTGGGAAGACCTCCCAGAGAAGTGTAGAACATTTATTCTGGAACTTGAGAAACTCATTAAGACTCCAATCACACTTATCAGCGTAGGACCAGAGAGAGACCAGTTGATCATCAGGGAGAAATAATATGGCAGATCTCTACAACCATAATTCTTATGTCAGCCCTCTTTCCTGGCGCTACGGTTCAGAGGAAATGAAAGAAATCTTCTCGGAAGTCCATAAAAGGAAGCTCCTTAGAAGAGTTTGGATAGCTCTTGCAAGAGCCCAGGAAAAAGC
>CAMEQB010000186.1 GCA_945932505.1 uncultured Spirochaetales bacterium
CCACTTATGATTTAAAAATCCCTCGATAAAGAGGGCATAGAGTTTTAGAGCGATGTATCAATCCTTCATCTCGTCCTTCCAAAGAACGAATTCACCTTTTTCAAAAAAAGGTTTGAGCATTATGATTCTTTGATTTCTGCTTCCCCTGAACTGCAACGAAATATCTTTCTCTTCCAAGATAAAACGCCCGTCCACCAAAACGTCACATAGACTTAATATCTCTTTGGAAATAGGACTATAGGCCCTTGAATCCTTTTCTCCTATAAGCTCTTCAAAAGTAAAGCCTGAATATATCCAGATATCCTTATCAGGAGCTTCAACCTTCACTCTTTTAATCAAATCTAGGAGTGCTTCTTGATTTTCTTTTTCCATAGGTTCACCTCCCAAGAGAGACAAACCTCGGATATATGAAGGAGAGAGGGATGCGATTATTTTGTCTTCAGTGTCTTTTGTAAACTCCTCACCATACTCAAAGTCCCAGGCGACTTGGTTAAAACACTCTTTACAGTGGTGTCTGCATCCTGAAACAAATAGAGAAGTTCTTACTCCTTCTCCATTTGCAATATCATAGTATTTTATAGTTGCGTAATGCATCTCTTCTCTCCATATTTCTTTTCTTCCGATAGTTCCCCCTCTCTGTAAACAAAAGAGGGGGCGGGGATTAAAGGTGAAGGACTCTATCTTTTATCTCTTCTGTCCTTCCCTGGTTCCAATACTGGGTTCCGATATAACCGCAGGTTCTGCGGGCGACATTCATCGTATCCTGATCCTTGTTTCCACAGTTAGGGCATACCCAGATAAGTTTACCATTCTCTTTCTTTATCTCTATCTCTCCGTCAAAGCCGCATTTCTGGCAATAGTCGGATTTTGTATTGAGTTCGGCATACATAATATTGTCATAGATAAATTGGATTACAGAAATTACGGCATCCAAGTTATTCTGCATGTTCGGGACCTCGACATAGCTTACTGCTCCACCTGTGGAGAGAGCCTGGAACTGAGCTTCGAACTTCAATTTCGAGAAAGCATCGATTTCTTCAGTTACGTTTACGTGGTAGCTGTTGGTGATGTACCCCTTGTCTGTGACACCTTCGATGATACCGAATCTTCTCTGCAGGCACTTTGCGAACTTATATGTAGTACTTTCAATAGGAGTTCCGTATGGAGAGAATGCGATATTGGTTTCCTCCTTCCACTTTGCACACATGTCGTTCATATGCTTCATGATATCGAGGGCAAAGCCTGTTGCACTGGGATCAGTGTGGCTCTTACCTGTCATGTAGCGGACACACTCGCAAAGGCCGGCGTATCCAAGGGAAATTGTCGAGTAACCACCGTAAAGGAGCTTGTCGATAGGTTCACCCTTCTTTAATCTTGCTATTGCTCCGTTCTGCCAGAGAATCGGCGCTGCATCAGACAATGTTCCCTTAAGCCTATTGTGGCGGCACATCAAGGCGCGGTAACAAAGGTCTAGTCTCTCATCGAAGATTTTCCAGAAAGCGTCCATATCCTTGTGGGAGGAAAGAGCCACGTCAACAAGATTGATTGTTACGACACCTTGGTTAAATCTACCATAGAACTTATAGTTGCCGTTTTCATCCTTCCATGGAGAGAGGGCTGATCTGCATCCCATGACAGGGAAGCAGTTTCCTTCCTTCAGCTCCTTCATCTTTTTCTCTGAGATATAATCAGGAACAAGACGTTTTGCAGAGCACTTCGCAGCAAGCTTAGTCAAGTAGAAGTATGGAGTACCCTCCTTGATGTTATCTTCTTCAAGAACATAAATAAGCTTCGGGAATGCTGGAGTAATCCATACTCCGGCTTCATTCTTAACGCCAGTGATTCTCTGCTTAAGTGTCTCTTCAATGATAAGTGCAAGGTCGCGCTTCTCACTTTCGTTCTTGGCTTCATTGAGATACATGAATACAGTGAGGAATGGAGCCTGTCCATTGGTGGTCATGAGAGTGATCACCTGATACTGAATGGTCTGAACACCCTTCTTAATCTCCTCCAATAGTCTCTTCTCAACAATCTTAGACTTCACTTCTTCTGTGGCGTCAATACCAAGAAGAACAACTTCCTCTTCGACACTCTTTCGGATCTTTTCTCTTGAAATCTGCACAAACGGAGCAAGATGAGCAAGGGAAATAGACTGGCCGCCATATTGGTTGGAAGCAACCTGGGCGATTATCTGAGTTGCAATGTTACAAGCTGTAGAGAAGCTATGTGGCTTCTCGATCATGGTCTCGCTGATGACAGTTCCGTTCTGCAGCATATCCTCCAGGTTCACAAGATCACAGTTGTGCATATGCTGGGCATAGTAGTCCGTGTCATGGAAATGGATGATTCCTTCCTTATCTGCATCAACAATTTCCTTAGGTAGGAGTAGACGTACTGAGAGGTCACGGCTCACCTCCCCCGCTATATAATCTCTCTGAACACTGTTGACAATAGGATTCTTATTGGAGTTCTCCTGCTTAACTTCCTCGTTATTGCACTCTATAAGAGAGAGTACTCTGTCATCTGTGGTGTTCGCCTTTCTGACAAGAGATCTCTGATAGCGATATCTTACATATTCCTTGGCGACTTCAAAGGCGCCATGAGCCATTATCTGGTTCTCAACCATATCCTGGATTTCCTCTACAGAAGCGGCTCTGTTGAGTCTCTCACACTTATACTGGATATAATCGGCTGCCTCGCTTATCTGATTCTCCGTAAGCTCATGAAAAACATTGGCTTCATTAGCCTTTGTGATAGCTACAATTATTTTATTTTTATCGAATTCTACTTCGGAACCATTTCTCTTGATTACTTTCATATAGATACCTCGGGTTATACCCTACACTATCATG
>CAMEQB010000187.1 GCA_945932505.1 uncultured Spirochaetales bacterium
TTTTTGTATCTCAGAGCGCAGATATCATCACCCTTGGCGATACAGGACTCAAGAATCAAGTCAGCATTATATCTCTCCCCGATTCCATGGTCGCCGCACATTGCAATATCGCAGAGCCTAGCTATCTCTTCGTCACTGCAACCAGCCTTCTGCCATGCCTTCACAAGAGGACAATAATGGAAATCAATGAAGAGTTCGTCATCAGTGCTCTTCTTTACATCCATCTCAAAAACAAGCTGAGCTGCCTTTGTAAAAAGAGTCTTTCTCAAGCCCTTCAATGAGTCAGTACCACCCTTCTCCACTAAATTCTGGCCTTGTGTCAAACCACACTCAGTAATAGCAGCTGGAGCAAATTCCTCCCACTCCAAGCCTTTCTTCTTAGCTTCTTTGCACAATAGATAAAGCCAGAAAGCTCTATGCTCCAACTGTTCTCTTATTTTCTGTAATACACCTATCTTGTATTTAGGTTCGTTTTTTACCATTATCTTCTCCTTTATATTAGATTCTCAAGGAAAGATAGCGAGTATGCAACATGAAGTTTAGATGCAATCAATAGAGAGTCTTCATCGATTTCAAATAAACCGTCATGGTGAGCCACCAGAGTATTTGGTCTCTCACTGTTTCCACTTCCCACATAAACGTATGTTCCAGGAACCCTGAGATTAAACTCTGCAAAATCATCTCCGCCCAATGAGTATGGTCTATTGGTAATGACGTTATCTTCCCCCAAAAGCTTCTTTGCTACTTTCGCAACTTCTTCTGTAGGTTCATGAGGATTAATAAGAGGAGAAGTAAAATCCTTATACTCTATCTCCGCTTCAGCTCCATAAATAGAAGCTATGTTCTTAGATAGATCTTCAAGTTCTTTCTTCACTTTTTCTCTTATCTCAGGGTACATAACTCTTATCGTCCCTTCCAATACTGCACTCTTAGCAACAATGTTATAAGCAGTTCCTGCCTCCAGCTTTCCTATTCCTATTACTACGCTGTCTGTAGGATTGGTTCTTCTTGTTACAAGAGCCTGTGCAGATACTACGATGGAGGAAGCGACAAAGAGAGCATCAACACCTTTTTCTGGAGTTGAAACATGGGCTCCCCTTCCCTTTACTGTAATCTTAAAATAGTCTACAGAAGCATTATTAGGGCCTTCTGTGGCACTTATTTTGCCCACAGGGATATTGGAAGCAAGATGGATACCAAAGCTCCTATCTCCAGTTACAAGACCTGCCTTAATAAACTCCATAGCTCCGTATCCTATCTCTTCAGCCTGCTGGAAACAGAGTTTTATTGTACCTTTAAACTCTTCTTTATGCTTTGAGAGAATCTTAGCTGCCAATAAGAGGGAAGCAGTATGGGCATCATGTCCACAAGCGTGCATTACCCCCTTCTTTTTACTCATAAAAGAGCATCCATTGGTCTCTTCAACAGGAAGAGCGTCGATATCGGCCCTCAGAATTATAGTCTTTCCTTCTCCACCACCTTTTATTTCAGCATAAACTCCAGTACCATCCACACGCCTTGTTTCAAGGCCGAAGGAGTTTAGTTCTTTTTCGATTCTATCGGCTGTAGAATACTCTTCTCTAGGAAGTTCCGGGTTCTCGTGAAAAAAACGACGGAGGGAGACCACATAGTCTCTCTCCGTATCCATTTCTCTGATAATTTCATCTATTCTCAGATTATTCATTTCAGTTCTTTCCTGCCAACTCTTTGAGCTCGTCTACGCTCTTAGCCTTCTTTGAATAGAGGGAAAGAGGAGCAATGAGAGTATCGCCGATAGCTTCAATCTTATAACCGCACTGTGCAATTTCTTTATTAAGATATGCTTTATGCTGGAAAGCGTTGAGGTCGATGTCGCCGTTGTTCAAAGCTTCGTTTGGAAGGTTATATGCATCAAATTCAACTCTCTGGATGTAGATATTGTCTCCTCTGTCATCAAGAACTTTCTGTACAGCATTGAGATATTCATTTGCAGCTCCACAGACACCGATCTTTACAACTGTCTTTCCTGCCGGTGTTGAAACATAAGAATCGATATCCTCTACAACATTTGGATACTCAGTTGTTGTGCTGTCATATGGGAATGCTGGGAAATATGCTTCCTTGTACTTAGCAAGAAGATACTCAGCAACAAGTTCTGTCTGATAAGCTTCTACAACCTTCTTATATACTGGATTGTCTTTTTCTGATGACCTAGCAACGATGATGTTTACAAATGGGTTGTTACCACCCTCATCCTGTGTCTCAATCAGGATTGCATCGCGGGAAGGGACATATCCAGCAGCGGTTGCATATGTCCCGTTGATAGTAGAAGCGCCAAAGTCATCGAGAGTAGAAACAAGAGTGTTTGCTGTTGTAGGTACGATTTCGATGTTGTAGATATATGAAGTGACGTGCTTGATTTCAGGTGAATATCCAACGCTTGGGTCAACTGTAATAAGACCTGCTGTTTCAAGAAGCTTGATGGCTCTTGCCTGGTTTGTAGCGTCATCAGGAACACCGATCTTTAATGGAGCCTTTTCCTGAGATCCGCCAGCAAAGAGAGAGAGTGCGATTAAAGAGATAAGAACGATAGTGAATATTTTTTTCATAATTTTTCCTTTTTATAATGCCAATGGCAAATAGTTAGATAGAATATCCCTAGAGGAAAATACAGTTAGATACAGATAGAGTGAAAAAAAGATGTTATGCCCCAAAGGGCATCATCATAGAAGAAAGCATGCACATTGAAAACATAACTGATGAATTGATCTTTTTCATGCTTTACTCCTTTGAATTTGAGGGAACGATACCACATTGCTTAGAAGAAAAGCAATAGG
>CAMEQB010000188.1 GCA_945932505.1 uncultured Spirochaetales bacterium
GACCTTCTATTCTTCTCTGTTGCAATTTCATCTTTTGAAGATGTATTGAAAACAGTAGGCAAGAAAATCGGTAAAAACACTATAGCCATGGATACTTGCTCCGTTAAAAAATACCCGATGGAATGGATGAATAAGAATATTCCTGATGATATCTACACTATAGGGACCCATCCTATGTTCGGCCCTGACAGCGGAAAAAACGGACTCAAGGGTTTACCTGTCGTAATGTGCCCTATGAAAGAGAAAGCTGAGAGATATGAGAAAGTAAAGGAGCTATTTCTTTCAATGGGACTTAAAGTCATTGAGATGACAGGAGACGAACATGATAGAGATGCAGCCTTCTCCCAGGGGGTGACACACTTTATAGGTAGAGTGCTGAAGGAAATGAACTTGGAAGAGAAGGAGATAGCCACAAAGGGTTATATTTCTCTCTTGGAGATAGTGGAGCAGACTTGTCATGACCCTTTGCAGCTCTTCTATGACCTCCAGCGTTATAATCCTTATACACGCGATATGCGTCATAGCCTGAGAATAGCACTGGAGAATGTAGGATACAGATTGGAAAACGGAGAGAAGGCATGAAAGTCTATGTATACACTCTTGGCTGCCGATTGAACCAGTGTGAGAGCGAAGCTATCGCCGATAGCTTTTCAAAAAGCGGTTTTGATGTTGTGAAAGACTACGAAGAGGCAGAAATCATAGTTGTAAACACATGTACCGTAACATCAAAGGCAGAGCAGAAGGCAAGGCGAATGATCAGACTCTTCTCAGCGAGCGGAAAGGTTGTAATAGCAACTGGCTGCTATGCAGAAGTGAATAGAGAAGAAGTGGAGAGTCTTGGAGACAATATAGTAATATTCTCTCTTGGAGAGAAAGCCTCTATTCTTACTCTACCTGAACATATTGAGAGAATGGTACTCGCTGGTATGGATACTCTCGATGCTGTAAAGAGCTTTAAAAAGAGCGAGAGAAGTGTATTTTCATTTGATGCACACTCTTTCTCCTACCACTCCAGGGCATACTTGAAAATACAAGATGGCTGCGATAATAGTTGTGGCTACTGCAGAACTACTATTGCCAGGGGAAAGAGTGTATTCTTGGAGCCTGAGATAGTAGTTGAAAGAGTAAAGAAGCTGGAAGAGGAAGGTTTCCATGAAATAATGCTTACGGGAGTCAACCTGACTAACTACGATCACGATGGAGAAGGACTGGGAGGAGTGATGGAAAAAATTCTTTCCGTTGTCGGCCCCGATATTCGTCTTCGTCTTTCATCCATGGAACCCGACCATGTAGACGATAGGCTTCTTGATGCCATTGCCGACTATAGAGTGTTCCCTCACTTCCATATACCTATCCAGAGTGCCTCAGACCATGTATTGAAGATAGTTGGGAGAAAATACTCCATAAGTCATGTGGAATATATAATAAAGAGACTGAGAGAAATAAAGGACGATCCATTTATTGCATGCGATGTAATAGCCGGCCTTCCAGGAGAGGGGGAGGAAGACTGGAGGATGACTTATGATTTCCTCTCTAAAAACGATTTTGCAGCAATGCATGTCTTCCCTTACTCATCCCGTCCCGGAACTCCTTTATATAACACAAAACTGAGAGTTGAAGAGAGAGTAAGAGACGAAAGGGCCTTGGAACTGAGAAAGCTAAGTGAGAGAAAGTCTAGAGAGTACTTGGAGAGACAAAAAGGAAAGGTGGTGGAGATTATTGCTGAAAAGAATGGTGAAGGAACCACTGGAAACTACTTGAAGGCAAAAATAATCGCCCCCCAAGATTTGGAGATCAAAGAGGGCGGATTATATAAAGGGAAGATTACTTCTATTTTTCCACTTGAGGTTTCCGTTGAATAATCTTTGTTTCTACGGAGGAAGGTAGAACTCTTGAATAAGGAGGGATATCTTCCTTGACCCAAGCGTTTGAGCCGATGACAGATCCTTCTCCCACTGTAATAGGACCAAGGACTGATGCGTTTGCATATATAGTTACATTATTCTCAATGGTAGGGTGACGTTTGATGTCCCTCAATAACATACCGCAGGCATCTTTAGGGAAAGAGAGAGCCCCAAGGGTTACACCTTGATATATCTTTACATTGTCACCGATGACAGTGGTCTCTCCGATTACTACGCCAGTTCCATGGTCTATAAAGAAGCTGTCACCTATCTCTGCTCCAGGGTGAATGTCTATTCCTGTATCAGAGTGTACGATTTCATTGAGCATTCTTGGAATATAAGGGACGCCGAGAGAGAATAGGAAGTGACCTATTCTGTGTACTGCAACAGCCTTGAAGCCTGGGTAAGAGAGAATGATTTCTGAAACAGTCTTTGCTGCAGGGTCTCCTCTGAAACCAGCCTCTGCATCTCTTTTTAGTTTTGCCCTGATCTCTGGAAGCGCCCTTAAGAACTCACTTGTAGCTTTCTTTGCATTTTCTGATGCCGTCTTTCTATCAGTCTTTGTCCTCCATGCAATCTTTGAGCACTGATATAACAAATCTGAAGCGGCTTCCATATGCCTGGAAAGAACACCCTTCAACATTCCAGGAGAAGAGAATTCCTCTCCCCCTGGAAAAAGGAGGGAAAGGAATTCATTCATCATATTTCTAATATTTTCGATACTTGGTAAAAGTAGATTTTTCTCTTCAAAAGAACCTTTAGTTCTCTCGAAAGAGGATACGTAATCGTCAAGAAATGGTGAATAATCAAATTTCATACCTCTATTTTATACTTTTCACCATATTCTTTCTATTATTCATCCTTCTCTCTTCTATC
>CAMEQB010000189.1 GCA_945932505.1 uncultured Spirochaetales bacterium
ATAGCTTTTGGAAGAGACGAGACGAACATGTTCTCGTCTTTTGCATGTATTGATCCCAGCTGCTGAGAATCTATATAGATAGGAGCGAATCTGATGGCATTATCAGTGACGGGGGCGTAGTAGTAAGCATCTGTTCCTCCTGTCATGACATATGGAGAAGGAATGACTCCTGGGTATACTTCTCTTACTACCTCTTCAACTGTCTTAAATGCCTTGCCGTTATGGTCTACAGGTGTCTGTGGTTCATGACAGTTAATATACTCTGCTTCAAGGTCATATTTCTCTAAGTATGGCTGAAGAATCTTCTTTGTGTCCTCGATTCCTTGGTGAATGATGAACCTTGTGTTGATATTGACCCAAGCGTTCTCCGGGAGGACGTTCCTTGCACTGGAGCCTGAGTACATTGTCCAAGCCATAGTAGTCCTAAGCATTGCTGCTCCCTTGGCGCTTACTGCTGGTAATACTTTCTTCAGTATCGGAGAGAGTAGTTTTGCATGTCTCATAGCAAAGCCTAGAACTCCCTTTGCCTGTGGACCAAGGCGCTTGAACATCTCAAGTACTGTTGGAGTAAACTCCAGCTTATTAGGATTCTTGGTCTCTATATCGTTGATAAAAGCAGAAAGACGGGCTATAGGAGTATTCTTTTCAGGAGCAGAAGCGTGTCCTCCTGTAGAGTGTGCTATAACCTTTATGTTTCCTGTTCCTTTCTCCATAGTCCCGATCATTGCATATCTGCCTTTGACACCAGCCATAGGCTCATCGACGATCATGCCGCCTTCATCCATTAAAAACTGGAGTCTGACATTATGTTCTTTCAGCCACTCTACAGTCTTAGGGGCACCGGAACCAGCCACTTCCTCTGTTGAAGATGATGCGATATATACATCTCCCTCAGGAATATATCCTTCTTCCATCAGCTCTTCTATACTTTGGAAGATACACATCAACGAACCTTTGGTATCTACTGTCCCTCGTCCCCAGATTCTATCTTCCTTGATTTCTCCTGAGAACGGTGGATATTTCCATTCACCTTCAGCTGGTACTACATCCTGGTGGGACATTAATAAGATTGGCTCTGCTTTACCTTTTCCCTTCCATTTTATAAGGAGGGATGAGTCAATATAATGTACTTCTCCCTTTGAGAAGACCAAAGGGAACAACTCTTCAAGTAGTTTATGGAATTTATCGAACTTCTCAGTATTGGGAACATCAGGTACGCTGATAGTTTCACACTGAACCATTTTGGATAGTTTTTCTGCATAGATCATCTGATCTTTCATTTCTTTTCTTTCTCCTCTAGCATTCCTTTCTTGTATAGGAGAAAGGCGATTCCTATTGCCATTGCTCCTACTACTATCATCATTATTGTAGTCTGTTTTACAAGAGATGGAATAATAATACAGAGAACTGTCATCAATAAGAGTGGAACAGCTGTTATCTTCCAGCTCTTTGTGAAGTATTGGGCTGCAAGAGCACCAAATAGAGCAGGAAGAAGATTGTCGAAGGCAGGCTTAAGTGTGGGATTCTGCAATATCGGAGTAAGAGGGATCAACAACAATACACCGATGAAGATGACAAGCATTGTCACAAGAGAAGAAACTGCAACACTCAGTGTTGTGATGATTCCATCTTCTGGTGTGCCTGCCTCTGTTCCTGCTATCTCCCTGGAGTTATAAGCACAAGGCAGCTTCATGTTGATGATGTTACCTGTAATGAATGATAGATATGAAGCTCCAGCTCCCAAGATCGGGACATAGATCAAAAACTCCACGACACAGATAGGAAGATAAGAAGCGCTTAGTCTTAATACCCCTGATAAATATCCCTTCCATTCAATGCGTGCTCCAAGAATAAGAGAGAAGATAAACGGGATGGAGAAGAGTAGTGCAATGCCGATGGCATTCATTATTCTTCCATCTCTATGTAAGCTTTTTTCATATTCAGAATAATCAAAGTTTTCCATTGTCTTCCTCCTTAAAGCGATACGATTACGCTTGATGCCATGGCAACAAGCATTGAGAGAGCAAGTGCGAAGTTATCAAGCCACTTAACGTTTTTCTTCTGTGATAAGAATTCACATAGCTTCATGACTACAGCTGCAACAAGAGCTGTAAAGAGTGGCACCCATGTTCCTCTCACCGCTTCTGCTGTATATGCACCTATAAATGTGCCGCAGAAACCAATGAACATTGCAACCATGGCCCAGTCTGCAAAGCTCTTTTTTCCTGTTCCGCTACCTTTTGAGAGCATCTTCTGACACTTTGTGGAGTACTTCTTACAAAGAAAGATAGTACATAGAATTCCCCAGCATATACCTGTGGTCATAACAGCTATGATTGTAACTAAGTTATCAGGAGTAAGAACTGAAGAGTCCAGTGTAGCACCCATTGCCTGTGCTGCTGACTCAGCTGCTATAGCTTCATATGAAAGGTTTCCTACTACACTTAGTCTCATCCAAGCTGTAGGGACTCCAAGAGAACCAGAGAGTGCGATGACTCCCAATAGAATTGAAACTGCAGGAAGAACTGTAAAGAAAGCTGATGAAGTGATAGCCTTCTTCAATACTTCTTTCTTCATTCCGATTTTGATTCCAGCTTTGTAAGAACGAACGATGAACCATAAACAACCACATGCTACAAACAATAGAACTGCGCCTACAACAAAGTAGAGTGGTGTAGAGTTTACTTTTGCAAGGTAATTCATAGATGTCTCCTTGTTTCAATATTTTATAGGTAAATTCTCCTTATAGGAAAAGAAAAAAGAAGCAAAAGATTTGTTTT
>CAMEQB010000190.1 GCA_945932505.1 uncultured Spirochaetales bacterium
ATGATGATGGCTCTCGCAGTCTTTTCCCTTTTCGCCGAAGGGACAAGAGAGAATTTCGAAGCAAAAGATCCAAATACAGAAAGTGGAGTGAAGTATGTCTTCATGTTCATAGGAGACGGTATGTCTTCTCCTGAGATCAATGCAGCTCAGGTATATAATGGAAGTAATACTCCTGGCTTGATTGCAATCGAACCTCTGACTTTTACACAGTTTCCTGTAGTAGGAATCCAGTATACTCAAGACGCAACCTCCTTCTGCCCTGATTCTGCAAGTACAGCTACAAGTCTCTCTTCCGGATATAAGACACACTCAGGTGTCATTGGTCTTGGAATTGACAAGTCCACACAAGGAGAGACAATTGCAGAGAAACTGAAGAGAGAGAAAGACTGGAAGATTGGTGTCGTCTCCTCCGTTACAATCAACCACGCCACACCTGCAGCCTACTATGCTCATGTTGTAAGCAGAAACAGCTACTATGATATCGGTCTCCAGATGGCAGAGTCAGGTTTCGACTACTTTGCAGGTGGACTTGTAAACAAAGCCGAGAAAGAAGGAGAGAAGAGTATCTACGAAGTACTGGAAGAAAACGGCTATCTTGTGACTAATGATAGAGATACTATCCTTTCTCTCAACAACAAGTCAGGTAAAGTCTACGCCTACACATCCACTCCTCAGGACAGCGGCTCACTGACATATAGAATCGATAGGAAAGAAGGTGAATTGTCTCTTGCCGATTATGTGAGAAAGGGAATTGATGTTCTTTACAACGAGAATGGATTCTTCCTTATGTGTGAAGGTGGAAAGATAGACTGGGCGGGACATGCCAACGACGCTCTTGCAAATATCGGGGATACACTGGATTTGGACGATGCAGTGAAAGTCGCCTTCGACTTTGCCCTCCAGCACCCATCAGAGACACTGATCATTGTAACAGGTGACCACGAAACAGGAGGTATGACAATTGGTTATGCAGCTACCGGTTATAATACTGCTTTCGATATCCTTAGAAACCAGAAGTGCTCATATGTGGCCTTTGATTCTATGATCAACGCAGAGAAAAAGAACGGAACATATACATTCGATCGCCTTATGGAGATTGTAAATGATAACTTCGGTCTATGGTATGGAGAGAATGGAACAGATTCCGCCCTTGCACTCAATGATTTTGAGTATAACAAGCTGAAAAAGGCTTACGAAGATGACTTGAGCGGCAATGCAAAGACAGGATATGAAGAGTCTTCAAGACTTTACGGCGGATACAATGCTGTAAGTGTTACATTGACACACATCATCAACAACAAGGCTGGTATCGGCTGGACAAGCTTCTCACATACAGGTCTTCCTGTTCCTGTATATGCCTATGGAGTTGGATCAGAAGCATTCTCTGGCAGCTATGACAACACCGAGGTGGCAAAGAAGCTTTTTGCCCTCTGCGATGTGGAGTAAAGAGAAAAAGACGATTCCCGGAATCGGGGGTAGATCAGTGGGCAGGTTTATAGTCCCACTGATTTATATTTTGTTGGGAGTCGTCTTAATGCTGGTCCCCACAGGTTTTCAGAAAGCAATCTACTATAACGCAGAGGGTGCTGTAGCTTTGGTTCTGGATACAGATAATTCCACTCTCTACAACAACGGGTATTTCAGAGTAGGAGAAGAGAGACTCGAAGTAAGAATACTCACAGGCTCTCATAAAGGATTGGAAAGTGATGCTGTGAATATGCTTTCAGGATCCTTAGATAACGACAAGCTCTTTTCCCCTGGCGATAAGGCATGGGTCTTGATCGAGAGGGACGGCAATAATAACCCGCTGTTTATTAATGCTGTGGACTATTGGAGGGGAGGAAGAGAACTTGTATTAGTGGCTTTGTTTGTCCTTGTGCTCCTTCTATTTTCCTCTACAAAGGGCGGTGGCATAGTATTATCTTTCGCACTTACATTCCTCTTTATTTGGAAAGTATTGATACCTTTCTCTTTAAAGGGCTTTAATCCGGTGATTCTTTCCTTCTTGTCTCTTCTTGTCCTTACTATAACGACTATCACCCTTATTTTGGGTGTAAACAAGAAGGCCTTGTCTGCGATCTTGGGAGCAATTTCTTCAGATATTCTTATTGCCTTACTCTCCTTGGTCTCCACTTCTTTTTTACTACTGGATGGCTTCAATCTCAGTGGAAGCGAGTCCTTATTATATTCAGGATTTGGAAACTTGGATTTCAAATTAATCTTCTCTTCTGTGGTGATGCTGTCTTCCGGCGGGGCGGTGATGGATCTGGCGGTGGATGTGGTGTCTGCCATGGATGAAGTCTATATCAACAACCCGATTGTAGAAAGGAAGGATCTATTCATGTCAGGGATAAGAGTAGGAAGGGCGGGAATAGGGACGCAGACTTCTACGCTGCTACTTGCCTATCTTTCCTCATACTTGGTGCCATTTATGGTATATATGGCACAGTCAACGCCAATAATGAATATTCTTGTGAGTAAAGAGATAGCTTCTGCAATGGCAGAGACAGTTGTGGGGTGTACAGGACTAGTTCTAGCATCACCATTATCTGCACTGATGGCAGGAATATTTTTCTATAAGAAAGGATCACCTGCCTCGAGAGGAGTCTAGTTCCATCTCCGCTCTATACTTTGCAACGGTACGACGGGCGATCTTTATGCCTTCTTTTTCCAGAGCATCGGCAATCTTCTGGTCTGAGAGGGCTTTTTTACCTGTGTT
>CAMEQB010000191.1 GCA_945932505.1 uncultured Spirochaetales bacterium
TGTGGCATATTTGACACTTCTTGTTGCAACAATAAATTAAGAATGTTACAGTCACATCAAAGGGATGGAATTAAATCAGTTTTCTACTGAATCAAAAGGGGATGACTATGACACTAAAAGAGTGTTACACAGCGCTATGCGGCAATTATGACGAAGCGTTATCGAGATTGATGAACGAACGCTTAATGGAGAGATTCTTACAGAAGTTTCTTTCAGATCCTTCATTTAAAGAAATTAAGGATGCATTTGATAATAAAGATGGAGAGAAAGCATTTAGAGGCGCTCATACTCTCAAAGGCGTAAGCGCTAATCTTGCTTTTACAAAACTTAGTACATCTTCTTCTCTCTTGACAGAGGCCTTAAGAAATACACATGGCGTAATACCAGAAGAAGCTTATGAACTATATAAGAGTGTAGAAGAAGACTACAATCTCGTCATTAACACTATCTCCTCTTACTTTGCTTGATTATTTCTTTCAGCAACAAGAATAATGGATGCAATAACTATTAACCCTAAGTCTGCTATTAGGACTGGGTTATAGCTGCCTACTCTCTCATAGACTATATTCAGTATAAGTGGAGAGAGGGCGCAGCCAAGGTAGTTGACGGCAACGCAGAGGCCATTGGTGGACGTATAATTTCTTTCATCACTTATCCTCTTGGCCAGCAACGTAGGAGCCATAGACTGTATCGTTCCATTTGTAGAAAGGAAGAAAATATAAAGGACAGCAAGTTCTTTGTGTGTGATAAAAACAGTAAGAATAGAAGCCACGAAGCCAGAGAAGAGGCCGAAGAAAAGAGTCTTCTTTATTCCAAACTTATCGTAGCTCTTTCCCATCACCACTTTCATTATACAAAGCCCCGCCATAAAGAAAGCATTGAGAGACGATGAATAAGCACCTCCCAAGCCTGCATCCAATGCCTTTGGAACCATTGCCTGGGAAACAAAGAGAGGAGTAATACCTACAAGAAAGCTTAATATGAGAGTCTTATATAAACCAGCAGGCTTTATGTAACTATTGTTCTTCTCTTTCTTTGTTATTACGACTTTCGAATCATCTATGAAGAATATAGAAACAACAAGGGCGACAACAAGCATTACGGAACCAGCGAGTGCAAATGAGGCACTATAACCTCTCTTTTCTATTACCCTTCCAAGCACCACACTCCATACCATCCCCCCTATTCCACTTCCCATAAATGCTATCCCTGTTGCAAAACCAGTGTTGTATGGAAACCAACTTGATATAAGGACACTGAAGGATGTGAAGGACATAAAAGGAAGCAACAGCCCTATGAGCAAGGCCAAGAGATACATTAATCCAATAGGAAGAGAAAAAGATAGAGAGAAGTAGAACAAAGGAACCAAGAGAGCAGAAACAATTATAGCTCTCTTCAGCCTTATCCTTTCATATACCTTTCCCGAGAGAGAAGACGAGACCATATAGGAAAGAAACATAATAGTAAGTATGAGAGATACATACTCTCTATCTATTCCTCTCTCCTTTGAAATAGGAACCACAAAAAGAGTGAAACAGTTTATGACGCAGCCATAGACTGTTCCAAGAATTATCATAGCTCCTATTACGTTGATCCAGCCCTTTTTATTCTCTTTCATACCTAGTCCATCAACTCCCCTTCAAGCTTTTCACCACGCTTAGAATAGTGGTCGATAAGGGGAGACAGAATCATTGCTGAAAGCCCTGCAACAAGGCCTCCGTTATATAACATAAAGCCACCATGCATTACGCTTGTGGCTGTGCAAAGAACAGCTGAGACAAAACCGGCTGCAGCACCATATCTTTTTCCATATCTACCTGTAAATGGACAGAGTCCAGTTGCAAAGGCAGCTCCGTTCATGAAAGCTTGTGTGGAAAGAGTCCAAGAGATAGGAAAACCAAATATTTTAGACAGAGCAGAAACAAACACATATAACAACACGTACCCGGAGAGAACCGGCCATACATTTCTTATATTCTGACCGGAGGCTGTGAAGGCTACAGAAGCGAGGACGATGCCGCAAGTGGCCCCTGTCCACCCCGCCCCGTCTGTAAGGAGTATACAGAGGTCGAAGTACAGCACCATCATCATCCCATATACTCCTAAGTTTATCATAGTGACTCCGTCTCCATATTTTTCAAGAAAATCACTCTTGAACCCTGGATCCTTCATAAGTTTCCCCAGTCCCTCGAACGATCTGCCGTTAAGAAACCAGCCAACAATTATTGCAATCGAGAATACTAGAAAGAAGAATAGATTACAAAGAATTCCTTCTCTACCAAAGAGAGAAGAACTCTCTGGTGGTGCGATACTCTTTTGAGGCGTTACACCCATTATGTTATACATAAAAGAGTATAGAAACATTCCCAAAAGTCCAAAAGCCAATCCACCGTTATAAAGGCTCATCTCTCTATGAAGAAGCTTGGCTCCCTTCAGCATTGCAGGAATAGCAAAACCAATGAAAATAGAAAAGAGAATTACTACAATAAGCCCTGGTAGAGTAAATGCCCTAGCCTGCGACGAAGTCAGAGGATAACGAAAGAGTATCTCGCTGATAAATGGAGCGAAGGCTGTTGAATAGAATGCAACAGATAAGTAATCTCCGAAGTTCTCTCTCCTAACATGAGTGTAGACAAGAATACCCAGCATCGGTGGCCACATGTTAAGAATGTTGAGACCATAAAAACAGTGAGCCACCAC
>CAMEQB010000192.1 GCA_945932505.1 uncultured Spirochaetales bacterium
GATGGACCGATAATAAAACGTAGATCTCCTTTTCTAACCAAGCCAAAGATATGGAGATCCTTTGTCATGTAGTAGCCTACGTTCTCTTCTATTTCAAATACTGGATCCATATATAAAAGAAATGGATCCTTTGGCAAATAGACTGTAGAGTAATAAAAAGTCTCTTCATTTCCTTTATACAGTCTTACAGGAATACCTGTGAGAGCTCCCATTTTCTTTGCCAAATACTCTAAGCCTTTATTGTCCATACATTACAAAAATTATCATTACATTACAAATCTGTAAACATTTTATACAAAAACAATGAAAAACTAATAATAGATGACACTGGAGGAGCAAATGGATAAGAAAGAAGTAATTTGTTCTATGTCTATAGAAGAGAAAATATCTTATACCACGGGTAAAGATTTTTGGCACACGAAAGAGTACTCATCTCTTGGTGTCAAATCAATAATGGTTGCAGATGGCCCCAATGGACTAAGATGTCAGAAAGGGGAGGCGGATATGCTTGGTGTAAACGTATCTCTGCCTTCAACTTGTTTTCCTTCTTCTGTAACCAGTGGTTCTACTTGGGATAGAGAACTCTTGGAAGAAGAAGGAAGAGCTATTGGAAGGGAGGCGAAGAAAGAGGAAGTTGCTGTAGTTTTGGGACCTGGATGTAACATTAAACGTAATCCTCTTGGTGGAAGAAACTTCGAATACTACTCTGAAGACCCTGTAGTGTCAGGAGAGATGGCTGCAGCCTGGATCAAGGGCGTTGAAAGTGAGGGCGTCGGAACATCTCTCAAGCACTTTGCAGCAAATAACCAAGAGTACAAGAGGCTCATTAGTGACAGCATAATGGATGAGAGAACTCTAAGAGAGATATATCTTTCATCATTTGAGAGAGCTGTCAAAAAGGGAAAACCAGCTACAGTGATGTGTTCATACAACAAGATTAACGGCGTTTACTCCAGCGACAACAAATATCTTCTAACGGATATTCTCCGTAAAGAGTGGGGATGGAATGGATCAGTGATCACTGATTGGGGTGCATTACACGATAGAATCAAGGGGTATGAAGCTGGCTGTGATCTTTCTATGCCTGGTGGCTCTGTCTATATGGAGAAAGCTACATTGAAGGCTCTGAAAGAGGGAAGACTGGATGAGAAACTTATTGACGACAGCGTAGAGAGAATACTCACTCTTGTTGAAAGAAGTGAAAATAATAGACCTGAGGAAGTGGATTGGGACAAGCACTACACTCTAGCTCTTAGGGTCGCAGAAGAAGGAGCAGTCTTATTAAAGAACCAAGATAATATCCTTCCCTTGAAGGATGAGGAAGATGTAGTCCTCTTTGGTTTCATGGCTGGTAAAATGAGATATCAGGGAACAGGCTCCAGCCACATTAACCCAAAGACTCTTAAAGAACCTATAGAGTTCTTCAAAAACAGGCCTTGGATAGAAGGTGTAGACGAAAATGGAAATATTACAAGCCAAGCTGTTAGGACAATAGAGAAGGAAGCAAAAAAACATAAAGTCGCCATTGTATTCCTGGGGCTTCCTGATGCATATGAGTCTGAAGCCTTCGACAGAGAGTCTATGAGTATCCCGGAAGGCCACAAAAAGATGCTGGAAGCAGTAACAAAAGTAAATACAAACACTGTGGTTGTTTTGTTTGCTGGAAGCGCTGTGGAAATGGAATGGGAAAAAAGCGCAAAAGCAATACTCTATATGGGCCTCCCTGGAGAAGCTGGGGGAGAAGCTGTTTATAACCTTATCTACGGAAAGGTTAATCCAAGCGGGAAGCTTACTGAAACATGGCCGATGAAGTACCAAGATGTTCCTTCCTCTTCATGCTGGGGAGAAGTTAACGCAGAGTATCGGGAAGGAATATATGTAGGCTACAGGTACTACGATAAACTAGGATTGAATGTCAGATACCCCTTCGGTTATGGCCTCAGTTATACTGACTTCCAGTACAGCGACCTCAAGATAGAAGGAAGGGAAGTTTCTGTTTCCATCAAGAACATAGGGGAGTATGACGGAGACGAAGTTGTAGAGCTATATATCAAGAACCCAGATAAAGAGTGTTACAGGGCCATCAGGGAACTTAGAGACTTTTGTAGGGTAAGCTTAAAGAAGGGTGAAGAGAAGAGAGTTGGTTTTACTCTCAGTGACAGAGACTTCTCGATATTTGATGGAGAGTGGAAGGTCATCGGTGGAGAATATGTCGTTGAGATTGGATCATCTTCGAGAGATATAAGAGTTAGAAGAAAAATAGTCATCGATGGCGAAGAAATAAGTGAGAAATATATTAGCGACAGCTGGTACACTCTTCCAGTTGGTAAGCCTAGTAAAGAAGACTTTGAACAACTAATTGGAAGAAAAGTCATGGAGTACAAAACAGCAGAGAAGGGCTCCTACACTATGGATAACAGCGCCATGGAGATGAAAGACCACTCTCTGATCATGAAAATCCAGTACAAAGTTACTGAGAACATAATATCGAATTCCTTTGGCGGGAAGAAGGACTATAACGATCCAAGCTTCAGAATGATGATGATTTCCTCCGCCGATTGCCCCTTGAGGTCCACAATAATAAATAGTGGCGGCACAATGACAGAGAGAATGGCTTCGGCCTTTCTCTTGATGGCTAATGGAAAATGGATCAGAGGAATACTTTCATTTATATTCCCGTCA
>CAMEQB010000193.1 GCA_945932505.1 uncultured Spirochaetales bacterium
AAGAGGCTGGTCGAATTGAAGGACGCAAAGAAACATTGTTTCAGCTTGTGAATGAGGGAGATTATGCTGTAGAAAAGGCAGCAGCAAAAGTAGATATGACAGTTGATGAGTTTCTGAAAGAGAGAAAGAGAAATACGAGAAAGAGTCTCTCTGAGCATAGATATTCAATTTGAAATAAATCGGCAGCATAGCTTTGGTGTTATGTTGCCGATCTTAGATAGGCTACCAACAGCTACCATCTTCTATTTTTTGATAGATTCAAGGCATCTGATCACTGCATCAGCAAGCATATTGTGCCCATCATCATTAAAATGCAATCCATCTGGAGCATACTTATTTCTTTCCACTTCATTCTTTGGATCAATCTTTAACTCCTCTGAGAGATCAAAGACATAGAAACCAAAGAGAGGAGCAGTCTTTTTGATTATTTCTGTATACTCATAAAGATAGTGTTCTTCCCTATCCTCTGGTTTTTCTTCAATAAGAGAAAAGCCATCATCACAAAAACAATGTGCAGGAGTGAAGAAAACATGGATAGCGTTTGGATATAGCTTACATATGGTATCCATCAAATAATATACACTACCACAGAATGTTTCTCGCCCTTTGTCTCCAAACATACCTATTGGTGCATCTCCGTGAAGATAGTCGTTTATTCCACCATAGACAATGATAATATCTGCACTTTTATCCATATCGTAAGATCTGGCACAGAAATCCTGATCATACCTGGCCTTTTGAGAAGGATGACGTTGATAAGCTATCCTCGTTCCGCCGATACCGTAGTTATTTACTTTCTTTAGCTGGCATTTTCTCTTGATCACATTATCATACCTATTGGCTTCAATATCAGTTACACCACAGCCTTCAGTTATACTATCTCCAAGAAAATTAATTGTCTTACCCTTTAGATCCACAAAATACCTTCTTTAAATATTTGGTATATTATATCCCAAAAATGTATTCATCAATGACTTTCTCCTTACCTTTTTATCCTCATGCATATACTTATTAAGATTAAGTATTGGTAAAATATAATTCTTATTAGTTAACTAACAATCAATTGTCTTTAAGCTCTAGGTCGATATACTGAATATAGATATCACAAAGGATGACAAAAATGACAATTGGCGAAGTTATCAGAAAATATAGAAAACAAAAGGGAATGACACAGGAAGAGATGGCAACAATTCTCGGTGTAACCACTCCTGCAGTAAACAAATGGGAAAGAGGCAACACTATGCCAGATGTGGCTTTGCTTGCACCTATTGCAAGACTACTTTCTATCAGCACTGACGAGTTATTGTCCTATAAAGATAATCTGACAGACGAGGAGATTAACCAATACTTACATATAGTTCAGGAAGACTTGAAAAACAAAGACTTTCATGATGTATTTCTATCTGTAAAGAAGAAAATCGAAGAGTTTCCTAACTCTGAGAAACTTATCTGGCAGGCGGCAATTATCCTTGATTCCAAGCTGATGGTATCGGACATCAGAGATAAAGACAATTATGAAAATACGATACTAAAATGGTATGAAAGATGCTTGGACTCAGAAGACGAAAGAATACGAAAAGAGGCTGCTGACTCTCTATTCCATGCTTATATTCGAAAAGAGAACTATGATAAAGCTGCTCATTATCTAGAATACTTCTCTTTCGATAATCCAGAGCGAAAACGAAAAAAAGCTCTTATAAACAGTAAAACTGGAAAAAGGACAGAAGCCTATCGGTCATACGAAGAGTTGCTATATACAGGCTACCAGCAAATGCAGTTGGTATTGAATGATCTACGTCTCCTATACATGGAAGATGATGATTATGAGATGGCAAAAAAACTAGTTGAGGTTTCATCATCAATAGCATCAGCTTTCGAAATGGGAAAATACAATGAAGTATGTATAGCCCTAGATGTTGCAGCATGGAAAAAAGATGTGGAATGGACAGCGCACATTATGAGAGAAATACTTGAGAGTGTTGATACAATCAGTGATTTTGCATATTCCAAGCTTTATCGACATATGAAGTTGAAGTCTGTTGCCCCTAGTTTTATAGCAGATGTGAAGAAGGAGCTCTTAAAGTCCCTAAACGATGAAACATTTGACTATATGAATGGAAACGAAGAGTGGGAAAAACTGAAAAAGGATACTTATGAAAAAGAATGAGTAACGACTTTTATCAGATGACGCAAATTCGTCCTATCTTAGATATAGGAGGAAAGATGAACAAAGAAGACAGATACTACAGAAACCTATGTGGGAAACCGGTAATCGCGACACTGCGATTCACGAAACTGAAGTTCATTGCACTCTATGCTTTCCATGAAGTCCAGGATGACTATGATGACAACCCTTCCCTTTCATACTATGAATTTGAGCCATATCTCTTCAGCGGGTATGAGATTGTAGATGTCGACGACATTCTTATCTACAACATTGAGCCGTTTGATCCAGAGATAATGGACATTGAACCTTTGGACTATGACGAGATGACAAAGGAAGAAAAAAGGGAAGCAAAGAGCCTCTATGACAGAGGATATATCATTTCAAGGGAAATACTACGAGGAAAGCTACGTTCTATACCATATAATAAACGAACGAGGAGCAATCTGATAATTGACTGATAGCGTGCTTATTAGTACCAAACTCTGACACTGAATATTTCCCATTTCTGT
>CAMEQB010000194.1 GCA_945932505.1 uncultured Spirochaetales bacterium
CCAGCAAATGCAGACCTTGCTGCATATGGGCTGTCACCAAAGCCTGTGGGACCTGTAGGCAGAATCTGCCATAGAGTAATACCCTTATCGCTGATTGAATCTACGAAACTATACGCCTCATCCCCAAGATCTCCAACACCATACTGTGATGGAAGGGATGTTATGTGGAGAAGAACTCCGGTTTTTCTTTCTCTGTGTTTCATATCTTTATTATAAACACAATGGGAGTCAAAGTGAACAACAAAGAGGAATCTATGTCTCCGATAATGACCAAAAGATATGCAAAACTAATTTCTTTTTTCCTTCTTCTTTTGACTAAATAATCTTTTTCTGATAGATATAAATATATGGAATATACAGAATTATCTAAAAACTTCGATATAGGGGAAATGGTTGTTTATCCATCTTTCGGCATATGCAGAATAAGGGAAAAAGAAGATAGAAACGGCTGCTTCTACCTCAAACTGGAGTCTCTTTCAGATAATTCAACAGTCCTTGTTCCAGAAGAAAAAGCATCTATCTTAGGACTAAGGCATCTTGAGACAAAAGAAAACGTAGAGAAAGCCCTGGCTCTTCTTTCCGATAACTCCTACATCATTACAAATGATTGGAAGCAGAGATTAAATGAAAACCAAAACCTACTTAGGGAAGGAACCTTGGAAGGTTCTGCAACTGTAGTGAACCATCTATATAGAAGACAAAAGACCAAAGCTCTGCCTACCATGGAAAAAAAACTCTATGACACTGCCCTATCTCGCCTTCTTGACGAATCTAGTGTAGTATTAGATAAAGACAACAGGGAGATGAGAAAGATAGTTTTTTCAAAACTAGAGAATGTCTAAAGATTTTGCACTTATTTTAACAGCAGCAGGAAAAAGCGAGAGATTCAACAATGGCGAGAAGGGAGAGAAAAAAGAGTACTCTCTTATTAACGGTAAGAGTGTAGTGAGAATGGCCCTCGATGCTTTTCTACCCCTTTCTGAGTTAAGGAGAGTTGTAATAACTATCCCAAAGGGAGGAGAAGAAGCCATGAAGGCCTCCCTAGGAGAGATAGAGAGTGCAATCCCTATTTCTTTCATAGAAGGTGGCGCCTCCCGTACCCAATCTATCTCTCATGCTATGGAATATCTTTCTTCTTTCTCCGATTACACTCTTATTGCCATCCATGACGGAGCAAGACCTTTTATCGATAGAGACACAATATGTAATTGTCTTTATGCTGCAGAGAGTTATGGAGGAGCAATACCTGGAATAAGAGTAGCTGACGCTATGAAGAGAGCCGATGACAAGGCATTCATTGTCTCCAGTGTAGATAGAAATGGTGTATGGCGAATACAGACGCCTCAAATCTTTCAAAGAGATAAGATTCTCTCCATATATTCGACGCTGAAAGAAGACGAGAGTTTTGACGATGATGCTTCTCTTTTCTCTTCCCGTGGCGGAAGAGTCAAAATAGTAGAAGGTAATGAAGATAATATTAAAATCACCTGGAAAGATGATCTAAAGAGAAATAAGAGCAATATGAGAATTGGATTTGGCAACGATATACACAAACTTGAAGAAGGACGAAAACTATACATTGGTGGTGTTCTCTTAGATTACACTAAGGGTGAAGTGGCACACTCTGATGGGGATGTTTTGATACACGCAGTAATCGACGCTATTCTCGGAGCCAAGGCCATGGGTGACATAGGTACATATTTCCCTCCTGAAGAGAAGAAGTGGAAGGATGCCGACTCAAAAGAGCTCTTAAAGGCCATTCTCGATAAAACCAACCCTTCTATCATCAATATAGATGCAACTATTACCCTGGAGGGCTTTAAACTAAATCCTCATATCTTAGATATAAGGAGAAGCCTAGCTGAGCTACTCTCTACTTCTATAGATAAAGTAAGCATAAAAGCCAAAACAAACGAAGGCTTAGATGCTCTTGGAAAAGGTGACGCCATAAAAGCTGAAGTCGTTGTTCTCCTTGCTGACTAAAGGCATTTTTCGACAAATCGGGGCATTTTCGCGTTATATAGATAAGGAGAAAATATGTCCCGTAAAAAAAAGAGTATTAAGGAAAAGGTCAAAGAACTGCCTATTGTGGCAGATCTTAAATTCAGACGTTTCTTTTCCCAAGGCACACCTGAGACTTTCTATATTATCGAGAAATTCTTAGAGCTCGCTATTAGTGACAACATCAAAGTAACGAACATTACATGTCAAAAGCATGTATTTGACTCAGACCAGAACGAAAATGTCACTGATTTGGAGATAGAAGCAGAAGGAAAAGAGAAAGTATGGATAGAAATGCAGAGATGGAACAACAAGAAAGAAGAGCTATCTTTCTTTCGTTGGGAAAAACTTCGATTGACTCAATTAGAGCTTCACGAAAACGAACAATGTTTTCTTTTGGTTCTATACGATACAGAAGATGGAAGTGACGAACTGTGGCAAGATTTTAGAGATGAAGAAATGGCTGTTTATTCCATGATGAGTAAAAAACCATTAGAAAAAACAAACGTATACCTCTTTTCTGTAGTAGCTAATGGAGTTATGATTTTCTTGAACCTTAATAAATTGAGCCAAAGAAAAGACGAAATCGGCGAGATTTGCCATGATTTACTCGCTCCAGGAGGAGTAAAACTGAGAAATAGCGCTATGGAAAAACGAAG
>CAMEQB010000195.1 GCA_945932505.1 uncultured Spirochaetales bacterium
CTTGCTTTTCTTGATATCAAGCATTAACTGGTCTTCTTCATCTTCTTTTCCGATGATACAACGTTTTAAAAGCCTTTCGCTGAAATCTGTCTTGTTGATATGAAGATATTCCAGATACTCTTTTTCAAATCTATATACGAGGATATAGTCTTTCTCCTCAAGCATAGAGAAGGCGAGAGTGAGAGTAGGCTTCTTGTCGGTATGAAACTTCTGGGCTTTGTCTTTCTCTGCTTTTGTCAGATATGTTGAAGACCAAAAGACAGATAGAGGTATTGTATCATCATTCTTAACGAGGATATCGGTACCTTGAATATCAATATCGATTGAATAAGACTGAGGAAAAAATCGTGACATTATCATAGCGATCCTATGACTCTGTGTAGATTTTTTCCTATGGTCTTCGGCTTCTCCATATTTTGAGAAGTACTCAAGCATGGTGTCTCTGAATGATGAAAATACTTCTATCTTCTCTAAAGAACTCATTTCTTTTACTCTTCGTCGTCCTCAAATCGAATAACAATATCCATCTCACTTACTTTTGAGATTGTCTGGAATATTGAGCATGACTGGGATGTCTTCTTAACTAGGTGCTCAAACTCTTCCTTGTCAGAAATATTCTTGGCTACGATCTCAAGAGAAGTATGCTCCAGGGTTGTAGGAGAAGTAGTCCTCTTGACGCCTCTGGCTGTGATTGTGATCTCTCCCCAAGTTCCCTTTCTCTCAAAGTCTGCGAGAGTGTAGTAGAAGCAGCCTGTGAGGGCTCCCATCAAATATTCATAAGGGCCTGAGCCTTCTTTAAATTCATGTGTTTCGCCGATTGGAGTAGTAAAGAACTCTTTCTCGCCTGTAAATGTACCTGTTGCTGTTCTTTCCATATATTAATTATCTATATCAAATGCTTTTTTGACTAGCACAAAAGAGAAAGGGGCCATGCCCCTTCTCTTGTCGTTTGTTATTTTGTGGTTCTCTTCTTCTCGTCGACGATAAGACCGAGCTCTTCAAGCTGCTTGTCTTCGACCCAGTTTGGAGAATTGTCCATTGGAGAAGATGCTGCAGTTCCCTTAGGGAATGCGATGACTTCCTTAATGGAGCTCTGGCCTGCAAGAATCATACAGAGTCTGTCGATGCCAGGAGCAATTCCTCCGTGTGGTGGTGGAGAGAACTTGAATGCATCAAGAAGGAATCCGAACTTCTGCTGAGCTACATCATCTGGAATATTGCAGATTCTGAAGATTCTCTTCTGAAGCTCGATGTCATGTATTCTTATTGAACCTGAAGCAAGTTCATATCCATTGAGAACCAAGTCATAAAGGTCACCCTTTACAGAACCTGGATCTGATTCGAGAGTATCGAGATACTCTACCTGTGGCATACTGAACATGTGGTGTGCTGCTTCCCAGTGTCCTTCGTCTTCGTTGTACTCGAAGAGAGGGAAGTCGATGATCCAGCAGAATGCGAAGCCTGGCTGAATGAGATTAAGGTCTGAGGCAAGCTTTCTTCTGATGGCATCCATACTGTTACAGCATTTCTTCCAGTTATCAAGTGCAACCATGAGAATCATGTCGCCGTCCTTTGCCTTTGTCTCTTCAAGAACCAAACTCTCTTTTCCGGCAAAGTATTTGGATACACCGCCAGTGAGAGTGCCGTTATCGACCTTCATCCAGCAGAGGCTCTTTGCTCCATAAATCTTTGCTGCATCCTCGAGGGATGTTATGTACTTTCTAGTAAAGTCATGGCCTTCTGTCTTTGGAGCTACGATGTACTTGATATATCCTTTATTCTGGAGTGTTTCCTGGAATAGAGTGAATGTAGACTCTGAAGCAAATGGAGCAGCGTCATGAATCTCTAAGCCATATCTTAAGTCTGGCTTATCACAGCCATAAGTATTCATGGCATCCTGATATGTAAGTCTCTTGAAGTGAGCTGGGAGCTCAACATTCATTACATCCTTGAATACATATCCGAAGAGGTCCTCCATGAGAGCAAGGACATCATCACGCTTTACAAAGCTCATCTCGATATCGAGCTGAGTAAACTCAAGCTGTCTGTCGCCTCTTGGATCTTCGTCACGATAACATCTGGCAATCTGGAAATACTTGTCAAAACCAGAAACCATCAAAATCTGCTTATAAAGCTGAGGTGACTGAGGGAGAGCGAAGAACTTACCTGGGTATATACGGGATGGAACGAGGAAGTCTCTTGCTCCTTCTGGTGTACTTCTGATGAGAGTAGGAGTCTCGATTTCATAGAAATCAGTCTTATAGAAATACTCTCTGATTGATCTCACAACTTCATGGCGAAGTTTGATTCTGTCCTGCATTCCCTTACATCTAAGGTCAAGGAATCTATATTTAAGTCTTAAATCCTCTCTGGCGCTATTCTCGTCTTCGATCATGAATGGCAGCACAGCACACTGGGAAAGAACCTGAATGTCTTCAGCTTTGACTTCAATCTCTCCTGTAGCCATGTCGCTGTTGATCATAGAGTCAGGTCTTCTTCTGACAATACCTTTTACTGCAATGCAGTATTCAAGCTTAAGTTCCTGTGCCTTCTTCTGAAGGAGCGGGGAAGCGTCGTCGTCCACGACTACCTGAGTCTGACCATATCTGTCGCGGAGGTTAATAAAATGGATGGCACCATGGTTTCTGTCGCT
>CAMEQB010000196.1 GCA_945932505.1 uncultured Spirochaetales bacterium
ACTTTCTTACTCCAATAACAAATGCCAACATGCTTCAGATCATCGTCATGGCTATCCTACTTGGTTTCTCTATTATTCTTGTTGGAGAAAAGATGAATGCGAAAGTCATCGAAGCTTTTGAGGTTCTTAACTCCATCTCTATGAAATGTATGGAATTGATCCTTAAGCTTTCTCCAATCGGTGTTTTCTGTCTTCTTTGCCCAGTAATCGCAGCTAACGGAGCAATGATCCTCGGCTCTTTGGCAATGGTTCTCTTAGTAGCTTATTTCTGCTACATACTCCATGCTGTGGTAATTTACTCATTGTCAGTTTCTGCAATGGGAGGCATGAGCCCTCTCAAGTTCTTCAAAGGCATGATGCCAGCCATAATGTTCGCTTTCTCCTCTGCTTCATCTGTAGGAACTCTTCCTATCAACATGAAGTGTGTTGAAGAATTAGGTGGAGACAAGCAGGTTTCATCCTTCGTTCTCCCTCTGGGTGCTACTATCAACATGGATGGTACAGCAATCTATCAGGGAGTATGTGCTATCTTCATCGCTGCCTGCTACGGTATTAACCTTACATTCCCTCAGATGCTTACAATCGTATTGACAGCAACTCTTGCTTCCATCGGTACAGCCGGTGTTCCGGGAGCCGGAATGGTAATGCTTGCAATGGTTCTTTCTTCTGTAGGTCTTCCTGTCGACGGTATCGCTCTTGTTGCAGGTATCGACAGAATCTTCGATATGGGTAGAACAACTGTTAATATCACAGGAGACGCTGCTTGTTCATTGATCGTCTCTAACCTTGAAAGAAAGAGAAGAGCTAGAAAGTAATATTTCTTGTCTCATTTCCCGCAGATAGCCTCTGCGGGATTTTTTATAGCTTCAATACAGCAACAATCTCGCCGTCATCCACATCGCCGTTTTCATAGAAGCCGAAGCTCTCGTAGAGTTTCTTAGCCCCAACGTTCTCTTCTTCGTATGAAACCCAGCAGTATTCGGCTTCTCCAAGAGGAAAAGACTTAACATATTTTAGTATCTCTTCCATAGCTTTCTTTCCAAGTCCCTTTCCTTGGAAGGAAGAACCTATCATAAGTCTCCAGATAGAGTAGTTTCCATACACAATCTCTGGCTCCTCGTCGTCCCCTATTCCACCGTAGCCAAGCATACAGAAACCCACTAGAGTATCTTCTTCATAGAGAGCAAAGGGCAAAGCCACATACCCGTCCTCCCTTACAGCAAATGCTTCAAGTATGCTTTCTACATTGGAAGCTACAAATCTCTCTTGATCCTTTGACACCTTTAATTTGGCTACATCCCAAACATTATCCTGACTTATTTTCTCCAGTCTCATATCTAATCCTTTCACTTAATCAACAAAACTAAAGTTCCCACGACAATGAGAACTAGGCCTATTAATGCTTTCTTACCAAGTTTCTCCTTAAATACGAAATATGAAAAAGCAATAGTAACGAGAATACTCAGCTTATCGATAGGAACAACTATACTTGCTTCTCCATCCTGTAGCGCCCTGTAATAGAACAGCCAAGAAGCACCAGTAGAGAGTCCTGATAGAAGAATGAAAGCTAGTTCTTTTTTGTCTATTCTCTTTATATCTTTCACCTTCCCAGTGACAGATACCATCACAAAAGACATGACGATGACTACAACAGTTCTGATTGCAGTTCCAAGATTAGACTCTACACCCTCTATTCCTACTTTACCAAGTATAGATGTAAGGGAAGCAAAGACAGCAGAGAGTATGGCATAGAAGAGCCACCCCTTCTCTTCTGTTTTATTCTCTGTATCTTTCTTCTCTATCATCATCAATGTTCCGAGGCCTATGGCTATGATACCTAATGTCTTATATAGAGTTATGCTCTCTCCTAGAAAGATTGTTGCAAGAATAATGGTAAGTACCGTACTTGACTTGTCGATAGGTACGACTTTATTGATGTTTCCTTTCTGAAGGGCCCTGAAGTAACAGAGCCAGGAGGCTCCTGTCGATAGACCAGAGAGGACTAAGAAAAGAATAGTCTTGGCACTTAGATTCTTTAGAGTTGGAAAAGAACCGACTATCATAACCATCAATAAAGAAAAAAGAAGGACAATTATTGTCCTGATGAATGTCGCCACATTACTGTCTGTCTTTCTGATACCGCACTTGGCAAGAATAGATGTGATCCCTGCAAAGAAGGCAGAAAGAAACGCAAAAATAACCCACATATAAAACTCCCAAGAGACAATAACACATCATGAATATTTTCTCAATTTTCACTCCTCCCCAGAGCAAACTTTTTGAAGCATCATTAAGTCACAAAAGGCAGAAAGCCTAACTATTTAAGGAGGTTAATTATGATAGAAGAAAATAACCAAGCAACAACGACAGAGGTTGTAAAGGTAAGAAAAAAGCCAGGGCCTAAGCCAAAGAATAAAATCCAAGAGGAGGTGACGAATAGCGATAAGAATGTCGCAGTATTAAATGAAGCTTTTAATTATGACTATGTAATAAAGGTATTGGATGAAGCAAAAAGGAAAATCGAAAGACAAAAGGAGAAAGAAGGAAATAAAGGAACCTTTGGGCCTAGAAATAATAATATAGCCTCCTTTATTGTTCCGGCTTTATTCCTTATTGTCCT
>CAMEQB010000197.1 GCA_945932505.1 uncultured Spirochaetales bacterium
GAACAATTACTTTTTTATTGATCATCATGTTGACCATTTGCTCAGCCTTCGCTTCGGGACAGCTTTTCACATTTGCTTTTGAATCAGGGTGGAACAATGGAATAAACGGTCCACTAATGGGTTTTCATACTTTCTATCACTATGGAGCCAATGTAAGCAGTAATACTACTGTTGGATTCGGAACACTTGCAGATGTTGATTTTGGCCTTAGAAGATTCTCCAACGGAGACTATGATGCGAATATGGCATTGGGATTTGGGCCATCTTTTGTAACAGACGTAGATACAAACATCACAATAAACGGAATGGTAGGTCCTCTATTTGAAGTCCAGAAAGCAAAATACACAGATGACTCAGCTCTTGGTTTAGGTGTTGGCGGCACTTTAGCCGTCTCCCTTATTCCAACAGAAGAGAGAAGGACAAGAAATCCACTTGGCTTTACATTCGGTGTCATCGCTTCTGCAACACTGAATGTAGATGAAGGTCCGGCAGCTTTCTTCTCATGTAAAGCATTCTTCGGCCTCTCAACGCTCAGCCCATTCTATGGCCCATACCTTGGATACGACATCTATGACGACATATTGATGGAACTCTATGACGCTTATTGATCCTCTCCTCCGTTCTGTGCACGGAAGAAGAGTCTTTTCGATACTTTTCTCAAAGCCTTGAAAGCTGTATCTGCTTCACAGAGGAATGTTGATTTTGTCCTCTTGAGCATAAAGCCTTCGGGCTTTGTTTCGTTTGAGAAGAAACCAAGGGAAGCAAGACGCTGGTTATCGATATAAGAAAAGAGAGCAGCCATATAGCAGGTCTTGGTCTCTCCTGGGTTGAGAGCGAAGTTTGATGAGCCGCTCTCTCCATATGTAAAACCAAGAGAAAGTGATTTTACCTGAGGTGTGGCGCCATCAAATAGAGCCCAAGGCGCATCCATTCTCCCATACCAATTCTGACCGATAGTACAGAAAGGCATAGAAAACTCATCACTGTTCTGTTCCTTCTGTGTATATAGCATAAAAGTCATCTGATCATTGGGGTTCGTTGCAGATATCCATGAAATAGGATCATCTGAAAGACGACCAATAATATAATCATAGGTGCCTGTAGGGGAAGGAACAATTGAAGCATCTGCAGTCCCTCCCTTCAATAAAGGAGCTTTTCTTAGATCGGAGAACACTGTATTAGGGACAAATCTATTTACCCCAGACTCTCTGAACGCTACTGGAAATACATTAAACTTTTTGGCATTCGTGTTGATATAAGTGCCTTTCTCAACAAGTGGAGAAGACAATACTGCAGTCCACTGAGGGTTCCCCCTTAATATAGTGTCACCTAGGTTCGTAATAGAGTAAGCCATATAGATGACATTGTGTCCTGGAATGACAAGGTCCACCTTTCCTACCTTATATCTATTCCCCTCTTCCCTACTTTTCATTTCAGAGTATTTCCATACCCCTCCAAACTCATCTTCAGTGCCGTAACGCTTTACACTCCAATAAGTGTTGGATGTAGTGATATGGTCATCTTTGCTACTTGGAAATGAGAAATACATGCCCCCTGCTTGATAAAGCCCCTGTCTCATTCTCCACCATTCGCCATTTTCATCACTCATGACGCCACTGCCGGTTCCTCTGAAGTAAGGGAGGCACAAAGGAGACACTCTGGCACCTTGGCCGTTTCGTACACTAAGCTCCAAAGTAATCTCTCCTTGGTCTTCTGTAACTACGAAGAAGGAGCCATTGGACATATATGTTGCATCTCTACCTTCCCAAAGGGACAGTCTTCTTATATCCATATCACTATTTTAACACAGAGAAGAGCCAAGAAGTTACTTATATAACAAAAAAAGAGGGAAAGTGTTTGTTATGTGGGCTTTTAGCCACAACAATGACAAATATCTCTCTTTGACTTATCATTAGAGCATGGTAGAGCAGATTGACGGTTTATTTCACATTTATACAGAGAACACAAGCTATGTCTTCAATACAGGAGACACAGGGTATCCTGAACATATTTACTGGGGAAGGAGGATAAAGAATCCTGTATTCTCTATTTCAGCCCTCAGTGAGAAGCATCTAAAGGCTCCTACGATGAGCACAATAAGTGACCGTAGTTACAGTGAGTTTTCTCTTGATGACACTCTGTTGGAGTTCTCTACAGAAGGTCGTGGCGACTACAGGACTCCGTTTATTGCCGTCAGCTTTGGAGATAAAGGTGATAGGACTCTGGATCTAAGGTATGAATCTTTTGCCATCCATCCTGGCATTGTCAGGTTTAAAGGAGCAAAAATGCCTCAGGCCGTTGCTGGAACCAACGACGCGGAGACACTCGAAGTCACCTTTAGAGATAAAAGTCGAAATATAAGGCTGGTGACCTACTACACGTCTTTCTACTCTTCAGACACTATTACTAGACGCAGCGTCGTCTTCAATGACTCGGACTCTACTCTCAATATCCGCTCCATCGCTTCTTCCCAAATCGACTTCAGGGCAAAAGAAGTAGACATAACTACTTTCAGCGGTACCTGGGGCAGAGAGAAGATGAGAAAGACAAATACTCTCTCAAGCGGCACTTTTATCAATGAATCACGTACTGTATCAAGTGGAGAAAACGACCCTG
>CAMEQB010000198.1 GCA_945932505.1 uncultured Spirochaetales bacterium
ATGACAAAAGCGAGGCATCGCCCCGCTTTTGATCAGTTCTTGAAAACAATAAAATCAAGGAAAAATATAAAGAGAAAGAAGACTGCGATAAAGACGCCACCCACAAGAAGTGCAGCCTTCAACACGCCCCACATAAAGTATTTGTACTCTTTGGGAGAGAGTTCGGGAGTCTCACCCTTCTTTGCATCACTCTCCTGTGGAGGACGATACCATGGCATCCCCTCCACATTCATATTGGCAAAGCTTCTGCCATCATCTTCTTCGGCAAATCTGTCTCTTTTCTTCTTTCTATGCATTACTTCTTCTTTCCATTCTTCTGATTCTCAGCTTCTTCCTTTTCAGCCTTCTTAGCCTCTTCTGTCAGACGCTGGGCAATCTTATTCTCTTCCTCAGTGTTATATAAGTGACATGCGACGAAGTGCTCGTCTTCAACTAGCTTGAAGTTTGGATCTGCATACTTACAGATTTCCATACACTTTCTACACCTAGTATGGAACTTACATCCCTTAGGAGGATTAGCAGGAGAAGGAATAGATCCCTCAAGGATTATTCTATGCATCTGGTAATCAGGATCAGGGATAGGAATGGCTGAGAAGAGAGCCTCTGTATAAGGATGGAGAGGATTCTTAAAGAGTGTTTCTGTTGGAGCAAACTCAACCATATTTCCCAGATACATGACACCGACTGTATCAGAGATATGCTCGACGACAGAGAGGTCATGGCTGATGAAGAGATATGTAAGCCCGAACTCTTTCTGAAGACTTCTCAAGAGGTTGATGATCTGTGCCTGGATGGATACGTCAAGAGCAGAAACAGGTTCATCGCAGAGAATGAAATCCGGGTTAAGAGCCAAAGCTCTTGCGATACAGATTCTCTGTCTCTGTCCACCACTGAACTCATGTGGATATCTGGACTTGGCATACTCAGGGAGACCACAAGCTTCCATAACTCTTGTGATGTAATCGTCGAACTCTTCTGGAGGAACGATTTTATGTTCTCTTACAGCTTCCCCGATGATTTCACCTACGGGGAGACGAGGAGAAAGTGAGGAATATGGATCCTGAAAGATGATCTGGATATTAGGCCTTTCTTTTCTCAGCTCATCTTTGGAGAGAGAAAAAAGATCTTTTCCATTGAAATATACTTCACCCTCTGTCTTATCCTGCAAGCGGAGAATAGTACGGCCGATAGTTGATTTACCGCATCCTGATTCACCTACAAGGCCCATAGTTGTACCACGCTTAATAGCAAATGATACTCCGTCAACAGCCTTTACGTTACCTACAGTCATTTTGAAGAAGCTGCTCTTAATAGGGAAATACTTCTTCAAGTTCTTGACCACAAGAAGGTTATCCGGATTATTCTCAGCCCCTTCAAGTAAGTCTACTTTCTTGATTTCTTCTGCCATTTATAGTTCCTCCGGATTAACTGTCTTTGGATATTCTATGACATTCTTCTCATCATAGAACCTATAGCATGATACAACGTGTGTATCGCTGATTCTGATTGATGGTGGATACTTTCCACTACACATATCGCACTGCATCTCACAGCGGTCACGGAAATAACAGTAGTTAGGCATGTTTACTGGGTTTGGAACGCTTCCTGGAATGTTATAAAGCTCCTCTACCTTCTTTCCTACTACAGGCTTTGACTTCATGAGACCGATTGTATATGGATGAGCTGGATGATGGAAAATATCATCCGCAGTACCCTTCTCGATTACACGTCCTGCATACATGACGACGACATAGTCAGCCATACCTGCAACAACGCCAAGGTCATGGGTGATAAGCATAATTGAAGAACCGATTTTCTTCTTCAAATTCTCCAAGAGATCGAGAATCTGAGCCTGGATTGTTACGTCCAAGGCTGTTGTAGGCTCGTCAGCAATAATGAGCTCAGGCTTACAAGCAAGAGCGATGGCGATCATGACTCTCTGTCTCATTCCACCACTAAGTTCATGTGGGTACATTGAGTATACGCCTTCTTTGTTTGCTATCCCTACCATCTCCAAAAGCTCGAGAGTTCTTGCCTTTACATCTTCCTCGCTCATACCTGGATTATGGAGAATGATGGCCTCATCCACCTGATCTCCGATACGGAATACAGGGTTTAAGCTTGTCATAGGCTCCTGGAAGATCATAGACATCTTGTTGCCTCTGATCTGTTCCATAATTGAGTTTGGAGTGTTGACAATATTATAAGCAGTGCCGTCGCCTTTATTGAATCTGATTTCACCGCCTACTACCTGTCCTGTAGGGCGCTGCAACAGCTGCATCAATGAAAGAGATGTAACACTCTTACCACAACCAGATTCTCCGACAACACCAACAGTAGAGTTCTTAGGAACATCGAAGGAGATACCGTCTACTGCCTTTACTGTACCAACTTCTGTGAAGAAGAAGGTACAGACGTTATCAAACTCGACGACGTTATTATCGTCTCTCATTTTTGTAGTGTAGAGCTGAGGATCCTTATTTGCATTTGCTCTGTCAGCCTCAAGCTTCTTAGTCACCCTTCTATTGAACTTGGTGATTCTTCTGGATTCTTTACCAGAAATATATGATGTGTGTTTGTTATCTGACATAAATCACCTCTTTCCCT
>CAMEQB010000199.1 GCA_945932505.1 uncultured Spirochaetales bacterium
CTGGGCCGGTAGAAGACAACGGGTATACTATTCGTTTCACAACATATAGAAACTCGTCTCCGCTTCCGTTGAAGTAAACAAAAAGAGAATCTAGTGTCTATTCGGGGTAAGTTATGAGAGGGTTTTGAGACCCTCTCATGACTAAATCATAAAAGATCTCTTTTATATCCCTGATAAATCTATATTCAATGAAGGGAAGGATACGTTGTCTAGCAGCAATAGGCCTGCCATATAGATGGGTAGATAGACAATATTTCCATCAACTTTAATGTTTCCTTTATACAAAACATAGGCTTTATTCATTCTCCAATTATCCACAGAAAGATAAGAAGATAGGGCCTTATGTTTTGTATATTCCTTGCCACTTTTGACTTCTATTGGGATTACAGATCCATCTTTTTCTATAAGAAAGTCTACTTCTCCAAGTTTCTTGTTTTGTGAGTAATAGAGCTTTCTATTTGTTCTGTATAATTCTTGGGCAACAAAGTTTTCAAATATAGATCCATTGTTTATTTCATCATCCTCATTCAGAATCTTTAGTTGAGTTTGTGGTCCAAAGCATGTAGAAAGTAATCCTACATCTGATAGAAAAAGCTTCATCAGATTGCTCTCTAGATTTGCTATAAGTGGCATTTCTGGTGACTTGGCATTATGTACAGCAATAGCAACGCCTGCATCAATGAGCCAATTAAAGCTGTTCTCATATCTATCATATTTAAAATTTGGATCTATATCAGAAAAAATATATCTCTTGTTTTTTGAATCCAGCTCAGAGGGGATAAGATCATAGATTTTCTTTAGCCTCAGTGTTTTGTCTTTTTCTTCGTATCTAGTGAAATCCATTTTGTATAGGTTCATAATAGAAGAGTGGGTTTTTGAGACAGCCATAAAATCTTTAGTAGTAACGTATTTATCGACTGCCTGAGGCATTCCTCCGACAACCAAGTAGAGAAAGAATAAGTCCATTAGCTTTTTGTGAAGAATGTCATCAATAGGAGATAGGCTTGAAAGTGAGGATTTGAGTTTTTCTATTATGGAAGGACCACCACCAAACGCTGCGATAAATTCTTCGTAGGTCATTGGAAACATATCGATTATTTCCAAATATCCTACAGGTGCAGATCTTAAATTCTTGTATTCAACACCTAAGAGGGATCCTGAAAGGATGTACCTATAAGTGTTGTCATCAACTAAGAATTTGATAGCTGTAACAATATCAGGACACTCTTGTACTTCATCAAAGAATATGACATCTCCTTTCTCTATGGTTTTGTTTAAAATAAGTGGAAGAATAGAAATAAAATAAGAAGAACCCTTTTGTAGTGCTTTAATAACGAAGTCGATAATTTCCGTTTGTTCTACAAAGTTTATTTCGTGAAAGTGTACCCCTTCTTCTTCAAGGATATTTCTGATTAATGTTGTTTTACCTGTCTGACGAGCCCCTGTTACCAGTAATGCTGTTTTATCAGAAGTATTAACCCAATTTCGTATTTCTTTGCTATCTTTTCTCCAAAGCATTGTTACTCCATTAATTTCTTATATTATAAGATAATGCCTGTTTTTTATCAATTTAAATTAGAGAAAATGCCCGATTTTTCCAATATTTTCCACTTGTTTTTGCCCGATTTTCCCAACAAAAAAAGCTTAATTATGCCCGGTTTTTCCGAATGATGGTCGTCACTCCAAGATATTGGGAATCATGTAGAATGGAATATTTGTGATAGCGCCAATCTTCCTGATATCCTTTTGGCTTGCTATTAAAGGATCTATTACAATGGCGGAGTATTTCCTACAGAACTCATCCAATGACAAGTGAGGATCTATCCTAGAACTTTTGCATTCTATAGGTTGTACGTGTGTTCCTCTCCTGATAAGGAAATCTATCTCATAATTATGAGTGGAGTTTTCCTTCGGCCAAGTCATATAGAAAAGATTTCTTCCTGTAGACTGAATAGCTTGGGCTACAGCGTTTTCATAAAGAAACCCAAGATTGGCAGGGAGCTTATCAGAAAGAAGTTTTGCATAGATATTCTCTCCCTCCTCCTCGCTAAGATCAGCTAAAAGGGAAACCATAAGACCTGTATCTGCTAAATATAGCTTAAAATAATCGATATCTTCATCTTTAGAAAGGAAAACTGATGGAGCAGTCACATCAAATCCTCCTATATAAAGTTTTTACTGAAGGAATACACTGCAATACATAGAACGCTAAAATCCCTTAAAATGTCGAAATATTGCTCTAGGAGGCTATATTACACATAGAAATGACAAAGATCATTTTGTTCATTGGCAACCTTAGAATAAGTCACTGCTTTTGTAATCTTTTGTGTAATCGATGTTAATATACTCATTTAACGTGAGATATTTAGTAGAACAGGGAAATAATAAAGATCAAACCTTTGATCAATGCTGAGTTTAAGTTGGCTTATATCGAGAAAGATTTTGAGTTTGTAGATAAAGATGATGCCAAATAAAGGTTATATTTAGAATGTAGTGTAACATTTTATATTACAATAAGATAATTTGAGGGCTTTTTGATTGATAGCCCTCAAAATCTTTATTTATTCTCTTTCTGTTGGAGTACACAGCCTCACATCAATACGACT
>CAMEQB010000200.1 GCA_945932505.1 uncultured Spirochaetales bacterium
TGCGATATAACGAAGGAGATAGCCAATACAGTGAGCGCGAGATGGAGAGAAGAATAAGAAAGATGATTCCTCGCCTCTTGTATAACAAGAGGAGATATGGCAGGTATCTAGACATTTTGGTGACACATGCTCCACCATATGGTATGGGGGACGGGCAGGATCTCTGCCACATGGGATTTAAGTGTTTCTTGGACTTCATGAAAAAATATGAACCCAGTTACCTTATTCATGGTCATGTCCACCTTGATGATTGTAATATGCCGCGTGTAACTGAGTTTGGAAAAACAAAGGTCATCAACGTATACGGCAGTTACCTCATCGATGATGATAAGCTTGGAGGATGAAGTAATGGCGGATCGTTCCGTTACTGCCAACGATTTCGATGTAGCTCGCTTAAAAGCAAAGATTCAGAAAGTATTCTCAACTTTCAGGTGGAAGAATCCTAATTTGCTTTCGCTTTATGAAGTGACGAAACTGATTAAGCCTGATAGCGAGGCATATCTAGGAATGCAGGCCATAGAAGTAAAGAAGATTATTGGAAGCGAGAACCGCTACCAAGACTTCTCACTTGCCTTTTATCCTACAAATAACTCTCTAAAGAACAGATGGGAGAGTGTAGATGCCGCTCGTATCGATAACGTCACTCTTCCTCCCATCTCTGTTTATAAGATTGGAGAGTGGTACTTTGTGAGGGATGGAAACCATAGAGTATCGGTGGCAAGAAGCGAGGGCTTGGAGTTTATCGACGCAGAAGTAGTGGAACTATCTTCAAAGATACCTTTGGAGGAGGGTATGACTCTTAATGAGCTGAAAAAGAGAGTCGTAGCCTACGAGAGACAAAGGTTCATCGAACAATATAATCCGACGTACCTTCCTATGGATAAAATATGGTTCACCACCCCCGGCGCATACCCGGAGATGGTTCATCATATTCTTGTACATAAATACTATGCCAATGAGCACCTTGAAAGGGTTCTTTCATTTCAAGAGGGTGCTGAGAGCTGGTATAAGAATGTGTATTCGCCGATAATTGAAGCCATAGATAAGGAGCATCTCAGGTCTCATTTCCCAGGTTCCACTGATGGAGACATGTATATGTGGCTGGTAAGGCGCTGGGATGAGATGAAGCGTATCGATGCTCTCTCTACAGAAGAAGATGCAGCCAAAGACGTTATCAAGAATGATGATAAGAGCACCTTCAGACATTGGTTGGAATATATAAAAAATAAGCTTTCAAGAAAATAAGAGGAAAAAATGAGTAAAGCGGATCAGATTTTTATTGCAAACATAAAAGATATTCTGGAAAACGGCTTCTCCGACGAGGGCTTGGAAGTAAGACCTCATTGGGCTGACGGCACTCCTGCCCACACTATTAAGAAGTTCGGTATTGTAAATAGATATAACCTGAAGGAAGAGTTTCCTATCCTTACTATACGTAAGACATACCTAAAGAGCGCAATAGATGAGATGCTCTGGATATGGCAGAAGAAATCCAACAAAATCTCAGACCTACACTCTCATGTATGGGACAGCTGGGCAGATGAGAATGGAACCATTGGTAAAGCTTATGGTTACCAATTAGGAGTAAAGCACAAGTATAAAGAAGGGGAGTTCGATCAGGTTGATAGGGTCCTCTATGACTTAAAGCATAATCCTCAGTCAAGAAGAATACTTACCAATATCTACAACCACCACGACCTCTCTGAGATGATGCTTTATCCATGCGCTTACTCGATGACATTTAATGTCTCTGGCCGCACACTGAATGGAATACTCAATCAGCGTAGCCAAGATATGCTTACCGCCAACAACTGGAACGTGGCCCAATACGCTGTATTGATGTATATGATGGCTCAGGTTTCTGACTTGGAGGTTGGAGAGCTGGTACACGTAATTGCAGATGCCCATATCTACGATAGACACATTCCTATTGTTAAAGAGATCATAGAGAATGAGCAGTATCCAGCTCCAGAGTTTGTGATGAACAAAGAGATCAAAGACTTCTATGCATTCACTACCGATGATTTCAAGCTTAAAGGCTATGAGTGCAATAAGAAGAAGTATGATATCCCGGTTGCAATCTAGGAGGAGATATGAAGGCTATTCTGCATTGCGATAAAAAATGGGGGATTGGAAAGAAGAATGATTTGATGTTCCGTCTGCCAAAAGATATGAAGTTTTTTCGTTCCACTACTCTTAATAAGATAGTAGTCATGGGCTCTAATACTCTTCTTTCTTTTCCAGAGGGGAAGCCTCTTCCAAAGAGAAAGAACATTGTCCTTTGGCCTGGTGGAGACAAAGAGAGGGCAGATAGAGATGGCTTTACGATGGTAGAGTCTCTACCAGAGCTTTTCTCTCTTCTCTCCGCGCTTCCTTCTGACGATATATTTGTTATCGGCGGGGCAATGATGTATCACACAATGCTGCCATATTGCAGCGAAGTGCTTCTGACGAAAGTAGACGCAGACGGAGGCGCCGAAGTCTTCTTCGATAACTTGGATTCTCTTCCTTCCTGGAGGGAAGTCGCTTCCTCTGGGCCGGTAGAAGACAACGGGTATACTATTCGTTTCACAACATATAGAAACTC
>CAMEQB010000201.1 GCA_945932505.1 uncultured Spirochaetales bacterium
TCTTATGACTCTAAAAGAATATTCATCATTACTTTCAGAAACTCTTAATATCTCTGATTACCAAGATATATCTCTCAATGGTGTTCAGATTGAGGCTGAAGATAGAGAGATCAAAAGAGCTGCATTCGCTGTTGATGCTTCTCTTTCAGCAATAAAGAAGGCTGTGGAATGGAATGCTGATATTCTCGTGGTTCATCATGGCCTATTTTGGGGACGATGTGAGACAATTACCGGAGACCACTACAAGAGAGTGTCAGAAGCGATAAAGGGTGGGCTGATGCTATATGGAGTGCATATTCCTCTTGATGCCAATGAAAAATATGGCAATAACTCAGGGATTGCAGATGCCTTGAAGTTGGAGGATAGAGTAGGCTTCGGAGATTGGAAAGGAAAAGAGATTGGAGTCAAGGGAGACTTGAAAGAGCCAAAGACTCTTAAAGAGATCTCAGATATCTTAGGCTTCGATTGGAATAGAGTCAGAATAATCAACCCAAAGAATAAAGAGACGTTCTCTTCCCTTGCTATAGTCTCTGGCTCGGGATCGGGAGAGATAGACGAAGCAGTTGAACAAAATGTTGATCTATTCATCACTGGAGAGATCAAACATGACATCTACTGGAAAGCTTATGAAGCGGGGCTTTCTGTTCTAGCTGGCGGACACTACAGAACCGAGACATTTGGAGTCAAATCTCTAATGAAGATGACAGAGTCTCTGGGAGTAGAGTGTATGTTTATTGAAGAGGATACAGGCCTATGAAGAATGATAAAATAAAGAGGTCTCTTCCTTATTTCTTATCTTTGCTTATTATTGTTGCCGATCAAGTCACAAAGTCTTGGATAGTGGCAAATATTCCGGAAGGGACGATAGGATATTCATTCTTTGGCGACTTCTTGTGGATAGTCCATGTGAGAAATACAGCTGTAGCCTTCAGTATGGGTGATAGCCTACCTTTATTTGTTAAGTATATATTCTTCATAGGACTCCCTATTGCTCTTATGGTGTTGCTTTCTTGGGCTGTTTATACTCATAAGCTGGATAAAGAAGTATCGACTTTGCAGCGTTGGTGCCTAGCAGGAATTCTTGGCGGAGGAATGGGAAACTTAATCGACAGAATATTCAGACAGTTGAGGGTAGTGGACTGGATAAGCGTCAAGTTTTATGGCCTCTTTGGCTTAGAGCGTTTCCCTACATGGAATGTAGGTGACGGGTGTGTAGTAGTTTCTGTAATACTGTTATTGATTACGCTGATAGTCGATGAAGTCAAAAATAGTAAAAAGACGGAGGTAAAGTAATATATGGGTGAGAAAAAGGTAAACAAATGGGTGTTCATGCTTCTTGCTACACTCTTTAATCTTGCATTGGTTTTGGGACTCTTTGTTGTATTGATGGTCATTTCATCTCTTATCTGCAACGCACTCAGTGTTCCTGAGACAATTGTCATTTATGTACCTTTTGTAGTAATAGTAGCTTCATTCATCCTTTCATTCCTTATTTATAATAAGGTTATGAAGTGGGCGGTAAAGAAATGGAATCTTAATGAGGCTTTTGAAAAGAGGAACTAAGCTCTAATGCGATATCAACCGTTATCCAAGATTACAGACTCTTATTGGTATGCTTTTAATGACGAGCCCATCGCCACAAGGGGTGCTTTAAAGCTTTGTGACCCCGCATATTTACTTCCAGAAGAGTCACCGGACGGACTATGGCATATGTTCGCCCATACTTGGATAGGATTGGAACATTTTACTTCCACTTCCGGTTTGGAGTGGAGAAGAGAACACCTTATTACATGGCGTGCCCATTCTCCTTTTATATTCCGTGAAGGAGGAACATACTGGCTTTTCTACGAGATTCACGACAGGACTAATTTCTCTAAGAAAAGTGACGACTCCATCTCCGCTTCCCGTATCATGGTAATCTCATCAAATGATCTGATGCTTTGGTCTAAGCCAAAGCTTGTATTGGACTCCACGAAGATAAAGAGAGCCCAATATAAAGATGGACCTGTCAGGGTATCGCGTCCTCAGCTAATTGAATGGGAAGGAAGATATCGCCTATATTTCGGTGCCGGCGAAACCAGAATGTATGATACAAGGCAGAAGACTACAGCACGCCTTATGTATGCCGAATCCGATTACCTTGATAAAGAGTGGAGAGTAAACCCTGAGCCGTTATTAGAGATTGAACCAGACTCGGAGTATAGAAACTTGGCTGTTGGATCTGTTCGTATTGTTCCTTGCTCTGACGGGCTTGCAGCCTTTGAATGCGCTTACTCATATGACAGGGAGAAGAATAGATCTACTTCCTGTGTTCTTCTTCTTACTTCCCAAGATGGAAAAGATTGGAAGACTGAGAAAGTCATCCAGAAGACTGCAGAAGAGGGGTGGGCCAGCAGGTATATAACAAGTGTGGATGTCAGATATAAAGATGGTGAGAACACTTGGTATTGTTATTACTCTGCAAACGGTTATGTAGAAAAATTCGGGATGAAGTTTGTCAAAGAGTCACTGGGACTTTTGTTGGGGACAGATTCCAAACCTACAATTCAGGGG
>CAMEQB010000202.1 GCA_945932505.1 uncultured Spirochaetales bacterium
CTTAATGGTTACCAGACTTGGACTTACTCCAAAGAAATGGATAGAAATGGAAAAGAGAGAGGCTTGAGAGGCATTCCTAGTTCTATTATCAAACACTATAGCCTTCCTTTATATGGCGATTATACTTTCGTTCCTTATAGCGGAAAGAAAGGAGAACTCCATGGTTTTACATATATGACAATAAGAAAAAGAGATGAGTTCACACTACTCTCTTCTCTTGACGAAAGCTATGGATGGACAGAGTTCTTTTTAGATACAAACAAGGGTGAAATAAGGATCAAGAAAGATATAGATAATTTAAAGTTTGATGGAGAGTTTCATATCTTCGATCTCTATACAAAAAAAGGGAAAGAAGACGAAGTGTTCGCTTCTTGGTTTAAAGAGATGAACCTAAAGATAACAAAGAAACCTCTTGCCGGTTATAGCTCTTGGTATAACAGGTATCAGGATATAAGCGAGAAAACTATTCTTGAGGACTTAAATGGATGCCAGAAGATACTAAAAAAAGGCGACTTATTCCAAATTGACGATGGGTGGGAAATGTATGTAGGAGACTGGTTCCAAGACAGAACCAAATTCCAATCAGACATGAAGAGAATGGTTGATGAAATACATAGACGAGGATTTCTTGCCGGTCTCTGGCTTGCACCATTTGTTGCCGAGGAAAAGAGTGACATATATAAGAATCATAAAGATTGGCTCCTCAATATCAAGGGGGAGAAATTTAAGTGTGGCTGTAACTGGTCTGGTTTCTGGGCTCTTGATATAGACAACAAAGAGTTCCAGGAATATTTGAGGAAAGTCTTTGACACTGTGTACAACAAGTGGGGCTTTGACCTAGTGAAGCTGGACTTCTTATATGCTGCAGCACCTTCTTCAAAAGAGAATGAAACACGAAGTGAAAGAATGATCAGAGCCATGGACTTTTTGAGAGAACTCTCAAAAGACAAGTTGATTCTTGGCTGTGGAGTTCCTCTTGGAGCTGCATTCGGTAGAGTTGATTACTGTAGAGTCTCTTGTGACGTGACACTTGATTGGGATGACAAGATATGGATGAAGATAATACATAGCGAAAGGCCAAGCACCAAAAGAGCTTTGGAGACTAGTTTCCATCGTAAAGCGCTTAACAACGGAGGATTCATAACTGATCCTGATGTATTCTTCTTACGTAGAGATAATATTCATCTATCAAAAGAAAGAAAGATGATGCTCTCTATATTCGATGCCCTGAATAAAGGCCTATTTCTCACTTCTGATAACCCATCTCTCTACACTGATGTAGAAATAGAAGAATATAAGAGAGTGAGACGAATATGGGAAAAAGGAGAAATAACAGGAATCGTTAGAGGAGACAAGACTATTATCCACTATAGAGTAGATGATAAAGAAGAGAGTCTTACTCTCCCATTCTAAAGTTTGGCGGATGATTGCTTCACCCGCCATTATTTTTAATCAATTTGAAGATTCCTGCACGGCATGGACTGTACCAGACTGAATCAACATAGTTCCATCTGGTAGCTTCCAGACAGAAGTGTCGTCTTCAGTACCCCAATATGTACAGACTGCGTTATTGAACACATCGCCATTATCGAAGTATACAGTCCACTCCCCTCCTATGGTCTGAGGATCAGAGTATGTCATCTCCTGAGAGAACTCTTTCATGGCCCTTGCGCAGGAAGAAAAGGAGAAAACAGATAAAACAACCAACATCAATATAAGTAATCTTTTCATGATGTGATTATAGTATCTCCAAAGATCCCTCGCCACTATAATTTCCATTGCTGTCAAAAAGAACAATTGTCTCTCCAGGAAGGGAAAGTGGCAACTTCTCTCCTACCTTAAAGTCCAAAGATCCAAAGAGAACAGAAGAGAATACATAGTCTTTAACTTTAAGTCTAAGAGTGGTCTCCATACCTGATGGAAGAGAAGAAAGGACCTCGCCTTCCAGTTTTCCATTCTTATCCATTGTAACAAACTCTGGTCTGATTCCAATTGTAGGATTCTCTCCTACATCTACCATTGCACCATCAACTCTATTGAACTTTACCTTTCCAATAGGAGAAGACAATACTCCATTTCCTTCATTCTTACACTTTAAGAAGTTGATGGTCGGGCTTCCTACAAAGTCTGCAACAAAAGTGTTTGCAGGCTTGTTATATACTGTAAGTGGAGGAGCATACTGCTGGAGTACACCTTTATCAAGAAGGCAGATTTTTGTTGCAAGAGTCATAGCCTCCAACTGGTCATGAGTTACATATACAAAAGTAGCTCCTGTCTCTCTATGGAGTCTCTTAAGCTCTGTTCTCATCTCCATCCTCAGTTTTGCATCCAAGTTGGAGAGAGGCTCGTCCATCAATAGTACCCTAGGGTTGGTTGCAAGAGTTCTTGCAATGGCAACTCTCTGCTGCTGACCGCCACTGAGCTCAGCTGGATATCTAGTACTGAACTCTTCAATCTTCAAAAGAGCCAGGAGTTCTTTTACTCTTTCGTCAATCTTACTCTTTTCCCACTTAAGGTTCTCAAGACCAAATGCAATGTTTTT